>JAFGES010000087.1 GCA_016931455.1 Desulfobacterales bacterium | reverse complement strand
TCAGAAGGCATGGTGGATTGAATTATGAAACGCCTTTTGATAAACTCCAAAAAGTTACCGAATTAGTGAGCTAGTACAACCGTCACCATTATTTTCACATCAGCAACCTCCTAAAATAATGATTTTTAATTTACGTTAATAAAGTTAAAACCTTACATGTTTATTAAATTTACGCAGTTTACTTAGCTTTTGGAGCAGATACTTTATTATCTTTTCTTGCATCTATTAAAACAACATATTTTTCATTAGAAAGTCCCAAAGCAGTAAGAATCTTTTTCGCTCGTCGCTCTTCTTTTGCCGAGAAAAATATTATTACCTTTATGGTTTTATCCGTATCGTGGGCTTTCTTGTAGATTTCAACCTGATTTTGCAGATTTTTTGCAAGCTGAGTATTAGATGCTAATTTGAATTCGACTAAGGTTTTATCAAAAGCGCCTTGTGATATTTTAAAATCAACTGGACCTCGTCCATCATTTGCTTCAGGCGTAACGTCATCTGGTGATGCAAACCAAGTTAAACGAAACATGACATGCACATCCGTCTCACGTTTAATAGGGACACCTTTGATATAGAAGATTCTATAACCATCTTTATTTTCAATAACATTTTTTAAAAACAAAACACGCTCATAGGCAGCAGAAAGAGTATCTTTTCGAAGAAAATAAAATTTAGTTTCTTTATTTAATAAACTAATAAACTTTGAAAGGTTTTCTATAAATAACTTTTGTACTTCAGCGACACGTTCACCGCTAACCGACTTGGCTTCTTCACTCTTATCCTCTTTATATTTAATGTAATAATCGATCAGCGTTGGATATTCTTTTATTACAGCGCCAACTGCTTTTGCTATGTCAGTCTTACTTGGTTTCTTTTCTTTGCCTTTCTTAGTATATTTTGGCTTCGGTAAATTTCTGACAAAATAAAAACTTAGCTGTGCACGTAGCTCTTCATTAGATACCGCTGAAACAATATTATTAAAATTGTTGACTAAATCAGTCTTATTTATCCAAGTATCGTCTTTAGTTAATAAATCTTTTGGTGTTAATAAAACGTAGTCTTCTTTTTGAGTATTCAAGATATCAATAGGAAGCTCGAATTGCCTGGAATTCCATGAACATGTCGTATAATTAAAATCAACATGACTAACTGTAAAACTTTTTCTCATTGATGAATCTATATATTTTTGTGCAAACTTTTCCGTATATCGGAGTAAAAAACCTTTAATTAAATTAGTTACAAAATCACTTATATTATCTTTACCGATTTTTTCTTTAACTAAACAAAATTTTTCCAAATGCGGACTTTGGCATATAGTATCTTTATCAAAATCAGAAAATTGCCCTTTTAAATTTTCATCAAATGCACGTGCAAAATCTATCCCCGGCCCACGTCCCCTGTTACCTACTTCACTATATCCCAACCAAGTCTGCTTAACTTCTGGGAATGTATACCAGCTTTTGAGTAGTCCTTTGCTAATAGATTGCTCAATAGAGCGATCCCTTAGGAAAGCCACGTATCTTAAAATCTCTTTATGTAGTCTTTGATATTCTGGCTTAGGACTATTGAATAGCAGGAATGGATCAATAAACAACGGCAAATCATTAATTAAAGAAATATTAAGTGCTCCATATTTTTCAAGCACATCGGGGCTAATTTTGAAAATATCAGAAAAATATACTTTCATTGCATAAACGCCTCGCGTAATACCGACTGCATCAGTCTTTCGGATTTGTCTTTACGTTCGGTGACTTGTTTTTCCAGTTCATCAATCATAATCATAAGTTTATCCACGCGCTCGACAATGTTTTGTTGTTCGGCAATGGGCGCTAAAGGATACCTATAATCTCGAAGTTTAGTTGCATTAATATTTGATTGACCAAGGGCATCTGCTTTTACTTCATTGCACCAGCTCCTATGAAATGATGAGTTCATTATGAAATTAGTGTATTGGGGCATAATATTTCCGTGCATATGAAATCGCACAATGTACCCGGCATAAATTGTCTTTTCATCACTCTCATAGAGGGCAGTTTTACCAACCAACTCGCGGCTGTTAGTTCTATTGAATAATAAGTCGTTACATTTAAGTAAATGTTTTTTTATTTCCGAAGCATTACTGGAATAAACCAAATCTTCCCACTCGATGCGTCCGTTCTGTATATTACCCATTCGTAACACTGGTATTTTGCCTTCTTTGCTAGATTTCGCACTTGATCCATATTCAAAACCAAAAGCAACGTCCCCTAATCTGCACCACACCCAACCTTCTGGAAGATCAAATGGCTTTTTTGTATCAGTAATTGGCTGCAGCGGTTTGTCTTTTTTGATTTTTCCTTCTTTGATTAATTGTTCTTTTTCGGCTTTGATTTTTTCCAGTAGTTTTGACGCATGATTATCACCACTGATTAATTTGGGATTTTTCTTCCGCCAATCTTCCGTCAGCTTGCCTTCAACGGCTTCCTGTAAAATCTGCTGACGCAATTTTTTGAGTAAAGATAATTGATCATCGACACTTGAGTTGAATGCAGAAATAGTTGTCCTAGCCTTTTGAATTTTATTAACCAAAACAATTTGTTCTTTATAATCAATTTTGGGTACATCAATTTTACATAGATCATCGTATCGAAGAGCGTTTCGCACACCTCCACGATTTCCATACCAATTAATAAGATGATTTCCAAAATCACTTTTCAAATACAGAAATAAAAATTCTGAGCTGAAACTAGGCCGTGTCCTAAAAACCACGTAAGCTGGGCTTACACAACCTTTTATATTGCTATTGTTAAATCCGATAGAACCAACATTAATTCTATATGGATTATATGCAAAGCAACCTTCATCAATTGTAATGTAATTTGAAATGTCGTTACTAGCTTTTTTTCCAGTTACTGTTATTCCTTCAATATTGGTTACACCATAAACTGTATTATAATCTTTCCCTTTTGTTTCTTGTACTGTGCGTTTAACTGGTTCAATAAACTTTTCTAATTTCTCTGTTGGGAAAGTTATCTTTACATGCTTCCAATCAGGCATTTCCAATTTCCTTTTTTAGTTCATCTAACAGTTCATCACTCTTTCTAAATGAATCATGCAAAAGATTTACAAGTTCTGCACTGGTGTATTCGTGTGTTACTTCCGGCGTATGCGGATTTTTAATGTCGAGATTATAGCCGTTTTCAATAATCGTATTGATTGATACTTTCCACGACTGTTCGTTTTCCTTGCGTTTCTTCCACCATTTTTTCAGCGTTCCGAATTCACTTTTCTGAATCGGTTTGGTTTTGCTGTAGGCTTTAACACCTTCCGGCAGTTTGTGTTCCCAATACCAGATATCTTTTGTTGATTTGCCTTTTTCAAAGAAAAGCAGATTAGTGGCAACGCTGGCGTAGGGTTGAAAAACCGAATTTGGCAGACGGACTATTGTATGGAGATTACAATTTTCAAGGAAATGCTGGCGAATGCGCTGTTTTACGCCATCGCCTGTGAGCGAGCCATCCGGCAGAACAATACCGGCGCGGCCATCGTCTTTGAGGTAACGCACCATGAGCATCAAAAACAAATCGGCGCTTTCTGTTGTCCGAAAATTAACCGGAAAGTTTGTTTCTACTCTATCGGCAACTGATGCGCCAAACGGCGGATTAGCTAGAATTACATCCACTCTGTCTTTTTGTCCGATAGATGTATATTCACGATTCAGACTATCGGTGTAATCAATATTGGGCACTTCAATATCATGCAAAATCAGATTAGTGACACAAAGCATAAAAGGTAGGGGTTTTAGTTCCATGCCGTGAATTGTTTTTTCCAAGACTTTGAGATCATCAACACCTTTGACATCCCGCTTGCGGATATTTTCAATGGCGCTGGTTAAAAAACCTCCCGTCCCACAGGCGGGGTCAAGCACTTTTTCACCCAGGCGCGGATTGACCATTTCGGTGATAAATTCCGTCAACGCTCATGGTGTATAGAATTCGCCGTAATTGCCCGCGCTTTGCAGATCACGTAAAATTGTTTCGTAAATATCGCCGAAAACGTGGCGGTCTTCTGAACTATTGAAATCAATTTTATTCAATTCGTTGAGCACTTGACGGATGATTGTGCCGTTTTTCATATAGTTATTCGTGCCGTCAAATATTTCACGAATAATTAAAGCACGTTTATTACCTGAACTCACATCAAGGTTTTTTAATTTCGGTATTAGCGTTGTATCGACAAAACTTTTTAGTTCCTCGCCAGTCATGCCTTCATCATCACCAGCCCATTTGTGCCATTGGAGGTAGCGAGGTATCGGTGATTTATAGGAATCGTTGATCAGTTTAAGCTCTTTGTCTTTATCATCCAGTATTTTCAGGCTGATTAGCCAACCTAGTTGTTCTATACGTTGGGCGTCACCGGAAACACCGGGATCTTTCCACATTATATTTTGTAATTTTTTAATAATGTTACCGATATCTTTCATTGATTGTCCTTAAGCTGCCGCGTAGAGTTCGTGTTCCAGTTCTTCGATAACGTGTAAATATTTATCTCTACCGCCGAATATCTGAACAATTTCCGCCGGAGTGCCAATCTTGTTAAAAGGTTCAATACGCAAGACGGATAGGTCTTCAATATTTTCGATTCCTTCGTCAGCGTATTTATCCAGAAGCGCATCAATTATTGTGCGTGCTTTTTCACCGTATTTTGTAAAGTAATTTCGCTTTCTGACTTTCTCCGCGCGTTCCCTGCGTGTAAGCGCGGGCATATCCCAGGCGATGTGGCAAATCAGATCAAATATATCCAAATCTTTTTTAACTTCATCCAGTAGATTATCCAATATCACGCCGTGCGATTCTAATTCGTCAATAATTGCTTTCTCTTTATTTGAGCTATTCCATCGTTTAAGAAATTCTTCAAGTGTACGATATTCCTGTAAAATACCTTTTTTCGTATAATCTTTAAGTGTTTCGGTAATAAGCTTCCCGCTGCCGTCAAGATGCTGTATCCTTTCATTAAGAATGGATACATCGACGCCAGCGACATAGACCTTGGGACGCGGTTCAGAGATAATCTCACCGCCTGTAATTATCTCCGGCGTTGTCGGGTATCTACGTTCACCTATATAGAAATCAACCATTGTGCCGGTTTCAGGATCAATAATTTCCTGATCTTCTTCTGGGTGTATGTCTTTATCGGTTAATTCTTCTTCCCCTTTAACTGTTTTAATCATCAAAGGTGGTCCATCAAATGCAGGATCGGCAAAAAGGTCTGTTGCATTGCGAAAATCCATAATGGTAAAATAAGTTTTGTCATAATCTTCATTGATGCGTGTACCACGACCTATAATCTGTTTGAATTCAGTCATGGATTTTATGTTGGAATCCAGAACAATCAGTTTGCAGGTTTGTGCGTCAACACCTGTCGTCATTAGTTTTGATGTGGTGGCAATAACAGGATAGCGTTCTTCGGGATTGATGAAATTATCCACTTCCCGCTTGCCCTCATCATCATCGCCGGTAATACGCATTATATATTTGTGATTTTCCAATACTAGGTCTTGATTCTCAATCGCCAAAGCCTGACGCATGCGCTCCGCGTGCTCTATGTCTACGCAGAATACAATGGTTTTATCAAAAGGGTTTGTTTTCTGTAAATATTCCGTTATTTTTTTAGCAACGGTTTTGGTTCTTTCATCTATCACCAGAGTTTTATCAAAATCTTTGGTGTTATAAATACGATCTTCAATATTATGACCGTCTTTGTCCTTTTTCCCTTCTTCAGGGCGCCAGCCTTCAAGATCAACGTTTAAACCGACACGAATAACTTTATACGGAGCTAAAAATCCGTCTTCAATACCCTGCTTGAGGGTATAGGTGTAAATTGGTTCACCGAAATATTCGATGTTGGATATTTCTTTCGTTTCTCTTGGTGTAGCAGTGAGTCCGATTTGTGTTGCCGAACTGAAATAGGTGAGAATCTCCCGCCACGCACTGTCGGCATCCGCACTTCCACGATGACACTCATCCACGATTATCAGATCAAAGAAATCCCGGCTGAATTCCCGGTAAGCGTCCTTGTCTTCATTGTAGTTTGTCAATCCCTGATAAAGTGCAAGATATATTTCAAACGCTTTGTCAATTTTCTTTTTTCTGATAACCGTCATGCGGTCTTTAAAATGTTTAAAATCATTGCGCTTGGTTTGATCAATAAGAACATTGCGGTCTGCTAAAAAAAGAATGCGCTTTTTTCGCCCGTTCTTCCAGAGACGATAAATGATTTGGAAAGCTGTATATGTTTTACCTGTGCCAGTCGCCATGACAAGCAGGATGCGATTCTGGCCTTGAGCAATAGCTTCCACAGTTCTGTTAATGGCGATCTGCTGGTAGTAACGCGGTGCACGTCCTGATCCATCAAAGAAGTAGTCGAATGAAGCAATCTCCTCCTGCGCAGGAGTTTCAATCTTTTTATACTTTTTGTACATCTGCCAGAGTTCAGTGGGTGATGGAAAGCTTTCCAAAGAAAGCTCCTGCTCAATCTTTGTAAAACCAGAGCGGTCATGCATTAGGAACCCATCACCGTTTGAACTAAATGCAACCGGCACATCGAGTATCTCGGCATATTTGAGAGCCTGCTGCAAGCCAGCACCAACAGAATGATTGTTATCCTTGGCCTCAACTACTGCGATAGGAATATTGGGTTTTAAGTAAAGGATAAAATCAGCGCGTTTGCGTTCGCCACGCGCAGTTTTCTGACCTTTTACATAAATACGACCGTCAGTGAAAAAGACTTCCTCGCGGATTTGTTTTTCGACATCCCATCCAGATTTGACTATTGCAGGTAATATAAATTGTGTGCAGATATCGCGTTCTGACAAGTCTTTTTTATTAGTCATTTTACCTCTAATAATTAATAAAACATTACCCCATTATCCCTGCATCTGCAAAGCTAAAATAGCTACCGTCACCGATGATGATATGGTCCAACATCTTTATTCCCATTAATTTACCTGCGGCGGCGAGTTCGCCGGTTATTTTTTTATCTTCCTGGCTGGGGGCAATGTTGGCGCTGGGGTGATTGTGAACACAGATAATCGCGGCGGCGAATTTCTGCAGAGCACCATGAATAATTTCCCGCACAATCGGCGCGGCCTGATTTACTGTGCCGTGGGCGGCATCGGCAATATCGATTATTTTGTTGTTGCTGTTGAGATAAACAACTTTAAAGACTTCGGTCTTGAGGTCGCGCATTTGCGGCATAATGATTTCAACAACTTCTTTTGCTGTTGTAATTTTTTGTTTAGAGGGAAGAACTTCGTCTTCGCGGAAACGCCTACTTATTTCTAATGCAGCTTTAATCTGCGCGATTTTAGCCGGGCCTAAGCCTTTGAATTCTTTCCAGTCGCGCGCGTCGGTATGGCTCATATTACGGAACGTGCCAAACTTATCCAGCATTTTTCTGGCCAAATCAATCGCGCTGTTTCCTTTGACACCGGTACGTAAGAGTATCGCTAAAAGCTCGGAATTACTCAAC
>JAFGES010000086.1 GCA_016931455.1 Desulfobacterales bacterium | reverse complement strand
TGTCAGGCAGTGGTGTAAATCCTATGCTGATAATGATGAACGCCTTTATTGCCGGTTGATTTAACTTGCTCCATAAGAGCCGCACCCTTTTAGTTTTGAGCTATCGAGAAATGAAGGTAGCCACTACATTTTCTTCTATCCAAAATCAATAAGCTTGCTGACGATTGCAGGTTGGTCCAAGGGGATAACTTGAGGCTCTATTCGTTTTAATTCTTCAATATCCCATTTAGAATCCGTTTCTATCATTTCCAAAGCTTCCTGTTTGGTATGAGCTAAAACAATAACCTCTGCCTGCATGTAATTATCACGATAAATATGAGGTTCATTAAACATCGACCAACTGGAAAATTTTTTGCTGTGGCGCCAGATGAAAATTTTCATCAGAGTTCTCCTGAAATTTGATCTCAATGGCTTATCCCGAAAGCGCAGATAATTTATTGCAGATTTCTTCCGCAACCTCACTAGTTGTATTTTTACCGCCCAAATCGGGAGTTCTTACTTTTTTCTCCTTTATAACCATCCCCATTGCCTGCATCAAGAGTTGACTCATCTCAACCAATTCAAGCTGTTCCAGCATCAAGGCGATTGACCAGATGGTACCGATCGGATTGGCTATTCCTTTGCTGGCGATATCCGGTGCTGAACCATGAATGGGTTCAAACATACTGGGATATTTTTTTTCAGGGTTGATATTTGCAGAAGGTGATATGCCGATACTGCCTAACATGGCCGATCCCAGATCCGTCAATATATCTCCGAACAGGTTGCTGGCAACAACAACATCCAGCCTGCGCGGATTGATGATAAACAATCCGGCCAGCGCATCGACATGCATGCTCTCGGATTCGATGTTTTCATATTCTGTTCTTATTTCATTAAATATTTTATCCCAAAATACCATTGAATAGTTCAAAGCGTTTGATTTTGTTGCACTGAGGACTTTTTTCAAGCCTCTTTTAACGGCATATTCAAATGTATATCGGATCACGCGGGCGGTTCCTTTTCTTGAAAACCATGCTTCCTGGACAACAGTTTCATCCGGGGTGTTTTCATTTAAGACATACCCCTTACCGCAATATTCGCCTTCCGAGTTTTCTCTGATCACGACAAAATCAATATCCTTGGGATTTGTCACTTTTATGGGCGAGTTCAATCCTTCCAGTAATTGTATGGGTCTTAAATTGATATATTGATCAAATTCCTGCCGAATGGGTAAAAGGAGCTGCCTTAAGGAAATATGATCCGGTACCCCGGGAAATCCTATGGCACCAAGTAAAATACAATCACAATCAGATAAGATTTTTATACCGTCTTTGGGCATCATTTCTTTATGTTCTAAGTAATAGGTACATCCCCAATCGTACTCATCATATTTGAATTTGATGCCGCCATGGATTTTCTCAATTTGATTTAAAATTCGTTTTCCTTCCCTTATTACTTCTAGACCTACGCCATCGCCGGGAATAAGTTTTAAATGAATTTGCCGCATATCGCCCTCATCATGTATTCAATTTGGAAATCGGGTTTGAATTTTCCTTGTAATCCTTAAACCGAACATAATGAAAGCGAAATAAGAAGTCAAAAAAAACTTTATTAAGTTTGTTGATAACAAATGAGATGTTAAAGCACTTGCATAGAAAGTGTATGAAAAGTATAATGTTTTGATGAATAAACTTCTTATTTCTATCAACGACATTTTAAAAAGGAAGTAATCTATGACTCTCAATTTGTGGGAAATGACTACTGAAGAAAAACTCAAGGCAATGGAAATGCTGTGGGAGGACATTTGCCGGAGTGCTCCTGATTTCTCTTCACCTTCTTGGCATGAAAATGTCTTGCAAGAAAGAGAACAGAGCCTAAAAGATGGCAAGGACAAGTTCGTAGACTGGGATCAGGCCAAGAAATATATAAGGGATTCGATTTTATGAAAATAAAGATCCTTGAATCAGCGAAAAAAGATTTGTAAGAAAACGACTCCAGTAAATTCTTTATGTTTTAAAAAATATGAAATTAAAGTGAGAAGGAATGTGGAAAATCTAAGACAATTTTTTAAAAATGACAAGTTTGCGGAATATGTCGGCATCCAGTTATTGGAAGTCGATAAAGGATACGCAAAAGCAAAACTGGAACTTGCGAAACATCATTTAAACGGCATTGATATCGCCCACGGGGCTGCAATATTTTCTTTGGCGGATCTGGCTTTTGCGGCAGCTTCAAATTCGCACGGCAATGCAGCGGTGGCTATCAATGTAAGTATTTCTTATTTAAAAGCAGTTACCGAAGGAATCCTATTTGCAGAAGCCAAAGAAGTGTCTTTGAAGCCGAAACTGGCAACTTATACCGTTCAAATCACGGATGAACAAGATGATATCATCGCAATCTTTCAGGGAACCGTATATCGAAAAAAAGATAAACTGAATGTGCAGAAAAATTTTCCGTAAAGTACAAGATGAATTGGACGATTAATTCATTAACATCCAAAAAAACAATCGGATCAAAAAACAAAATCCATTGAATGTTGGAATTTTAAAGTCCAATACATATAAGGAAATATTATCCAGAATAAAGAAAGTCAGGTATCTTTCGGAGGAGCGATGGGATCTTTATGGGTTATTTGGTCGGCAATGTTGGGTTCTTTATTTATCTATGTCATTATTTGTCATATGTTCGGTGACCAAATCCGGGGTAACCATCTAGGATCCGGCTTTTCTATTGAGCTGTTAAAGAAAATACTTTACGGTATTTCAGTTGCCGAACTATTTATTGCTTACTATGTAAGGAATCTGATGCTTTCGACCCGATCTAAAAATAGGCGGTTAAATTTGCGGTCCGCAACCGTAACAGGTATAAAATCGCCGGATGAAATCAAGTATATGTCTGCAATTATTGTTTCACTTGCGATTTCAGGGGGCATTGGTATTTATGGGCTCGTTCTTTTTTTGCTGGGTGCTGAATTTCAGACCCTTTATAATTTTATTGCGATTTCAGCTGCCGCTATGGTTTTTTTCCGTCCAAAGTCTGAAGAATTTAAAGATTATAGACAATAAACATTCCATTCAATCCACCGCTCATTTCCGGTTCTCACCAACCTTTGTGTTTCAATCTATTTGAGCATGATTACAATTTAGGCCGTAAAGCGGGCCAGCCTAAGGCCCGCCTCTTCAAGTGCGACCTTTTCAACTCTCCGCCCCAAAAAAGTTATCCCGTAATATATGATGAACTTGTAAAAAGTTTAAATAATAGGTATTTAGAAACAGGGATGAACTAAATCGTCAAACTGAACTGAGGAGGAATTTATGGCAGTAAAGAGAATCTATATGGATAACAATGCAACAACACCTCTTCATCCGGAAGTTAAGAAGGCCATGGTAGAGGGTATGGAAATATTCGGCAATCCTTCCAGCCTGCACACATTTGGTCGACATGCAAGGCAATTCGTTGAAGAGGCACGTCAAAAAGTCGCCTCATTTTTGGGCGCATCTCCCAAGGAAATCATGTTTACGGGAAGCGGCTCAGAGGCAAATAATACGGTTCTTTCCATTATTACCTGCTCTTCAAAACACTGTGGATCTAATTTAGTTAAGGGTGATACCATTATCACCACGACTATAGAGCACCCCTGCATATTGGAAACAACAAAATGCCTTAAGGAAAAGGGCGTCAATGTTCAGTATCTGGAAGTGGACCAGCATGGCAAGATCAGCCTGGACCGGTTGAAAGATCTGGTTACCGAGCGAACGAGTATGGTTTCGGTAATGATGGCCAACAACGAAATCGGCACTTTTCAGGATATTAAAACCATCGCCGAGATTGTGCACTCAAAAGGGGCTTTGTTTCACACGGATGCGGTTCAGGCCGTAGGTAAGGTGCCGGTAAATGTTGAAAATCTCAATGTTGATTTTCTGACGCTCTCAGGCCATAAAATCTATGGGCCCAAAGGCATTGCCGCATTGTATGTTAAAAAAGGAGTTCCGTTTTGCCCTCTGATTCGAGGCGGTCATCAGGAAAAGGGGCGAAGGGCCGGAACGGAAAATACCCTTGGGATCATCGGCCTTGGAAAAGCGATTGAGATGCGTTCTCAGGAGATGGAAACCGAGGAGAAACGGCTGCTTGAATTAAAAACTATGCTTAAAGAAGGCATCGCGGCCAAAATTCCTGATGTGCGGTTTATCGGCCATCCGACCGACAGCCTTGCCGGTACGCTCAATGTCTCATTTGACGGTGCGGAGGGAGAGGCGATCATACTGTATCTCGATTTGGAAGGAATTGCCGTTTCAACCGGCTCTGCCTGCGCCTCGGGTTCACTTGATCCCTCACATGTAATTTTAGCAACCGGGGCACCGGTGGAATGTGCTCACGGTTCCATACGCATCAGCCTGGGACGCGAAAACACGATGGAAGAAGTTGAGTATTTGCTTGATGTTCTTCCCCGGGTGATTGCAAAAATTAGAGAGATGTCGACCGTATACGTAAGGAGGGCGTCATGACACAGCCAAGTTGGGTTTATACCGATAAAGTCAAAGATCATTTCATGAATCCTAGAAATATCCTGATGGACGAAGACAGTTACCAGGAGGATGGAAAAGGCGTCACAGGTAATATAAAATGCGGCGATGAGATGATCGTCGTTATTCAGGTAGATAAAGATAAAGGCATTATTACCGATTGTAAATGGAAAACTTTCGGCTGTGCCAGTGCAATCGCCAGCACCTCCGTTCTTTCGGAAATGGTTAAAGGAATGAAACTCGAAGATGCCTACCGGATTTCGGCCAAAGACATCAATAAAGAGCTCGGTGGCTTGCCGGAGCACAAAATCCATTGCTCGGTACTCGGGGATAAGGCCTTACGTATGGCGATCAACGATTATTATCTTCGCCACGGCATGGAAGACAAGGTCCAAAAAGAAGAAGCGCGAGTCGTCTGCCAATGCATGAATGTCACCGATCAGGAAATTGAACACGCAGTTCTTGATGGGGCTCGAACTTTTTATGAACTCCAAGAAAAGACCAAGGTCGGTACGGTCTGCGGGGAATGTAAAGAAGAAGTTACCCGGCTTTTAGAGGCGTATAAACAAAAACATTTCTGTGAGGTATAGATAAAATTGGCGCGATGACTAAAGGAGATACACAATGGAATGTAAAAAAGAACAGAATCTTATATCCTGCAACTGCAGCTACGGCTCATGTTCCCGTACCGGCATCTGCTGTGATTGCTTAAGATATCATTTAAAAAACCGGGAACTTCCAGCGTGTTGTTTCCCTCAAGATGCAGAAAGCACATATGATCGATCCTTTGAACATTTCGTGCGTTTGGTCAATGCAAACAAAATATAATGGACGAAAATGCCTTATTATTTTATCTCGAATGGTTCTCCCATATGCGGTACGAATGCACTATAGCCCTCTTCGTTTAACTTTTTTTTGAAGCTCGTGGATTCTTCTTCTTCACCGTGAACAATCGCGATCTGTTTGACCTGCAAATTCGACTCTTTCAGGAAGCGGAGCATCTCGGTTTGGTCGGCATGGGCGCTGAAGCCTCTCAGCCTGACCACATGAGCGCTGAGCGGATAGGTTTTATTGAGAAATTTTACCATGGGTGGCGAGCCGACTCTACCGGATTTTTCATATTCCCAACCGAGATCTCGAATACGGCGGCCAAGGGTGTTTTCAGCCATAAACCCGACAATGAGAATTGTATTTTTCGGATCATGAATTTTATATCGAAGATGGTGAAGAATGCGGCCGGCTTCACACATTCCTGAAGATGCAATGACGATATGGGGTTTTTCTTCACGCATCAATGCCATTGATTCTTCAACCGAACTGGTGAATTTCAACTGTTTGAAAGAAAATGGGTTTTTGCCGCGTTCCAGAAAGGTTTCATGGGTTTCAAGGTCATAGACTTCAGGATGTTCTCCAAAGACCCGGGTCAGTTTGGTTGCCAAGGGGCTATCGACATAGACCGGAAGTTTCGGGACCTGATTTTCATTATATAATTCATGCAGGACATAAACGATTTCTTGGGTCCGACCGAATGCAAAAGCGGGAATGACAACGGTTCCACCTCTGTCAAATGTTTCATTAATGACCTGTTTGACTCGTTTTTTTAGGTCTTCGACCGGACCATGATGGCGTTTTCCATAAGTGCTTTCCATAACCAGCAGATCTAAAACGCTATCGGTTTCCTTAAACAGGGTGGTCGGATCTTTGGTGATGGGTTTGTCAAATCTTCCAATATCTCCGGTATAACCGATATGGTACAAACGGCCGTTTTCTTCGGCTTTGATCAAACACATGGCGGACCCTAAAATATGTCCGGCGTCGTAGAACGTACAGGTCATATCTTGTCCGATTGCGATGGGCTCTTTATAGGGATAGCCGTCAAAATAACTCAGGGATTCCTGTGCTTCATCAAATGTATAAAGGGGTTCAATTTGTTCCAGGCGGTATTTTTGAATTTCAGCATTGATTGTTTCCATATTCAATGCATGGCGATCTTTTTTCAGCATTTTTTTGATTTCATTCATGCTGCGCGTTGAAATATTTTTGGACTTACGCGATGTTTTCAAGTTGTACAGATGACCTCTTAAGGTCTTATAATTTAGGTATTGGGCGTCTGATTCCTGAATGTGAGCGCTATCGAGCAAAAGAAATTCACAGGCATCGGCCGTGGCTCGCGTGCAGATAATTCGTCCTTTGAACCCGTTTTTTATCAGAAGCGGAATCCGTCCGGAATGGTCGATATGGCCGTGAGAAAGGACAACATTGGTCAACATTTCAGGGGCAAAAGGTAAGGTTCTGTTTTTTAGATCACTTTCTTTGCGACGGCCCTGAAACATGCCACAATCTAAGAGGATACGATTGTTCTTCGAAGACAGAAGATGCATGGAACCGGTAACTTCTCGTACCGCTCCGTAAAAGGTGATATTCATGAATTTACCCCGCTTTTCGTTTTGTTTTATACCGCATGAGGTTTGAAATGTTTATTATTGATGAACTCATAAAAAGTCAAAATTGATCATATTCTTCATTTTGTTTGATAAAGCAAATCTTTTTTTAAAATAATTAAAAACTCCGCTTTGTTTTTTATGCCGGTTTTCCCATTTCACACCGAATTTGACTTGCGATTTTGTGGTGATTATTATTTAAGAAATAAAAGAACGGTTAATGTATTTTGAACTCCGTACAATAAGGTGAAGGATGAAAAAATGAAGCCTCTTTTTATCAGATGGTTGATATTGACGGCGGCCATTATGTTGGCTGCTTTCATGATAGATGGGATTCACGTCAGTGGATTTTTCAGTGCATTTTTTACAGCCGCCATATTGGGCATTTTAAATGTTTTTTTTCGGCCGATTCTGCTGATTTTAACGCTGCCTATCAATATTATCACAATGGGACTTTTTACTTTTGTGATCAACGCATTGATGCTGCAAATGGCTTCAGGGGTGATTGCAGGATTTCATGTGGCGGGTTTTGGATCAGCTCTGATCGGATCTCTGATCATCAGTGTGGTCAACTGGCTTCTGATTGCCTTTATCCATGAACCGGGACGGGGGTATTATGTTCATTTCGGAAATAGATATAACGAATTTTCAAAAAAAAATTCTTCTGAAAAAGGTAAAAACAAAGATTACATCGATTTGAAAAAGAAAGATGATGATACTTGGGAATAAAAAAAGTATCGAATCAAAGACCTGCAATCGGCTATCGCAAGGTGCTATTCGTAAGGTGTTAAACTTTCATAACCATTGCCGGTGACAACGATAGTCTGCTCAAATTGGGCTGAAAGTGAACCGTCGGCAGTGATGGCGGTCCATTGATCATCTAAAATGATGAGTTCTTTTTTCCCTAAGTTGATCATGGGTTCAATCGTAAAAACCATACCCGGTATGAGTTCGATGCCTTTGCCTCGACTGCCGTAATGTGGGACCTGAGGAGATTCATGGAAATCGAATCCCACCCCGTGGCCGACAAATTCCCTTACCACCGAGCATCCTTCACCTTCGGCATATTTTTGAATCGCCCAGCCGATATCACCGATCGTATTTCCGGGTTTTACCATGGCCATACCTTTTCGAAGACTTTCGTGGGCCACATGAACTATTTTGCGTGCATCAGGACCGGGGCTTCCTACGAAAAAAGTTTTATTGGCGTCTGCATAATAACCATTCAAGATGCTGGTTACATCTACATTGACAATATCTCCATCTTTTAAAACACGTTCACTGGGAATCCCATGGCAGATGACTTCATTTACGGAAACACAAACGCTTTTCGGATAGCCTTTATAATTCAGGGGGGCAGGGATGGCCCCATTTTTTAGAGTGAATTCATGTACGATGGTGTTAATGGAATCCGTGGTTATTCCAGGCCGGATTTCATTTTCAACTAAGTCAAGCGTATCCAAAACAAGACATCCGGCTTTTCGGATACCTTCAATATCGACCTGTTGCTTGAGCCGGATATTATATTTTTTTGCATTTGCATATAACTTTTTAAGCTGATCAGGCCCGCTACCTTTCGGTGAATTCAGACAGCATTTTTTATATTTCAGCCCGCTTCCGCAAGGGCAAGGGGCATTTCGGCTAACCTTGACGCTTTTTTTATACATCATCATTTATGTTTCTACACCTTAAGCTATTTTATTTTCAGTTTTTTTGAGATTTTATTTAAGGTTTAGAAACATAAAGGAATCAGCCTTGTGTGTCAAGTAAGAAGCAGCCGCGATATGGGGGGAATTGTTGATATGGGCTATATTTTAAAAAATTACGGGTTGAAAAATGAGGTCATCAGGATTAATGTCGGCATCAGGAAAAAGACCTGTAAAATAAATAAAAATAAGCAATAAGTGGGACTTTGAGGGTTTAATACGGAGAAACATTCATGCATTATGAAGGAACGATTATCAGGCCTCCAAGTGAGGCAAACAGTATTTTGATTCAAGCAACCGTCGGATGTTCACATAACAAGTGCACATTTTGCGGTACCTATACCGGTGAGCGGTTTCGAATCAAGCCGGATTCAATTATCATGGAAGATATTGCTTTTGCGGCCGATTATTGCCGACGTCAGCGTCGCGTTTTTATCTGTGACGGTGATGCCTTGATTATTCCACAAAAAAGGCTGTTGAATATACTTGCTGAAATTAAAAATCAACTTCCGTGGGTTACGCGGGTAGGAATTTACGCCAATGCAAAGAGTCTGAAGATGAAAACTCTGGATGATCTCAAAGCATTGAAGGACCATGGCCTGGGTATTGCCTATATGGGGCTTGAAAGCGGTGACGACGAGACTTTGCAAAAGATCAATAAAGGTTCCACCGCAGACGAAATGATACGGATGGGGAAAAAGGTGAAAGCCGCCGGTATCAAACTTTCCATCACCGTTATTCTTGGAATTGCCGGTCGCAAACGTTCGGCAATCCACGCCGAAGAAACCGGGCGGGTACTTAGTACCATAGATCCGGACTACGTCGGCGCTTTAAGCCTGATGCTCATTCCCGGAACGCCCATGGATGCACAATATCAAGCGGGTCAATTCCCTTTGCTTGAACCCGACGAAATGCTGGCCGAGCTGAGAACCATCATTGCGCATACCCACCTTTCGAGAGGCCTTTTTCATGCGAATCACGCTTCAAACTACCTTCCGATTAAAGCAAAACTGCCGAAAGAAAAGGATATGACGCTGAAGTTGATCGATCAGGCGCTTGCCGGTAAAATAGCATTGAAACCTGAATGGTTGCGAGCACTTTAGCTTATTTTAAAGCGAAGGGAAGCAGATACAATAGAATGATCAAAATCCTTGCATCTGAATAAAAACAAGTGTATCAAACCGGCCAAAGACTTCAGAACAAAATTGTAAAAAGGAGAATGTATCATGAATAACGGTTTGCCGGAAAGCTCGCCGGATTTAGATAACCTTTGTGTCAATACCATCCGTACACTTACAATGGATGCGGTGCAAAAAGCAAATTCCGGTCATCCCGGAGCGCCGATGGGGCTTGCACCGGCCGCTTATGCCTTGTGGACTCGGATTCTTAAACATAATCCCGCCAATCCTATCTGGCATGACAGAGATCGCTTCGTACTTTCCTGCGGTCATGCTTCCATGCTCCTTTATAGTTTGCTTTATCTTTCAGGCTATGAATTATCGCTTGACGATATCAAAAATTTTCGTCAATGGGGCAGCAAAACACCGGGGCATCCTGAATTTGGTTGTACCCCGGGCGTGGAAACGACTACCGGACCCTTGGGGCAGGGTTTTGCCAACGCTGTCGGCATGGCCTTGGCGGAGCGTCACCTGGCCACTCATTTTAACCGGCCCGGTTGCAAAATTGTTGAACACTTTACCTATGTTCTGTGTGGCGATGGTGACATGATGGAGGGAATTGCTTCCGAAGCAGCTTCCTTTGCCGGACACGTCGGTTTATCCCGACTGATTTGTATTTACGATGATAACCATGTTTCCATCGAGGGAAATACCGATATTACGTTTACCGAAGATGTTGCCCTTCGATTCAAGGCTTATAACTGGCATGTCCAGGAAATTGATGACGGCAATGATTTAGATGCCATTTTATCGGCGATTGAAGCGGCCAAAGCTGAGATCGAAAAACCCTCTTTTATTAAGCTTCGAACGCATATTGCATTTGGAAGTCCGAATAAACAGGATTCATCATCTTCACATGGCGCGCCGTTAGGTAAAGAAGAGGTCCGGCTGACGAAGAGAAATTTGGGATGGCCTGAGGACGCTGATTTTCTTGTGCCCGAATCGGTTCTTAAAATCTTCCGACAAAGCGCTGTTAAAGGAGCGGCAGCGGAAACCCGGTGGCGGAAAAAATTTGAGGCCTACCGCAGTCAATATCCCGACCTTGCAGAAAAATGGACGCATGCCGTAAATAATTCGTTAAAAGAAGGGTGGGATTCGCAGTTACCCGATTTTTTACCCACTGAAGGATCGATTGCCACACGAGCGGCTTCAGGCAAGTTACTCAATGCCATTGCCGAAAAAATTCCCGCTCTGGTGGGCGGATCGGCCGACTTGGCACCTTCAAATAATACTCTCTTGAAATTTTCTTATGATTTCCAGAAAAACATGTATGATGGACGCAACATTCGTTTTGGGGTCAGGGAACACGCTATGGGCGGGATTCTATCGGGTATGGCGCTTCATAAGGGGCTTCGGCCCTATGGCGGAACGTTCCTCGTATTTGCAGATTATATGCGGCCGTCCATACGCTTGGCGGCATTGATGAAGTTGCCGGTGATATATATATTTACCCACGACAGCATTGCCGTGGGTGAAGACGGACCGACTCATCAGCCGGTTGAACACCTGGCCTGCTTGAGGGCCATACCGAACCTGACGGTTATCCGACCGGCCGACGCAACGGAAACCGCCATGGCCTGGCGTCTATGCATGCAAATGGTCGACAGACCCGTAGCAATGATTCTAAGCCGCCAAAACCTGCCCATCATCGATCGGACCCGATATGCCGCAGCCGAAGGGCTTTCAAAGGGGGCTTACATTCTGTCCGATTCTCCCAGTAAACCCGATATCATCCTGATGGCGTCCGGATCAGAGGTACACCTGGTGCTTGCCGCTCAAGAAATTTTGGCGCAAAAGCGCATGTTCGCCAGAGTCGTCAGTATGCCGAGCTGGGAATTATTTGAACAAAATTCACAGGAATATAAGGACAACATACTGCCTCCGGGCATCACAGCTCGAATTGCCGTTGAAACCGGTATTGCCCTGGGATGGGAACGTTATGTGGGCAACAAAGGCGATATTATCGCCATGTGCAACTTCGGCGCGTCCGCACCGGGTGAAACGGTCATGGAGAAATTCGGATTCACCGCTGATAACGTTGTCCAAAAAGCGATGAACCTTTTATAGATGATAAACTTAACTGAATGAAAGAGGATAAAAAATGAAAAACACAAAATTGACAAATTACTTGATGATTTTGGGTTGGGTGATGTTGGCCCTTGTTTTGTCCGCACCGGTTGCGACGGCGGCTGAGAAGCCCGTGGTGATCGGGCTTCAGGGCCCTATTACCGGGCCATGGGCGTATGAAGGTCAAATGGCTAAACAGTCCTGCGAAATTGCGGCTGAGTTGATCAATCAAAAAGGCGGTATTCTCGGTGGTCGAATGATCGAGCTTCGAGTGGTGGATGATGCCGGTGAGCCCAAAACCGGTGCTTTGGCGGCGACCAAACTAGTCGGGCAAAAAGATGTCGTTGCCGTGGTTTCAACTTATGGATCATCGGTTTGTGAGCCGGCTTCAAACATTTATGAAAGATATAAAAAGGTCAATATCGGCTATGGCGTCACCGCTGTTCGTTTGACTCAAAGAGATTTTAAATACTTTTTCCGCACCTGCGGCCGTGACGACAGCCAGGGAAAATTTTTTGCAGACGATGTTCCCAAAAGGTTCAATGCAAAGCGTATTGCCGTTATGCATGACAATACGGCTTTCGGCAAAGGTCTGGCCGAGGATACCAAAAGGGGCCTGGAACCCCTCATCGCCGCAGGAACTGCTGAAATCGTATACTTTGATGCGATCACACCGGGTGAAAAAGATTTTCGAGTGATCCTGACCAAGTTGCGTGAAACCCAGCCGGATGTCTGGTATTTCACCGGGTATTATGCCGAAGCCGCGCTTTTAATCAGCCAGGCGCGGGAAATCGGAATTAAGTGCCCGTTTGTGGGTGGAAACGCCGCTATCAATGATGAATTTGTTAAAATTGCCGGTTTGGATATTGCAAAAGGGTGTTATATGACTAATGAACCGCTGCCGGGGGATTTACCCTATGCCGAGGCAAAAGAATTTCTAAAGGCCTATAAGGAAAAATTCGGTGAAATTCCTTCAAGTCCGTGGCCGATTTATGCCGCCGATGCATTAAATATTATTGCCGATGCAGTTGATAAAACCGGTTCAACGAAGTCGGATGTTTTGGCTGAGTTTTTGAGAAATAAAGCCGATGGGGTACCCGGTATAACCGGACCGATCGGATTCACCGCTCAGGGAGATCGGGAGGGCGTGCCTTTTTATCTCTACATGGTCGATGATCAAGGAAAGATTGTAGTCGCCGAATAGTCTGATATTTTCAAGTAAAAACGCAGAGAAGAAGAACTATGCAAGTCGTTTTCGAGCAAATCATCAACGGCCTGACCATCGGCTCTTTTTATGGGCTGATTGCGTTGGGCTATTCCATGGTATACGGCGTCTTAAAACTGATTAATTTTGCCCACGGAGACTTTTTTGCCCTTGGTTCCTACCTCGGATACACGCTGCTTATCTTCGGATCGGCGTTTGTGACGTCACTTTTCGGTTTATGGGGCGGAATGATTGCGGCTATGCTGGTAGCCGCAATCTGCCTGGCCTTTGTCGGTATTTTGGTGGAGCGGGTGGCATACCGCCCGATCTATCCGGCCGGCCGGCTTCCGGCGGTTGTTTCCGCTTTGGGTGCTTCCATTATTTTACAAAATGTCATTATGGTTATTTGGGGGCCCCGTTATCAGGCTTATCCCGCCAAATTAATCCCGAATATCCACTTGCAGGTATGGGGAGTGCATATCACGGTCCTCCAGCTTGTCATCCTGCTTTTATCGTTTTTTATCATGGCAGTTCTTTATTATATCATTCAAAGGACGACTTTTGGCGCAGCGATTCGAGCATCGGCCATGGACCGTGATACCGCGGCTCTGATGGGCATAAATTTTAACAAGGTCATATTTTTTATTTTTACTCTGGGGCCTGCTTTAGGAGCCCTGACGGGTGTCATGGTAGGTATGTATTATCGTCAGATCAGCTTTACCATGGGCTGGAATTACGGCCTCAAGGCTTTTACCGCAACCATTTTGGGAGGAATCGGGAATCTGCCCGGAGCGATGTTCGGCGGACTTATTCTAGGTGTTTTAGAAATGCTGGGTGCTGCTTACATCTCGGCCGCCTGGAAGGATGTTTTTGTTTTCTTGATCCTGATTATGGTCTTAATTTTTCGTCCTACCGGTTTGTTCGGTGAAACGACAGCAGAAAAAGTATAATTGAATGCAAGTTAAAAAAATCGCAGGATTTGATCGAATTTTTTATTTTAGAAAAAAAACTTTTTTAGGTCTTCTTATTCTTTTCGGCGCTTATCCTTTCCTTGTCAGCAATTATTATATCGATATCGGCTTTTTTTTCGGAATTTATGCCCTTCTAGGTCTGAGTCTCAATATCGTACTGGGTGAAGTCGGGCTTTTCGACTTGGGCCATGCCGGATTTTATGCTATAGGAGCCTATACGACGGCAATCTTGAACACAAAGTGCGGTATTCCGATTTTTATTCTCCTGCCCGTCAGCGCCTTGGCTGCCGCCTTGTTTGCTTATATGGTTTGCTCGCCCATCATCCACCTACGCGGCGATTACCTGTGTATCGTAACCATCGGTATGGGAGAGATTGTCCGTTTGGCCCTGATCAACAATCCCTTGGATCTTACCGGCGGACCCAACGGCGTTTTCGGTATTGATTTTCCCTCGGTGGGCAATATTTTTGTCATCGATTCTTCCATTGAATATTATTTTTTGATCTGGGTAGCGGTTGCCCTGAGTATTTACGGACTTAGCCGTTTGCAGCAATCGCGTATCGGACGGGCGTGGAACTGCATTCGCGAAGATGAAGTTGCCGCCAAAGCCAATGGGATCGATGTCAGGTACTATAAACTCCTGGCTTTTGTTTTGGGAGCGGCTTTGGCGGGGGTTGCAGGCAATATTTATGCAAGTAAGTTAATGTGTGTTTCTCCGGAAAGCTTCACCTTCTGGGAATCCTGCCTGATGTTTTGTATTGTGTTGATCGGC
Source organism: Desulfobacterales bacterium (assembly GCA_016931455.1). GTDB lineage: Bacteria > Desulfobacterota > Desulfobacteria > Desulfobacterales > JAHDSC01 > JAFGES01. The sequence goes on along the minus strand of JAFGES010000086.1, from coordinate 2,238 downwards.
GGAATGGGATCGATTCCCGGCGTGCTCATCGGGGCCGCTGCAATCAGCCTTTTTCCGGAAATTTTTCGGCCGTTTGCCATGTATCGAATGCTTGTTTTCGGTGGTGCCATGATTCTGATGATGGTTTTTCGGCCGGGGGGGATCTGGCCCAGAAAAAGAGGAATTTCGGGTAAATAGAGAAAAAATGCAAAGAAATAAAAATAAGGTCGTCCTCGAGACCCATCAACTGACCAAAACATTTGGTGGCTTGACTGCCGTCAGTCAATTGAATCTCAGAGTGCATCAGGGTGAAATCAGCAGCCTGATCGGACCCAACGGTGCCGGCAAGACCACTGTTTTTAATGTGGTGACCGGTATTTACCGGCCGGATGGCGGCCAAGTCCTTTTTAATGATGAAAATATTTCCGGAAAACAACCCCACCGGATTGTCGCTAAAGGGATCGCGCGGACCTTTCAGAATATTCGCCTTTTTCCTGAAATGACTTGCCTGGAAAACGTCATGGCAGGTCAACACTGCCGCGCTTCAGCCGGACTCTGGTCTTCCATATTCAGAACCCCCGGTCAGAAAAAAGAAGAAAAGCGGATTCAAGAAGTGGCTGAAGATCGTCTTGAACAGGTTGGTTTATGGAAATTTAAAGCCGAGCTGGCCAAAAATATCGCTTACGGCAGCCGGCGAATGCTGGAAATTGCCCGCGCGCTGGCATCCGATCCGCAGCTTTTGGTTCTTGATGAACCCAGCAGTGGACTCAATGATCGGGAGACGGAAGATTTAATTGATTTTCTTAAAGGGTTGCTTCAGGAGAATCTGACAATTCTGATCATTGAGCATGATATGAAGGTGGTCATGGGGATATCCGACTGGGTGACGGTAATGGATGAAGGAAAAAAAATTGCAGAGGGAGATCCGGAAACCATTTATAATAATCCTCTGGTGGTCGAGGCTTATCTGGGAAAGGATGATGACTCAGAGGAAGAGAAAATTTAATATGGTGCAATTTTTATCCATAGAAGATCTGCATGTGGCTTATAATTCGATCGAAGCGCTGAAAGGCGTTTCGCTTTACCTGGAAGAAGGTGAGATCGTCACGGTTTTAGGCGCCAACGGCGCGGGAAAAAGTACGCTTCTGCGTACGATTTCGGGTCTTCTGCCCGCCCGTAGCGGCCGCATGAAACTCAAAGGGGAGCTGTTAAACAATATTCCCGCATTTGAGATTGTCTTAAAAGGCATCTCCCATTCACCGGAAGGGCGCAGAGTATTTGAAACCCTAACCGTAGAGGAAAATCTTAATCTCGGGGCCTATACCCGACGCAAAAAAACCTTGCAGGTGGCTGAAGCCAAAAAACGTGTTTTTCATATGTTTCCTATTTTGGAGGAACGCCGCAAACAGTTAGCCGGAACCCTTTCCGGAGGTGAGCAGCAGATGCTGGCCATGGGTCGGGCGCTTATGAGTGATCCCCGCATCCTGCTGCTGGATGAACCTTCACTGGGGCTATCGCCTTTATTGGTCAAACATATTTTTCAAATTGTGCGCGAAATCAATTCACAGGGCGTATCTATTTTGTTGGTGGAACAAAATGCCAAGAAAGCATTGGGTATTGCCGACAGGGGATATGTTCTGGAGACAGGCACCATATCGATAACCGGTTCCGCGGCGGAATTGAAAAACAACCCAAAAGTACAAGAAGCCTATTTGGGTGGTGCGGCGCTGAAAAAATAGGATAATATGAATGTTATTCAGCGGGAAGTAATTGCAACCTTTGCCCAAACTCTGTTTTTACCCACATCTTCATCGATTTCCATAATCTTTATGGTTTCACCCACCTTGACAACCCCGAGGATTTGACCGAGTTTATAGAGCGGAAAGGCCGGTTTTTTATTCCTGAGATAGACGTCGTCCATAATTTGATAGGCAGCCCCAATCTCGGCCATCTGATTTCCAACTTCAATCGTTGCTTTTTGCCACTTGCCCTCTTTGAAGGTTCCCAGGTAGATCCATCCGGCTGTAGTTGTTTCGGAAATTTCTTTTTGAATATTTTCAATTATATTTTCTACGGACTGATCTGTTTCCGTCTTGGCCGTCTTCTTAACATCCAAATCCTCTCTGGGCAGCATGTCTGAAAGATAATCTATGATTCTAGGGTCTCTTTTTCCTAATTGCTTTTAATTAAACCTCAGGCTATGCCTGAGCGACCCGAATAGTTCGGACAGTTCCGGCGAGATTAATAAGTGTGTTAAAG
>JAFGES010000085.1 GCA_016931455.1 Desulfobacterales bacterium | reverse complement strand
TTTGGCTGAGCTGAAACTCGAGTGTATTGCCAGACTCAGCTACCACCTTCAACCCTCAACATCTCTAAAAAAACTTGAACATCGAGTAATAGTAATAAGTAATAGGAGGCGATATAACGTTCGTGCATAAACTGCTTAAAAAATTGACTGGAAATTACTGCGCTGCAGTGTGTGACTTGAACAAAACATTGCTTGACTTAGTTAACATGTATGTTAATATATATAAGAAATGATAAGAGAGATAATATTTTATGAAACGGCATCGGGAAATTGCCCTGTCGAGGAGTTTTTAGAGACGTTATCCCCCAAGCAAGCCCAAAGGACAACCTGGGTTTTAAAGTTAATTGAAGAATTACCCTCAGTCCCATCTAACTACTTAAAGAAACTTGTCAATACTCATGGAATTTGGGAAATACGGGTTGCCGCCGGAAATAACATTTTTCGGTTACTTGGTTTCTTCGATGGTCCAAAACTTATCGTCTTGAACCACGCATTTCAAAAGAAAACTCAGAAAACTCCCCTCCATGTTATAAAAATCGCAGAAGATAGAAAGAAGGATTATTTTGAGAGGAAAAAAATAAAATGAGAGATTTAAAATCATACATCGCTAAGCGTAAATCTCGTGATCCTGAATTCGCCAAAGGATATGAATCAGGGTATCAAGAATTTAAAATTGGAGTAATTCTCAAGATGGCGAGAGAAGAGGCTGGCCTGACACAAGAACAACTTGCCGAGAAACTCCATACCAAAAAAACGGCCATTTCACGAATCGAAAATCACGCTGAAGACATAAAACTGTCCACACTTGAGAAATTTGCTCAAGCACTGGGTAAGACATTACGCATCGAAGTGACGTAAGATATTAATGGAAACGCTGAAATGTTCACCAAAAACACGCAATACTTTTGAATTAAATTCATCCTTTGATTGCCGACAGGACGTCGGATACAAAGGCCTGCATATCCCACGCCTTGATTTTTTTGGTTTGTCCAAGGCGTACCACCACGAGCCGACGCGAGGGAATAATTATCGTATACTGACCTTCAAATCCCCATGCGTAGAAAGTGTCTGCAGGTAAACGCGGAAAAGGCCTTGCATTGCCGGTAACGACATTTCCTCCGTTTGTCCAGAAATGGGCACCGTAACGCCCGCGCGGTGCCGCCGAAGCCGGCGTGGTTGTATAAGCCACCCATCCTTCCGGTAGTATGCGTTCATTGTTCCAGATTCCATCCTGCAAGTAGAGCTGACCAAAGCGTGCCCAGTCCCGCACGGTTGCAAACATAAATGAAGATCCCACCAAAGTTCCGGAAGCGTCCGCTTCTATGATCGCACTATCCATACCGATTTTATTAAATAGAGCGTTGCGTGGGAAATTAAGATAATCGATTGTACGGCCGCCGACGGTATTGCGAATAATCCGGCAGATGATGTTGGTGGTTCCGCTGGCGTAATACCAATGGCTGCCAGGTGCATGTTTAAGGGGTTTTGCAATCGTGTAAGCCGCTGCATCAGGACTTCTTAAAAGCATTCGGTTCAAATCTGAAAGCACCGGTCCGGTTCTTTCATCAAATTTTAGCCCGCTGCTCATGTGCAGCAAATGGTCCATGGTGATATTTTTGCGAGGATCATCAGCACCGGACCATTCTGGAAGAAGAGCTGCTTGGTCTATGGAGAGCTTTCCTTCTTTGGCCAGTATGCCGATGAGGGCATTGATAACGCTTTTTGTCATCGACCATCCCGGCAAGGCCGTTTGAGCGGAAATACCGGCAGCGTAGCGCTCGGCAATGATTTGACCGTCATAGACAATGATGACGGCTCTTGTCCGGATGGGATGGTTTGGATCTTTTTCCAAAAAAGCTTTATCTATCGTCTCGGCAAGTTGACCCCCATCGACGTCAGGCGGCAACCCTTTGCCGGGACTACTGAATGTGACGGTGTTTTCAACAGGGGGATGCAATTTCGGTCTGTCTATATTAATAGGAGCGACTTGCCCTCGAACCTTTTCTTCAGAGGCTCCCGCCAACAAGGTGCAGCCGCATCCATCATGAAAGACGGCGCGTTGGTGAGGTATCCCCGGCAAAAATGTTGTTACGGATTTTTTTTCAAAATCGATCTTTGTGGGGATGAAGCGCCAAATACCTTTCAAATCCTCACGTAAAAGATCCTTAGGCGGGCGTTTTGATACAAATATTGCCGAGCATAAAACTTTTGCCTTGAAAGCCGCTCCGATAATAACCACCTGCCACCCATAGTAAAGGGCATAACCGAGAAAGATTATAGCGGCGAGGATTAGAATAAAGGCCATTTTTTTCAACAAGAAAATAATCAACATGTTAACTCAATTGTCACGTTGCGGTTTGATCGAAAATGCGGGTTTTCACGCCAAACCGGATAAAATGATTGAATGAATCCCATGAATATCATTGATTATGCACTTACCTGTTCAAAAGAAAGCCTTGCGTTTTTTTTGCCTTGAAATACTCTATTTTGAGTCTTTAAAACTTAAATGTCAATACATTGATCCGGCCTAAAGACTAGAAAATCCTTTTTCTATGCCGGTTTCAGAATGTCCTGATTAAAAACATGCGATTGACAATAAAGAGTCATTCGGTTAGTAATCAAATAACGTTCACCCTTATCAATGCTGTAAGAGATTTGTTGTACTCTAACAACGTCAAAAAGGCGGAAAACCATGCTGACACAAGATGACAGATTTATTGCCGTTGATACTCCCCTGGGCAAAGATGTATTACTGCTGACGGGCTTCAAGGGGAATGAAGGCCTTTCGAGATTATTCAGATTTGAGCTGAACCTGCTTTCGGAAAACCACAATATTAAATTTAAAGATATTATCGGTGAAGGTGCTACTGTTGCGATTGTGCTGGCTGATGGGAGCAGGCGCTTTTTCAATGGAATCATATCCCGATTCGTTCAAGGAAGCGGGGGCGGTGAATCCGGCGGGGACCCCCGGTATTCTTTTTATACCGCTACCATGGTGCCATGGTTCTGGCTGCTGACTCGGACGGCGGATTCAAGAATATTTCAGGAGCTTTCGGTACCGGACATTGTGGAGAAGATATTTTCTGAAAAAGGATTTTCCGATTATGAACTGGAACTTCGCGGCAGCTATGAAAAACGTGATTACTGTGTTCAATACCGAGAAACCGATTTTAACTTTGTTTCGCGTTTGCTGGAAGATGAAGGGATCTATTACTTTTTCAAACATGAAAACGGAAAGCATACGATGGTTCTCGCTGATGCGCCGGAGAGTCACAAGCCTTGTCCAAAACAAGATACCGCCCGCTATCAGATCAGCGCAGGGGGTTGGCTGGAAGAAGATGTCATCACCCGCTTGCAAGTGGCCCAGGAAATTATGCCGGGTAAATATACGCTCAATGATTATAATTTTGAGATACCGTCGACCGATCTGAAAGTAGAGGTTCCCGGTACGCGGACATTAGGGCCGGGGGAACGTGAAATTTACGATTATCCGGGCTTTTATGCCAAAAGAACCAACGGCGACCGTATTGCCAACATTCGCATGCAGGAACAGGAGGCCGGGATTACCAAGATCCACGGGTCTAGTGACTGCCGTGCCTTTACCAGTGGTTACCGCTTCGATTTTGTTGATTATTACCGTGAAGATATGAATAATAAGTCCTTTGTTTTGACTTCCATAGAGCATACGGCTTTCGAGGCGGGGGATTACCCGGGTATCTTGCCGCAGGAGGCGGAATCGGCATCTCAATATATCAATTATTTTACTTGTATTCCATTTGAGGTGCCTTATCGACCGTCGAGAGATACGATCAAACCCTTTGTTCGTGGTGCCCAAACCGCCATTGTGGTCGGACCGGCCGGAGAGGAAATCTATACGGATCAACATGGCCGGGTCAAGGTGCAATTTCATTGGGATCGGGAAGGCCGAAATGATGAAAACAGTTCCTGTTGGATGCGTGTCAGTCAGCCCTGGGCCGGTGCGGGTTGGGGATCGATCTCGATTCCTCGCATCGGGCAGGAAGTGATCGTGGACTTTATGGAAGGTGAGCCGGATCGACCGATCATTACCGGCCGTGTGTATCATGGAAGCAATCCTCCGCCGTACGGACTGCCGGCCGGGGGGGTCGTCAGCGGATTAAAGTCCAATAGTACGCCCGGCGGCGGCGGCTATAATGAAATGTCTATGGATGACACCAAAGGCAAGGAGAAAATCACCATTCACGGTCAGTATGACATGGAATCGACCATTGAACATGACCAAACCCTCACCGTGCATAATAACCGAACGAGTACGATTGACGTAGATGATTCCGAAACCGTTGGGAGTAACCAAACCATTAATATCGGTGCGGATCAGAAAATCACCGTCGGTGCGAATCAGAATGAAACCATCGGCAGCAACCAGATAGTCAGTGTGGGTGCGAACCAAAACACGACCGTGGGCGCAAATCAAAGCGTTCAGGTCGGATCCAGTAAAACGGAAACCATCAGTGTCGCCAAGGCTTTAAGTATCGGTGCGGTCTATCAGGTCAGTGTCGGAGGGGCGATGAATGAAACGGTCGGGGCGGCTAAGGCCGAAGAAGTCGGGGCTGCAAAAATCGTTGCCGTTGGGGCTTACAGCCGTGAAGATGTGGGCGCGAGCAAAACAGTCGATGCCGGTGGAAGTATTTCGGAAAGTGCCGGAAAAGATGTCAATATCAAATCCGGTCAAAAGATGAAGCTGGATTCAGGAGCTGATTTCAGTGTTAAAGGAGGGGCAAAAGGAAATATCGATATGGCTAGTGAGTTGGTCATTCAGTGTGGAGGGGCGAAGATAACCCTTAAGAAAAGCGGTGATATTAAAATCAGCGGCAAAAAGATCGAACTTTCCGCCAGCCAGGAAATCAAATTAAGTGGGATGAAAATTACTTCCGAGGCAAAAGCAAAGAGTTTGACCAAAGGAGCCATGGTGAATATTGAGGCCTCGGGCATTAATACGATAAAAGGAGCATTGGTAAAGGTCAATTAAATCGCGGTTCCATGGGTTGGATGGATTGATGAAACCGTTATGATCAAGACTTATAATTGAACAAGGGAAAAATTTAAATGGGTAAACCGGCAGCCAGACTCGGAGATACGACCGCCCATGGTTCTCCACTTTTAGGTGCTCCATGTACCAATGTATTGATCGGCAATAAACCCGCTTGGCGAATCGGTGATCAGCATACCTGCCCGATTCCGAATGCCCCCCCGCCGGCAGGCCCCGGCACGCCCCATGGGCCGGGGGTGACGACACCTGTCCCCGATGGTGGTTCAGGTATCTGCCTGATTGGTGGTAAACCGGCAGCTCGGGTAGGCGATATTGTTACCGAGCCAGGTGCGCTTGTACCTTTACCCCCGCCGAATAACATTGCCGTAGGCGAGTTTACCGTGCTCATCGGTATGGGTGGCGGTGGCGGTGGAGGAGCGGGAGGACCCGGACCACAAGGTTCGGCTACAGCTTGTGGAGATCCGGTAAATGTCGTCACCGGAGAGGTGACGATCGATCAGCTTGATTTTGTCCTGCCGGGATATTTTCCCCTGGCTTTTACCCGAATGTACCGAAGCACAAGTTTTTATGTGGGGCCTCTGGGAAAAGGTTGGAGCCATGCTTTTGATCAGGCCGTTGTTGAAAAAGATGGCGAAAAAAATGACGAAAAAAACAAGCAATTGTTTTTACGAAATTCAACCGGTCAACTGATTCCCCTGCCGCCGCTTCAAATTGGAAAGCCGGCTTTTAATCCCGATCATAAGATCAAGATTTACCGGCCGAACAAAATTGATATCCTGATCAGTGAAGGGCGCCGCCGTTCTTTGTTTCGGCGCAGTCCGTCAACATCCACAAATTACCTCCTTATCGCGATTTATGATAAATATGGTAATCCGATTGAATTGCAATATGATCACAAGGATCGGCTCATTGAAATCGAAGATACCACCGGAAGACTTTTGATTCTTTCCTATGAAGGTTCAAAGCTGAAGTCAATTACCGTTCAAGCGCCGGAGGCCTCGACTCCGCGCGAGTTGAGCCGATATTATTACCAGGGTGATCTTCTGATAGCAGTTGCCGATGCCTCCGGTGCTAAACGACGATTTGAATATACCGATGATCGGGTTGTCTGTCACCGCACGGCACTTGGCTATGGTATTTATTATCAATACGATGCCCAAGGACGCTGCGTCGGTACCTGGGGTGAAGATGGGTATCTCAGCCGTACGATCCACTATGACACAAAGCGCCGCCGTTCCTTGGCCGTCGATAGCCTCGGCCGCCAAACAGTATATACTTATAATGAAATGGGTGTGGTCATTGATATTGAAGATGCGGACGGCGGTATCTTTTCCACGATTTATGACGATCATTATAATCAAATCGCTCAGATCGATGAAAAAGGAGCTCAAAGAAGCTTTGCGTTTGATGATTCCGGCCGCGAGATTGTTTCAATTGACGCAAATGGGAACCCATATCTTCAAGAATATGACCAATGGGATCGTCCCATTGCAGCGATCTATCCCAATGGAGTACGCTGGGAGTTTGAATATGACGAAAAAGGCTCTCTGATAACCAGTCGCGGGCCGAATGACGTGGAGGTTCGTTATGCCTACAATGGCCGCGGGCAACTCATCCGCGAAGAGGGGCCGGCCGGATTCCGGCAATTCAAATATGACGGTTGGGCCAATGTCATCGAAGTGCAGGAAACTGATGGGACACGCCAAAATTACCGCTATGACATCTGGGGGCGACTGATTGAAGCCGTCGATCAACGCGGCAGCAGGACCACGCTGGAATATGATGCAATGGATCGAATTACCGCTATTTACCGAGATGGGCGGATTCAGGGGCGATACACCTATGATCCCATGGGAAATATCCTGTCTCAAGAGGATGCACTCGGACAACGGACGGATTTTCAATATAATGGTTGGGGATATGTCATCAAGCGAATGGATCCTGAAACAGCATTGGCCGATGGTCGTAAGATACGCCCGACTACCGACTTGACTTGGGATGCCGAGGGTAACTTAATCCGAATCAATGGGCCGGGTGATACCGTCTGGAATCTTGAATACAACCCTGTTAACCGTATCACGGCCGTGGAACAACCCGGGGGTCGGCGTTGTGAATATGCGTTGGATCCAGCCGGCAATCGTATGCGGGAGCAAACCCCGGGCGGAAATGAGATTGCCTTTGAATATGATGACAGTGATCAGCTGGTTAAAAAAAGTTTTGCCGATGGTAAGGAATTTTTTTACACTTATGACGAAATGGACCATCTGGTTGAGATTTCTTCCAATGACTCCCAGGTCTCTTTTGAATGGGACGAAAACGATTTGCTGGCTTCGGAAGAAGTGAATGGAGCGACCTGCCGGTATTTTCGGGATGCCGCCGGAGAACTGATCGGGCAAGAGTATCCGGATGGTGAAACGGTTCGTTATAAAATCGGTCCAAATGGCCGCATTGAGGCTGTTTTACTTCCAAACCGTCAGGAGATTGATTTTAAATACAATGATGAAGGTGATATTCGCGAAATTGTTTTTCCCAACGGCGTTATTGAGCATTTCAAATTTGATTCCGACAGCAATCGGTTGGTCAAGTCGATTGACTTGAAAGGTGAGGAGCTCATTCGCAAAGAAGTCCGATTGGATCATTTGGATCGTATAGCGAAGGTATCGGACTCGATACGGGGTGAAACTTGTTATACCTATGACAGTCGGGATCTTTTGCTGGAAGAACGGTGTCAAGATTATCAAGATGAAGGTGTTCTCCGGTATGCTTATGATTTGCGAGGCAACATAGTCAGCAGAAATAACGTCCGGTTTAAGATAGGAGCCGGGTCTGAGATTCTGCATGACGGTCGCTTTGAATATCAGTATGATGACGCCGGCCAATTAATCCGTCGTATAGACCGAAATGATCAGGTGACTGCCTATAGATACGATCCGGAGGGCTTGTTGACGGAAGTTTGCCGGCCGGATGGAACGTTTACTTACTATGAATATGATCTTCTGGGGCGCCGAATTGCCAAAATTCATGCCGGTGATCGGGTTGAATTTAGTTGGAACGGTGATCAGTTGATGGAAGAACGGGAACTAAAAAGCGGTTTAAAACGTCGTTTTATATATATTCCTGATTCCGATATTCCATTGGCGCATATTGAAACATCGCTTTTGAAAGAAAACAAAGAAGCAACCGAGCCCAAGATTGTTTTTTATCATACCGATATGCTGGGTACCCCAACCGAGCTTTCCGACGATCAAGGTGAATTCGTTTGTCTGCCCTTATTTTCCCCGGAAAAAACATTGTGGCCGACGGATTTGAAACTTTCAACTCCCTTACGTTTTCCCGGGCAGTATTTTGATCCTGAAACCGGCTTGCATTATAACGGCCAACGCTACTATGATCCTTTCTTAGAGCGGTACTTGACGCCGGATCCGGTGCCTGTATTCGGCGGCGGCAATCCCTATGCATATGGTGTCAACCGTGTCAATTGGATCGATCCGCTCGGATTATGGCCCGAAAACCCTGCTGAATTATTACGCTCTTATAAACGGTATCGACGGGGTTGCCATATCCGCAGAAGAACGCCCATGAATTCGAGAAGCTGGCTGAGAAGCTTCAACCGCTTGAAAAGCAATAATATTCATGGCAACAATATTGAAGCGATTCACCGGAGACTGCACGGAAACAACCCAAAACCGAGAGGAATTCAGACTTCAAGGGGGATGCGTTACCCGGATGCTTTCGATGGGAACAGTTACCATGAGGTAAAGTCGGGGTATGCCAAACTCTGTCCCTTCAATGAAAGACAAATCGAGAAAGATGCGGAAATTATGCAGTCAACGGGTCGAAATGTCGAATGGCATCTCTATGATGGGTATGAACAAGCGCTGTTGGATCGTTTGAAGCAAAATGGAATTAGAGCCTTTGATCGTGTCGGGCGTTGTTTGAATCCCTAAATAAGTAAAGTTTGCAGGGGACGTAAATCAGAAAGAATATTAATTGATAAAGAGGTTATTCATGGAAGCTTGGAATCCTGATGATCCGAAAATACCCGCTAAGGCACAAAAAGCCATTCGGAACTTTGAAAAGGATTTAAAAGGATTAGATATCTATGCCGGCAAACTTCTTGAACGACGTGATGCTGAAACAGCTCTTGCACTGTTTCGCGTGCTTTTGTTCTATTACCAAGACAATGCTCGAGAGAAAATCATACTTGCAAACAGGATCGGGCATTGCCATCATCTGCTCAACAATACCGCCCTTGCGCGTGCTTGCCACGAGGCTGTTATCGATACAACGGAAAAAGCGGTATTTCAACATGCAGCCGGCCGGGAGGCGGTAATTGATAGTTTTATGCAATTGTGCCGAGATTCGGCAATTTCTTCTGAACGTATGGTCGCAATACTTCTAAGGCTTGAAGATCAACTACCCCGGTCGCCGGGTAAAGATAAAATCAAACCTCTTGCCCAACGAATTTGGATACCCGAGGCCCAGGAGGCTATCTTAAAGGCCCTTACGGCAGTGGGCGAAGTGCAGCGATTAAAAAATTATTACCTTAATTTTCAAAACGTTCTCAAAGATTACGGTTTTAAAGCGCTCACACTTCCTGAAAACGTTCGCAAGGCTCTGGAGGAAATATGAAATTCGATCCTGCCCTACTTATACCGGGTGCAAAACTAGTCGGTATCAATCTTAGTAAAGAGCCTTTAATGGGTATGGATTTGGAGCAGGCCGACCTTACCGAAGCTAATTTGCACGAAGCTGATTTGTCGGAAGCTCGGCTCCACTCTGCCTGCCTTCAAACCGCTGATTTAAAGGGGGCGAATTTTTCGAATGCGGATTTATCTGAAGCTGATTTAACGAGTGCTGATCTATCGGGCGCAAATCTTAGCGGAGCTGTACTGACGGGAGCGAATTTGAGCCGATGCAATTTGACGAATTGTAAGCTTGAAGGTGCGGATCTGACACAATCGAACTTGGAACGGTCCAATTTAACCGGTGCAAATTTAACCGGTGCAAATTTAACACAAGCCGTTTTAACTGAATCCGATTTGACCGCAGCCGATTTGTCGGCTGCAGATCTTTCAAAGGCTGTGGCTACCCGCGCTGTTTTTAAACAAGCCGTTTTGGAAGGCGCTCGTGCAAAATTTGCCGACTTTTCCGGTTGTGATTTTACGGATGCAAGGGCTCCGATGATTCGCTTTGAACGTTCAGCCCTTTCTTTATGCAAAATGGAAAGATTGAACGCAGAAAGATCCGTCTTTGAGTTTTGTGATCTGCGGGAGGCCAAAATGATTGAGGCGATTTTTGCACAGGCCGATTTTATCGGCGCTTCTTTGTCGGATGCAAAGGCAGCCGCGTGTAACTTTGAAGAAGCTGATTTTTATTGGGCTGAAATGGATAATTTTAAAATGGTGAAGTGCCGTACGAAAGGGGTACGTTTTCCGGAAAAGATTAAAGTCGCCTGCGGGCCGAAAAACGTAAACCCTCCGGAAATCAGACCCATTCCATTATATCGCAGGGCTGCGAAATTCTAACTGATTAACGTATAATTTTATGGAAATTTTAAACAAAACGCCTTTCACCGCTGCTGTTTCACTCTGGGAAGATCTCAAGGGACAACCCAAACTAACTATTATTTTAAAAGCTACATTTTCGATTAAAGCCGATCAGATCGGTGTAGCTGATGAACAACTTCCTATTTTCACTGCTGATCAGCATTATGGGGATGATCCGACCGCCTCGGTCCGATTTGAGTCGGATATGGCTCCTTTTAAACCCCGCAGTGATGTGGTGCTGGTCGGCAAAGCCCATGCGCCGATGGGCAGAGCCGTTACAAAACTTGACGTGACGGTTTGCGTGGGGCATCTGAAAAAAACGATTCGAGTGTTTGGCGATCGAAAATGGTGGTTTCCAACCCGGCTGGCATTTGTGCCGGTTATTTCCGATCCGAAACCCTTTGTGACAATGGATTTGATCTCTGAACGTGCTTTTGGAGGAATTGATGCGGCATCGGCATTATATTGCAAGGAAAATATCATGGGCCGAGGGTTTATCGGGAAAAAGACGAAAAAATCCATTCATGGGAAAGCGTTACCTAATTTGGAAGACCCTCTCAATCTGATTCATTCCTGGAATTCACGTCCTAAACCGGTGGGTTTTGGTTTTTATAGCCGCGCCTGTATGCCGCGGCTGGGTTATGCAGGGACTTACGATCAAGCGTATCGAGAACATCAAGCACCGGATTTTCCACATGATTTTTCTTACGATGTTTTCAATGCAGCACACCCCGATCTTCAAGTGAAGGGGTATTTAAAAGGTGATGAAATGGTAGAGCTGATCAATTTATGCCTGGAGTCTAAACGGCGTTTCCAGCTTCCGGGTATCCATCCAAAAATCAGCGTTGCCAAATGGGAGATGGATCCGGAAAAATGGCTTGAGCAGGCCGCAATGGATGGCGATGAGGCAACCCTTGATCAGGTTCCTGTCCGTGGTGAAGAAGTTCAAGCTGTTTTAGATACCCTTGTCTTCATACCGGATAATGCTTTGCTTTATATGGTATTTCGGGCAGTATGCCCGCTTGCCGACCTAAGTGCTTTAGAAGTGGCGCAGATTCATATCAGTACCTGAAAGTGCAAAAAAAAGGTCAATGATCCATTGATAAAATATTTAAGTGAGTGCAGACATGATGCAGGCGGATAATATTGATATCGGCAGCACCCTCGGTGGGTTCAAGATCGAAAGGGAAATCGGAAGAGGGGGCATGGGGGTCGTTTACAAGGCTCATGAGCTTTCACTGAACCGTAAAGTTGCCCTGAAAATTTTATCACAGAGACTTTCTGCCGATGAAGAATTTATCAATCGTTTTAAAAGAGAAGCTCAAATTATTGCTGCCTTGAATCATCCGAATATTGTCAACATTCTTTCTTATGGAGAGGAACGGGGACATTATTATTTTGCGATGGAGTACATCAAAGGCAAAGATCTGGGTCAAATCTTAAAAGAAAAAAAAATCATTCCGATTCAGGAAGCACTTTCCATTACGGCCAAGGTGAGCAGTGCATTGTCGGAGGCCGGTGCAAGGGGGGTGGTCCATCGGGACATCAAGCCTTCCAATATCATGATAGATGCAATGGGGCGGGTGAAGGTGACCGATTTCGGGGTAGCCCATTTTGAAGCTTCGGTGGATAAGTTAACTCAAACCGGATTATTTTTGGGAACACCGCAATATGCTTCTCCGGAACAAGCCGCCGGCCGTCCTTTAGATATTCGAAGTGATATTTACGGCTTGGGGGCTGTTTTGTACCGAATGTTATCGGGTCAACCTCCGGTGACCGGTGAATCTCCCCTGGCAATGGTTGCAAAAATCACGACCGAGCCGGTTACACCGATCGAACGAATCAATCCTTCGGTTCCAAAACCGGTGAGTGCGCTGATTAAAAAAATGATGGCCAAATCAATCGAAGTACGCTTCCAGACGCCGGACGATTTGCTAAAGGCTATCGATCGTTGTGTCGATCAATTAAAAATAAGTGATTCAGGTGATAAAGTTGCAATTCAAGGGCCTGGGGAGACGGCTGCAGCTGAATATAGACGGAGTTATTTGAAATTATTTACACTTTTTGTTCTGCTGATCGGCATTTTTTTTCTCATTAAGTGGCTGTTTATCGACGAGGGTTGGAAAGAAAAGCCGGTCGATGTTACCACGGTTGCGCAAGAACAGAAGCCGATGCAGGATCTTTCGCCGACGGTATCATTAGAAGAGAGTCGGCCTGCGGCTGATCAAACGGTACCTGCTGCGGAAGATTCAACTCCGGAAGTTCCGGATGTCAAAGATTCTATGGTAGTAAAGACGGAAAAAAAAGCGATTAAGACTCCCTTACCCGCCGCTATGCGGGAAGAGCGGAAAGCCTCGGTATTGAAATCAGTTCCTATATTGCCTGAAATTCCGCTGGTGCTTTTAGCGGTTTCAGGTGATGATCATTTGGTGCCGATAGTCCGCGCGCAGCTTGAATCCATACTTGCCGGCAGCGGATTGAAGCCGATTGATATTTCCGAGATGCCGATTCTTAGGGAAAAGATGCTAATGGGGGAGCTGCCGCTGACTTGGTACGGAATTAAAAAATGGGTACCCAATGATCAGGCGCATATTCTTGTCTTGGCCCAGGTTAAAAAAACCGGTTCCATGCCGTTGAAATATTACGGACGAACTCAGGACCTGACGATTGCATCATTTTCCGTACGTTGGGTAGATATGGGCACGGGAACCTCATCCGACTTGCCGATTACCGGTTCAATGAAATTTACCTTGCTGAATATGGAAGACATTGTTAGATCGGAGATCACTGCGGCTACAAATGCCATCGGCGATAAAATTATGCAATTCTGGAAAACAAAAGTCGATTCAGTGAAGAAGGGTTGAAAAGCTGACCTATGCATCAATAAAGCTATAAAAAAATAAAAAGGAGACGAAGATGTTGAAAAAATTTTTGGCGTTAAGCAGCTTGCTTAGTATGATCCTGTTAACTTGTGGTTGTGAAATGACACCGAAAGCTAAGGTGACCAGTGCAGGCGGTTCCGGTATTGCCGAAGCCCAATTGGAGGCTTATGACGGTCCGAAGGCCAGAATCGCCGTTTCCCGTTTTACGGATAAGACCGGAAAAGGTTGGTGGACCGGTGCTATTGGAGACGGAATGTCGGATATGCTCGCCACTGCGCTGTTTAACACCAATCGATATATTGTTCTTGAAAGACAAGCACTTCAAGAGGTTCTTGAAGAACAGGACTTGGGTGCTTCAGGTCGGATCAAAAAAGAGACCGCTGCCCCTATCGGTCAGATAGAAGGTGCTGAATTATTGGTAACCGGTGCCGTGACTGAGTTTCAAGCCGGTTCCGGCGGTATTGGGGGAGGTGTCGGTGGAACGGTCGGACGAGTCGTCGGCGGGGTTCTGGGTGGTATCAGAAAATCCCATATTGCCATTGACTTAAGAATTATTGATACACGTACTTCCCGCATAGTTGCTGCGACAAGTGTAGAAGGTGAAGCCAGAGACTTTAATCTGGGGGGTATTCTGGTTGGCTCCGGTGTGGGCGGTGGACTGGGCGGTTATTCCAAGACCCCTATGGAAAAGGCGGTTCGAATTGCATTAGGAGAGGCGGTTAAGTTTATTGCGGAGCGGACACCACAAACATATTACCATTTCAAATAAATAATACATGCAGAAACTATGAGCCATGATCGCCGGTAGCGACGGCTGGTGATCATGGCTCAAACACTTTTCCGGAATATTTAGTTAACGTTGAAATAGTTTTTTGAATATTGAACTTTTTTTAGGGGTGCCTTTATCTTTATATTCTTTTTCCGAGTTGTAATCCGTTTTTTTCGAATGGTCCGATAATAAAGGTTCCGAAGGGATGGATGCTTCGATTTCGGCCAATCGTCCTCCGCCCAAAAATCGAAATTCGGGTCCTTGGGGACTTAGTGCCAAGCGATTATCAGGGGTTAAAGCGGCCTGTATCCCAATGGGCTGCTCGTTGATCGAAACCAGTTTTTTCCCGGTGAGATCTTTGACCCAGTATTGATCTTGACTGAAAAAAAATTGAGCATGGTGATCATAAATGGCCGGGTGGTCCAATGTAAAATCACAGTCAGAGCTTTTTCCAAGGATTACCGGAAGTTCTTTAAAAGCTCGCAGGGTAGGGCCATATTGGATCACCAGTGGTACTTGAGTCTTTTTAATTAAAATTTCATCCGATCGACCGGGTGCGGGGCGGACGGAGTCCATTTGCGGCTTAGGTGTTTTAGGTATTTCAAGTTCAGGAATTTGCGGCTCAGGTGTTTTCGGTTCTTCGATCGGCTTTGGAGAAGGAAATTGTTCAATTATTTCTTTATATTCGGCGATCTTTGTCAGAAAGCTTGCTTTAGGACCGTTTTCTGCAAAAATTAAAACATCACCGTCTTTAAGGTAATCTTCTTTTACTCTTTTACCATTTAGAAATGTTCCATTCGTGCTTTGATCAATCAGTTTAAAGCGATTGCCTTCTCGAATGATTTTAGCATGCTTGCGAGAGATTGTAGATAAATCCTTAGGAAAACGTACCTGGCATGACGGATGTCGACCGATGAGAATTTCAGGGCTGGAAAATTCCTGAATTTCACCTTTCAAAGGTCCTTGGATATGAACCAGTTGAACAATAATAATCGGTTTACTTTTCATATTCTAAATATATCTGATCCTACTATTGATATGTATGGATGCCGTTTTTTGACTCCAGCCGTCCGATATGGCAGCGGCAATATGCAGACGGATTATAGCTTAAAAATCGTAGGGTATGTCAAGAAAATAATGATCAGCAGCATATTACCGGCATTTGAATGGAATTCAAGTGGTCTGATTTTACGGTATTCTATAATTTGATTGATCTTGATTTGCTTTTTCGTTAAAATTATTTCAAAATTTTTTGAAAGATGATTTTATTTACATATGTTAGAAACAATAAATCAAAAAGTTCCAAAAATAACCATGTACGGCCGAACCGATATCGGTCTAAGACGTGAAAATAATGAAGATACCTATGTTGTGGAACCTGAATCGGGATTTTGCCTTGTAGCGGACGGTATGGGTGGTGCGGCCGCCGGAGAATTGGCCAGTGGGATTTTTGCTGAAATAGCGGTTGACATTTTTGAAGAATTCAGAGGGCAATCCGAGCAAGAAACGCTTGAATATGTTCAAAAAACTTTCCGCCTTGCAAATGAACGGATTTTGGATCATGTTAAAGAAAATCCCCATCACAAAGGCATGGGGTGTACGGCTGAATTATTGGCATTTTCAAATACCGGATTTGTTCTCGGTCACATCGGTGATAGTCGAACCTATCGTTTTAGAAATGGACAGCTGAAACAACTGACACAGGATCATTCCCTTGTTCAGGATCAGATCAATCAGGGAATCATCACCTCGACAGAGGCAAGGACCCATCCGATGCGCAATATTATCTTGCGGGCGGTTGGGATTAAAGAAAAAGTATCCCTGGATCTTATCAGAGGAAAAACCGTATCCGGTGACTTTTTTTTGCTTTGTTCAGACGGTCTTACGGATATGGTTGATGATCATGATATTGAGCGAATCCTCTCTTTGCACCATCCGTTACCCCAAAAAGTAGAAGAGCTTATTGCCATCGCCAAATCGGCCGGAGGTAAGGATAATATTACAGTCGTTCTGTCCGAAATGTTATGATCGTCATTGGAAATATTAAAAATGCATATTTTTTATTTTGTCTTCTGCTCATAAATATTTCAGTTGGGGTTCACGCTGAAATCGCCGCTAAATCGTATCCGTTACCGATTCATGAGATCGAAGAAGTCATTTGTGACTGGCTTACCCAAGAGGGGTTCGAAGTTCACTGCAGCACGGTTCAAAAAGGAAATGTTAAAGTTTTTGCTTCAAAGCCGGATGTAAAGTGGCAATTTTTTTTAAAGCAGGATTCTGTGCTGGCAACCGCGGTGCAGGCCGAATATTTCGGCCAATACCCACCTGAACCGGATCAAGCGAAAAAACTATGGGAACATATTGCAAGGTATATTCAACCCCGTCCCATATCCGGTGAAGATTCCAATCAAGTCATTCCAACAGTTGTTTTATCAAAAATTGAATCCGTGGTATGTATTATCACAAAACCCGACAATAAAGAGATACAGTTTTCAGGTTTTATGATTGATAGAGAAGGATTAATTATCAGTACTGCCCATGCCCTTAAAAATTTGCAGGATGTCAAAGTGATCCTTTATAATGATGAAACCTATTCGGGGCAAGTGATGAAAATCGATCCTTATCTGGACTTGGCAATAGTTTATATCGATGCTGAATTCGATACCATTATAGCTCCGGATAAAGGTCGGAATCTTTTAGGGATGGGCGAAAAGGTCTATTCGGTCGGTTGTCCGATAAACCTTAGAGGCACTGTATTTCCCGGAATTATTAATGGGCCGCCTAGACGAATAAAAGATTTACCGTTTTGGCAGGTGAGCATGAAAATTCATCCGGGAAGCAGCGGCAGTCCTGTTTTTGATGTTCAGGGAAATCTAGTAGCTGTCGTGAAAGGAAGATACCGAGGAACCGATTCGGTGGGCTTTCTGATTCCCCTTGAAACGATTATTGCGTTTTTGAAAGAAGAATAGATTTTATGCAGTATGGACGTTATCAAATTTTAGAAGAATTGGGAAGAGGGTCGATGGGAGTTGTTTATAAAGCCCACGATCCTCAGATCGATCGACTGGTCGCTTTAAAGGTACTGCGACCGGATCGAGTGACCAGTGAAGATTTTGTGCAAAGATTTCTCAAAGAAGCCAGGGCCATCGGCCGCCTTTCACATCCGAATATTGTGACCGTCTTTGATGTCGGACGGGATCACGGAACGATTTATATTGCCATGGAATTTTTGCGAGGAAAGCCGCTCAATGAAATAATTCGAGAGCGACAATCGAGTCTTGAAGAAATTACGGATATCGTTTCGCAAGTCGCGCAAGCACTCAATTATGCGCATGCAAACGGAATTGTCCATCGAGATATCAAACCGTCGAACATTATAGTCAGCACGGATCGGCAGATTAAGATCACGGATTTCGGCATTGCCCATATAGAGGATCCTTCAGCGGCTTACCAAACTCAGGCAGGCGAAATTTTGGGTACCCCCGTATATATGTCACCCGAGCAGGTGATCGGCCAAGCGGTGGATGGAAGATCCGATCTTTATTCACTTGGAGTCATCCTCTATGAAATGAGCACCTATAGAAGACCTTTTAAAGGGGAAAACTTGGCGGCAATTTTTAGAGCAATTACGCACGATACACCCATAATACCGGTGAAAGCCGAGCCCACCTTGCCAAAGGCCTATTCCGAGTTGATTATGAAGAGCATCAATAAAAAGCCGCATGAACGATTTCAAACCGGCAAGGAAATGGCGGAGGCCCTTCAATTCGTTCTAAAAGAAAAGGTTTCGAGTTTTTCGGAAAAACCGTTTGCATCCAAAAAATCAAGATTCAAGTCCCTGTTGATCATTATCATTTTTTTTGTTCTCAGTCTTGCAGGCGGATATTTCTATTATTCCTTTTACTATCCCAAAATCTCTGAAAAAGCGGAACAAAAAAAAGTACCATATGCTTTTTTGAAAGTTGAGAGTGAGCCTATCGGTGCATCTATTTTTTTGGACGGTTCTTTTCAGGGGAAAACCCCCTTAAAATTTGATTTACCATTTGGAAAATATGAGGTTCGACTCAGTTTAAACAATTACTATGAATGGGAAGCCCAACTCCAATTAGACCGAGAAGGGGAAACACCTCTTTTTGTGCGGTTAATTCCGATTGATGAAATCAATCTTAAACCTGGGGAGGAATGAATATGAGGTTTAATGTAAAATTTATCATCTCTGTTTTATGTATCATCCTATTTGCAATGGTTGGAGCAGGACTGTGCTTCGGTCAGATGAAGCCCGGCCATTCGGCACCTGTCTTTTCCCTAAAAGACGGTAGCGGTAAGACTTACGACTTAACTGAGATGAAAAGTAATCCGATGATTATCCTCTATTTTTTCGATATCGACTCTAAGCCGAGTCAGGAGGGTTTGATCAGTCTGGATCAATTGGCCAAACAATATAAAAATGCTGATCTGATTGTATGGGGCATTACGCTTTCATCAGAGGAAAAAACGGCAAATTTTGTTAGTGAAAATAAACCGGATTTTCCAATCATGTTGGATACGTCCGGTGTCAGTGATCTCTATCAGGCCCGATTGATTTTACCCACCGTATGCATTTTGGGGCCGGAGCTTAAAATACTCGATTATTTCCAGGGTGGGGGTAAAACCACTGAAATCATGCTGGTGAGGCTGGCCGAAAGAAAGTTGCAACGCAGACAAACCGGGATCGCGAAAGCGATCAGCGACCATGTGACCGAAAAAAATCCTGAGAATTTAGATGCAAAAACTGTTAAGGGCTATGCAGCTTTGAAAGAGGGTAACCTTGACGAGGCTGAAAAGGTTTTTCAGGATCTATCCCAAGACCAGGGACAAGGAGAAGTTTTGGGTAAAGAAGGGCTGACGGCCGTATACGCCCAAAAAGGTCAGATTGATAAAGCTTTGATGACGGCCGAAGAAGTGGAGAAAAAAGCGCCTGACAGAGCTTACGTGCATGTTATTAAAGGTGATCTTCTCTACAGTCAGAATAAGAAAGAAGCGGCTGAGAGTGAATACTTACAGGCGGTTGAAAAAAAGGAGGCCGCTACGTTTCAAAAGTCCGTAGCCTATAATCAATTGGGTCGATTTAATGCCGGACTGGGAAAATTTCAAAAAGCCCGTGAGCTTTATGATCAAGCCGTGGATATAGATCCGTATTACATTGAAGCAACATCCAATAAAGGAATGACATACGGGAAGGAGGGCAATTGGGATAAAGCCTTGGATATGTATCGTCAAACATTGAATCTTGCACCTAATGATACCATCGCAACTGTTTTGGCAAAAAAAGCACAGGATATGCTCGATCTTCAAAAAAATGCCAAGCAGAAAGAAAGAATTGACAAGCTGGTCAAAGAGTTGGCGGAAAGATACCGCAGCCGGAAAAAGTTTTGGGCAATCAAGGAAGATACTTGGACTTCGCGGCCCATGGTTCTATCATTTGTCGATTTTTACGAAAAAGGAATGTTGGCTGAAAGAGACGGTTTTTCTGCGGTTTTAACCACTCAGCTCACGGATGAGTTGAATGCGTCCGGCCGATTACAGGTAGTGGAGCGTGCACTTATCGAAAGGCTTCTGGAGGAATTGAATTTGGGCGCATCCGATTTGGCGGATCCGGAAACCGCTTTAAAACTGGGCAAAGTGTTGGCGGCTAAAATTATCGGTACGGGATCCATTTACCATCTGCCCACCGGAACACTTCTCAGTTTGAGGTTGATTGATACGGAAACTTCAGCCATACCCAAAGTATTCAATTGGCAGCTGGATATGCAGGCATCTTTAAATAAAGAACTGCACCGTTTTAATCGCGAAATTCTTAAAGCCATCGTAGTCAATTACCCATTGCAAGGATATTTGATTCAGGCCGAAGCAGATCAAGTTGTAATCAATCTCGGTTCCAAACAGGGAGTGGTCCTGGGAACAAAATTTGAAGCGCTGGAAGAACAGGAACCGATCAAATATAAAGGAAAGGTTCTTGAGATTTCACCTAAACCGGTTGCTCAAATTGAAGTTATAAGAGTTGAGCCGGATCTGTCCTATGGGCGCATTCTGCAACAAATCAGACCACTTAAAAAAGATGATAAAGTCAAGGAAAAAATGGAAGATACACTGGTCATGGGGGCTGGACGTGGGGGAGGTGAGCTTGGTATTTTATAAACGTTTCGTGATAATTACGGGCGTTTTGATATTTTTTTTTGCCGGTTGTGCCTCTTCCCCAAACGGATATGACAGCCGTAGCGCTATAGCCGTTTGGGACCTGGAAAATTTGAGTCCGTCGGAAAACATTCAGCCGAATTTAGAAGAATTTTTTACGTCCAAAATCGTTGAAATTTTAGTTGAAACAGGTAATTATGAAGTTATTGAAAGACAGCGGCTGATTTTGTCACTTGAAGAATTGAACTTAGGAACCTCGGCATTGGTGGATGAATCCACCCGATTGAGAGTCGGCAGGATGCTTGGAGCGCGTTTGATGGTATTTGGCAGCTATCAGTTCATAGCGGATCAAATGCGTCTGGATTTACGCTTGGTGGAGGTTGAAAGCGGCCGTATTCTAAAAGCCGTTCAAAAAATCACCTCAGGTTCGAATCTTTCCGATTGGTTAAACGCAGCCGCTGATGCGGCTGCGCAGCTTTTTTAAAACCGGCTCGTCAAGTTTGCTCTAATTCATACGGAAACATACGCAGTTCTGATTTTTTAAATTTGTATTGAGGTAAAAACTGATTAACCAGGTTTGCTACCGCGACCGCCTGATTTCGATCCCGCTCTTTTTTAACCGGCTCTCTGTCGATTTGATCACTAAGCCATAATTTGTGAAGAGCAAAAGATATAGGATCCGGAACTACAAAAAGAGACGGATAACCATCATTTCCGATAACGATTTGTGACATTTTAGGAGATGATATTAGCCATTGTAAATTTTTTATTTCAGCAGCTCTAAAATCTTCTTCGTCTCCAATTTGTGTTTTTTCAACTTTAAATACATTCTTAGGCTCTGCCTTGATAAGATCTACCATGTACCCGTCTTTATTCACTGCTCTAAAGTTGTATCGCTTGATAAGTTCGAATGATTTATCTACTTTTTTTAAAATTTCAATCAAACCCTTATTTTGAGTTTTTTGATTCGATGCAATTGCAAGACGAGGACGAACATCCCAAAGAAGATCCATATCTTTTGTAGCAGTAACAGATGTATCCAAAAAAATTCCTGCCGCAGCTTCGTAAGCATATAAAGCGTTAGTGCCCACTACTGTGAGATTTTTACCAAGCATATTATATTGCTGCAGTATCCGTAAAATATTGGTAACAATACGTGGGGCTCTTTGCAACATGGCCGCCTTGCAAAATCTTGCCTGTTCGTTAAGTTTTTCTTTTAAGGTAGCTAATCGTTTTTTTAAATCTTCTTTAGCATGCTTGAAGACGGTAATTATTTTTTCTGTTTCAGGTGAACGGGCACCCAAACTTTTCCCATAACCATATCGATCGCGTGTTCTAAAAAGATATTCATGGCCCTTCGCCTTTTTCCAATGCATCCCCCCCCTGTATGCCTGATTTTTTATTAATACTTCGAAATAGGCTTCATATAATTGAGCTGTATCTATAAATATCCGTCGTTGATTATCATTCATTTTTGTAAAAAACATATCTTTTCCTTCATCTTGCGATATATTCGATTTGAAGGAAAACATGGGCAATAAAATAAATATAATCAAATCATTTTAAATAGTTTTCCTTCAAATTATAAAAAATAGATTTTGAAGGAAAACCATAATTTTGTCAATAAATTTGTTTCCTGCATTTATGATTATTAATAGGTAAAATCAGTTTCCTGCCGGATCAAATGCATCTAAATTTACGATTGGTGGAAGTTGAAAGCGGCTGCATTCTAAAAGCTGTTCAAAAACCACCACCGGTTCGAATCTTTCCGATTGGTTAAACGCAGCCGCTGATGCGGCTGCACAGCTTTTTTAAAACCGGCTCGTGAAGTTTGCTCCGATAGAAATGCCTTTATAATCGTAATCCCCATCAGGGTGGAATGGATTTTTTTCCGCCTCCAAAATAAAGCCTTTGAGATTGAGTTCGGCTTCAAAATAGGGGTTAAAATATCTGGAAACGGCAAGTTCTAAAGTGACCTTTTCTTTTTTGCCTATAAATAAAGAATGATCATAATCATAATCGTTTTCTTCAATCCAAAGAAATTGCAGCGCCGATTTAAAGGTTGTTTCTGGATTGACAAAGTATCTGAAAACAAAATCGGCAATCCATTCATCACCATGACTGTTTTGGTTTTCCGTCAAAAGTTTCAAAGTTTCCGACTGTAATTTGCTTTTATCTCGAAACAGACTTCGAAGGGTAAGCGCCGTATCCCATGTCGTTTGCTCGTATTCGAAGCCGACACCGATTAACAACAGTTCTCCTTCATGATAAAAATCCACATCATCGACTTGGTCTTTACTGTAATGAGCGTACTCTGCAAAAAATCTGGTTTCCCAGGCGGGTGAAAAACGATAATCAATTTCACCTGTGAGGCTGAAAATGTCTCCCGGATCGTAATCGTTTATCTCGGAACTGTAATCATATTCGCCCCGCCAAACATACCCCACTCCCATTCCGGCAGCCCAATTTTCCCATTCCTTGACAAATGTGGCGGTTGGATTGATATTAAAGCCCTCTCCAAAGCGATGGATTGAGACCAGATCCGGATCCAATATCAGTGCAAGCTCTTTTGTCCTTAATTGAGTTCGACCTGTCGGGAGGTTAAAGTCCAGACCGAATAAAATATCTATTGGGAATTTATCCAATAGCTCGTAAGAAAAGTTTATTTTTGTGTCGATAACGTCTTTTAAGGAAACATCTTCGGGCTGGAGATTTCCTTGACGATTTGATGGATTAAGTTTTGCATATATATATGCCGTTTGCAGCAGAAAGGAAAAATTCTCATATTCGGATCCGATCTGTACAGGTATATAGAACTGCCGTCCGCGATCGTCCTTATTACTTTCCCACCAGTCATAGTTGAAACCGGTCTGGAAGTTGACATCGACTGCGAAACTATAAGCTCCATTGAGAACTATCGCAATAACAAATATGATGGATAGAAATTTTTTCATAGCAGTTTGTCCTTTTCATTTATCCACAAGCTACTGAAATGTAGTTTTCATTTAAAAATGAGCAACTTCTTAAGCCCCTATTCTCCAATAGTAATAGTTACGGAATCGCTCCCCACAGCACCTTGGCTATCGGTGGCCGTCAGGGTGATTGTAAATGTATCCCACAGTTCGTAAGAATGAAAATTAAAAAAATTAGGGCCTGGGCCTGTACCGATTTGCAGTTCTGCTAATTCTGTCCCGCTTAAAGTCCAAACAAGGGATTCACCAGTTAGGACACCGTCTTCAATGTCAACTGCGGAGCCTTGGAGTTTTATGTTTTCATCATTATAAGTGTATATGAAGTCGTTTATCGGCGATTCTATCGTGACCGTTGGAGAAGTGTTGTCGGCAACGATGATGGTTACGGAATCATTCCCCTGAGCCCCATGGCTGTCGGTGGCGGTGACGGTGATGGTGTGAGTCCCTTTGGACAGTTTGTTTGTTGAAAAGTGGGTTCCGGTACCGATGGTTCCGTCCAGATTGGAGGTCCAAACCATTGAACTGCCGGATAAGGTTCCATCTTCGGGATCAACGGCATTGCCGTTAAAACTTACGGTGTCTTTTCCAAAGAGAAATCGGCTGTTATTTGCCGGATTTTGGATACCAACTGTTGGTGGATTATTAAGAATGGTAACGGTAATGGTGTTGCTTCCGGTATCGCCATGGCTATCGGTAGCCGTGAGCGTGATGGTGTGAGCCCCTATGGACAGG
>JAFGES010000084.1 GCA_016931455.1 Desulfobacterales bacterium | reverse complement strand
GGCAGTGGTGTAAATCCTATGCTGATAATGATGAACGCCTTTATTGCCGGTTGATTTAACTTGCTCCATAAGAGCCGCACCCAAATCTAATCATTCTTCTTATTTCGTTAGAAAATTTTTTTCATGAGCATTAAGAATGCCAAAAGGGCAAGTGCCAACTGCATGACAACAATATATGTAGATGTATTTATACGGCCGGCGACCGGTTTGTGAGCATCATCAAGGACCGGTTTGATCAGTTTAATCAAACCCAGTTCTTTTTCATAGATCATGATGATCCGAAACTTTTCTTTCTGTCGTTGTCGATGGTGGACGGCAATGATCACACCAAATATGCTCGTAACTAATATGGCGATATACGCCAGCACTAAAATACTTTTATCGACAGCTTTGATCTCTAAACCTACAACTCCGAGAAAGAAAAGGATTGAATACTGGAGAACTTTCCATGTCTGATCACGCATATGAAAATGATCTTGCCATTGTGTTTGAAGATCATTTGAGATCGCTTGCTGAATTGCATCCATCTTTTTAGTTCCTTCTAACCAATAAGGTTTTATCCATTTTTTTAGTAAGTGATCCCAATACTAAAATGTGCTCCATATTGTATTTGATAGTCGATGTTTGCAAACAATAATCTCTCTGTTGTTTTGCATTGTCATTTTTACTATTCCAAGTCCAAGTTTTCAATTAGAAGTTTTTAGTTTCGAGGTGTTAGCTGTGATTGACCCGACTGACTTGTAATCAAAAGCGTGTTTATACATCAACTCCCTCAATCTTCCTCAAACTCAGCGTGGTTAAAACCGAGTGTACGACTGTTTTCTTGGACAGTGCGACGGATTGAATCTTCAAAGCCATTATTTGAAACCGCCTCGATCTCCAATGAGATGTTCACCTCAGTCCCAAGGATGCTTGAAAAATGCTGAATAACCTCCTGGGTGATCGTTGAAAAATCAAGCGATGCTTTAATGGGATCAAGTTTAACCGATCCGTGAAATCGTCTGAACATCTTTTTGGGTGGTGCTACTGTTGGGCCAACACCAGGTTGTTCTGGTCCTGATTCTTTAACGCCAAGCGTACCCGTGTTTGTACCTGTGGGTTGAACATAATCGGCACCACCTGTGTTGGTGGGATGCTCTGGTGGTTTGCTTTCCGCCTCAATTTGTCGTTGTGCCGCTTCTTTTTGAACGATAAAACTGTTTTCATCAACAAAAACGCTACCACTTTTGCCATAGATCAGTCCAATATATCTGTCACCATCCTTACCCGAGGCATAACCGAAAAAGTCTTTACTTTCAATACCGGCAGCGACCGTATCACGAAGCACGTTGCTATCAACAAGTCTTGGCATATAGGGGTATCGACAGAAATCATTCCATAAGGTCTTTAAACTGATTTCCTTTCGATCATCTTTCAAATACCATTTTTGCAGTTCATTATTCAGGTGAATGGGCGACCACCTTGGGATCAGCATCTCATTTTCTGCAAGCACATGGGTAATAGCCGGTATAATGTTGGGATTGGTGGAGGACACTTTATGTTCTTCCCAATAAAGCTTGCCCACACCCCCTTTAGGATTGGGTTCCTGGTTGGGTGCGATGACCCATTTATACGCCTGGCTGATCACACCATTTAGCCGGGTATCATAATCATTACGATTTTTGGTTGCCTCTTTGATGCGGTGTTGATCAAGGTTCAAGGCATCCTTGTCATCCACGATGGATTTCCAGGCAAGATACCTTTTGGTATTGTCATATACAGTGGCAGTGGCATCAGCATCCGCGCAAAGGAAAATCAACCGATTCTGATTCAGCCTTGGTTGTTGTCCCCGCTTTTGGATAATTTCCAATGCGGTTTGGGTTGCGATGGTCTCTTTCTTTTTATAAAGATGAGATGCCGTTGGTGGCAAAACCACCAGCCTGATACTGGTATCATCCGGTATATCACTGTGCGGCGTAAATACATGGATACCGGAAAAGGGTTGGCCTTTAAGGGTTGCTTTGATCCTTTTGGATATTTCCGGAAAGAGATGATCCTCCCGGTTGTATCTGGTGATTCTGTCTTCAGCCTCTCTGCGGAGATTGGTTTGGGTGTCATACCAGTACCGGTCATTACCGGAATAAAGATAATACAACTGATCATTGAGTCTGCGCAATGCATCGTCAAATGTGCCGGATGATTGACCGGGTTGGGTGCAACCAAGGCGTATATGCTCTGCATTTATACCGCGAATTCGTTGACCGGATGTGGTCGGTGCACTGCCCAGGAAAATGGTGCGGGACACTCTTCTGGCAGCATGAATGGTTCCAAAACGGGTGTCTCTATTATCCACATGGGTTGTCATTGCCTTGGGACCATCCACATCACGATCCAAAACCGGTTCCCATCCTGTGGGAAGATATCGGATCAATTCGCTTTTTACCTGATTATCATACATCGGTATTGAACCTGGCATGATCATATAATCCTGATTACCATCCACCCAGAGACGATGCACCACCATTGCCATCAAGCGCAGAACACCTCGGGTACGCTGAAAATTTTCCAAGGTTGCCCAATCTTCATATAAACGGTCAAATATTTCGGGATGAAATGGATAGGCTGCTTTCATGCGCTGTAAATAAACCGATTCCCTGGTTTCGGATGGATAATTGCCGCCTTCGATGTACATTTCTGCAAATGCTTTACACACAGCATCCCGTGTGTCTCGGTCTGACAATGTTGCAAACAATCTGCGCCGGACAATCTCAAAACCTTCTTCAGAACTGACCGGTTTCCA
This sequence comes from Desulfobacterales bacterium, assembly GCA_016931455.1. Lineage (GTDB taxonomy): Bacteria > Desulfobacterota > Desulfobacteria > Desulfobacterales > JAHDSC01 > JAFGES01. The sequence goes on along the minus strand of JAFGES010000084.1, from coordinate 31,623 downwards.
TATGGCTTCTAATCGGTGAAACAGATGTTCAATTTGTCGCAGGGCATGTTTTCCACGTTCACCACCGGCTTCAAGGTCTGATTCCGGGAGAGATGCCAGCACCATAGCCGTTGGCACATGACCGGAGGCTTCAGTCAAAGCTTGTAAAAAAGCCATGTTTGAGCCAAACGTACCCCCTGCATAATCTTTTCCTTCGGCAAACTGTCGAATGTAGGCCACGGTTTCATCCATCAGCACAATACATGGTGAAAAGCGTTTAAATAACTCCGCTATTATTTCCTTTCCAGGTGAAGTACCCTCCTGGTCTGCTTTTTCCAACATTCGATACCCTTCTTCTCCACCAAGTTGCCAGGCCATTTCACCCCAAAGGGTATTAACGGTGATACTTCCTCTTTTTCTGGGTTGGGAAGGGCTGAGGCTATTGCCATCTAAAACCGCTACATGGGCTCGGGGAAGTTCGCTGATTTTCAAAAGATCAAGTATTGGCGGGATGCCGGGCAATTGGGATGCTGGTTTTTCACCTCTGGCAATATGATAGACCGCCATCATGGCATGGGTTTTCCCGCCACCAAAGGCGGTTTGCAATTGTACCACCGGATCACCACCTTTGCCGGTCAATCGTTTGACCACACTGTTCAGCATCAGTTTCATGCCTTCAGTAATAAAGGTACGTTCGAAAAAAAGCGATGGGTCTTGGTATTCAGGAGGAGCTGATCCGTTAACCACTTTGTTCAGGTCTGCGGCAAATTCTGACTCTTGAAAAGTTCCTTCCAATACATTTTGATGTGGAGTAATCAGTTCGCGCCAGGGTTTTAAACTCATATGACAATCCTTTTGTTTTTTTATGATCAATCCTCAAAAAGTTCCATTTGTTTTCTTACATGTCCAACAGCATGACTGGCTTCCACAATGGCATGCCAACTTGCGATAAGCTCATTATAGCTTCGGGCATCTTCAGCCCAGCCTTTTCGTTCACAGACTGTATAGAGCCGATATGCCAATTGACGGATTGGTTCGGCTTTTTCCGGCATTTTAGCAAGCAATGTGCCGGCTGTGGTTTCACTCTCTTTTAAAGCACGGGCCATGTAATGACAAGCTTCCCATACAGGCGTGCGCAAATCTTTGGTTGGGTCCCAGTCGGGTGGATATTCGCTGATTTTCAGGAGTCGGACTTTGCCTTTGCCGGATTGGATGACACCGGCGTTTTGTACGCCGTCAACTGTGGTACCTTTTGCTCGGGCCAGTACGTCGGCTTCACCAAATGGACCTTCTTTGAAACCATATTGTTGGAACCAGTCTACACAGAAACGGGTGTCTGCTCCCATGTCACTTTCGGCATGGGTAAAATATTCGTCTATTGCTTTGTTAATCAGGGTCAAGGCAGTGTGAACGGTCATGGGGGAGCCGTCTGCTTCAAGAACAGCGGTATATTTTGAAAATACAGCCATGCCTGGACCTATGGCAGCTTGAGCGAGATCAACCGGGGCAATTGGGGATGCGCCTTCTTTGCCGCCGATCATGTCTTCGAGAGATTCAGGGAGAGATTCATCTAATTCTCGGAGGAATTGTTTACGGGAGATTGTTTCAGAGTTACTATGCCGTTTTCGACAAACTAATACAACACTAGAAGATAGAGTGTTCGAACCTATACTCCTTATTCTATTTTTCATTTCAGTATGAATTGGCCATGTTCCTGTGATCAAAAAGTTGGCTTTAATAATAGCTTCAAGCATGCTTTCCCAGCCCATTGAAGAAGTACCATCTTTATTATTTTCCGTTTGTTTAAAAGCATAATAAATCGTAAGAGGGTAAATTGGATGTTGAGCTTCCCTAATGCTAATCAATGCTTTGGACATACCTTCCAAAAAAAAATTCTCTGCTTCCTTTTTGCCTCCGTGTCTTTCAGGAGTAGCAACTAATTCTTGATGTTTTGGTACAAGAAGAGTAGAAAACACATTAGGGAATGCTTCTTTAATAGTCCTGCGCATCCAGATATAAAAAAAATCAGACAAATCAGAATAGCCTATATTGTCATAATATGGAGGATCTGTGGAAATAATAAATTTATTACTTTTATTTAATGAACGAACATCAGCAAGTATACTATAACCTTTTGTTTTACTTAATGAGAGATTAGGAATTGATTGAATGGTCCATTCAAACAAATTATCAAAACTACCACCTTTACCAGAAAATGGATTAGCTTCTGCAAAATCCCATGACATTGGTAATGCTTGTCTTGCAAAAGTATGACTTAACTGTTGATTTCCAGGTTGCCAACTATTAAATGTACTGTAGTAGTCAGCTAATCTATCAATCACGAAAGATAAATATACAGTAACTGCATCAGCATAAGCTGCTAAATCACTTCCATTAATCCCAATTTTTTCATCTACAAACTGCCTGCCTTTAACTTTAACATTAGAGATAATTTTTTCTCTCACCTTTATAACCAAATCAGAAAATGTAGTGAGAGTAACTAATTGACGATCTGAAAATAGGTCACAATGCTTCAAATATCCATACTCTTGAACCCTAAATCCGAGAGCTTTTTCTGGCATTGAAGTTATTGGTACATTTTTCGGTGTGGCGCTACATGCTAATTTTTCCATACTATCAGTTGCAGGGAGGTATATCTTTTTTTTCAGGCCATCAGCAACTACAGCAATTAATTGTTTCTGTAAATTTTTTTTCTTCCCTTCAGAACGAATATGTGAAAAAGGAATTGATGTATTGCAACAAAGACAAGATGCTCCATTTCTATTTATTGTTCCGGGGTGTTTTTTCCCTTCTTCACTTGCTATAGAAAATTTGATTTTGTTACCATAAATAATTGGAATTAAATTATAACAATTCCCTTTCTTAGTGGATAAATCTAGCTTAGACAGTAAAGGCATTTGACAATTACAAGCAGGATTTGGGCACTTTACTGTTCTTGACCAGAGCCATGCAATAACGGTTGCTTTGCCTCCGCCATATTCTTGTGGTAATTCAATTTTAGGGTAAAGGTGTCCAATCTTTTTAAATGCCTCTTCGCGTATCCAGTACCCGTATCTCCTTACATCTTCAGCCAAACCTCTAGTCCCAGGCCAATCCTGTTCTAAAATACTCGACTGTTTCCCCTCACCAGGAGGAAGAGGACCAATCGGTTTTCTCCCAATAAATTTAGGAGGAATTTCAATCATTGCTTTATTGATCATAACTGCAACAGGATTTAGATCAGCTGCATATGCATCCAATCCAAGTTTTCTAGCTTCAAATGGAATAGAGCCACCCCCTGCAAATGGGTCAAGAAAAGGTGGCATTTGCTCTTTGATAGTACCAGTTATTTCATAATTATTATCCCATGACTTTTTAATTTCATCTCGAGCTCGCGCAAGTAATTTTTCATTGTCTGTGTTTTCCCACTTTACCAATTCACGTATTATCTGAAAAAGTCGTTCCCTTTCCCGTTGAGCATCTTCTTTGGTTTGTCCTTTATATTTTCCATATCCTCTTTTACCTCCCGGGTCGTTAACAAGCTGTGCAAATAGTATTGCTCGAGCTGCAGCAAGCGGTTTTCTTGACCACCATAAATGTAATGTAGATGGATGATTATGACGTATTAATTTTTCTTTTGAAGCAGCATAATTAATATCATCAAGCGGTAAAGCCACCTCAATCAATTTTTTCGGATATTCCATACCTATTTCCTGTTCAATTCGGCTGTTCAGCCCTGTCAAGTAATGCATTCAGTTCATAATTAACACTGGTAACACCAAAGCCCGGCTCCTGGTCAAATGGCTGATGTAAATAATACGGCCCCTCTGTTTCTTCACCATCTATCAAAACAATGGCAAGAATATATTTATCCGGCTGATTCAGACCCGCCAGAATCTCATTTTTGGTAACGGTAACCGTTTGTGCCCCTTTTGCACGACCTTTAACCTCAATAAAACGAAGTTCCCCACCATCAACCTTTGACTGAACATCCCAGCCATATTTGGCCTGAGAGACATCTTCCGGTTCAAACCCAAGCTGTTTTTCAATATTCATGACTGCTTGCATGGCCATTTGTTCTACCTTTGACCTGGCAACCGGGTCAGATGCCCATAGCGGGACTTCAATCCCTTTTCGTTTATCCAGTAACTCTTGTGGAATGATCAAAGCGCCACCCACAATCACCGGTGTGCTGGATACCACATGACGTTTTTCTTCCAGTTCCTTGGTTCTGACCTGGAGTCTGCTGGTCAATTCCTCGGCGCGTCTGCGGGCATTCTCCGGTTGCATGTTGGGTTGTTTCCCTGCCTGATGTTCCAACAATAATTTTTCATACCGATGGCTCCAATAGTTGATCTCCTTGGTCAACCGCTCATGCACCGCCTGAAGGGTCAGGTCAACCATTCTTTCCCGTCTTGATTTCACTTCCTCAAAATGTTCCGGCACCAATTTTTTAACAGCATGTTCCAAAGCAGGGGTTTCCATATTCTGTTTTAACCAGGGTTGATCCAGAACATCCTGGATAAGCGTCATTTCTTCGGCGTTCACCTCTTCATAATCAAGATAGGGTGCATGCCCGCCCTGATAAATATTGCCGTTGGCATCGATCAATACAAACTGCATTCTTCTGGAAATAATTCGTTGCAGCCCACTCTTGTCCTTACCGCCATCCCTGATGGTATGATCTATGATATAGAGTATATAAGGTTCGGTTCCTTCGTCGGAACGGTCTATCAGGATTGTACCCTGTTTTAACAGATCACGGTATTGTTCCTGAATCAGGTCAATGGTTGCATCCATAATGGGATGACCTGGTGCGATAAGTGCTGCTATCGGTTTTCCATCCATGCGCACTTTGTCTTTTTCAAAACAAACCCGTTCATAACGGCGAAGCACAGGTTTGCCATAACCGATTGCCCGATCCCTTGAACGGACTGATCCTGGAACATAACTGATTTCAAACCGACCTTTTTCACGATTTTTCAACTGACCACCCAGTTTGGTAAAAGCTTCCTCAAAAAAGGCGCGTATAAAAAATGGTTGAAGCTTTAACGCTTTGGCTCTTTCCATTTCCGCTTTGATTCGGAACAATTTACCAGAATCCATATGGTCAGCAGCCAAGGCGTTTCTTTCGATAATTTTCTTTAGGTGTTCTGTATCCAGGACATTTTCAACCTTTTGATAGAGCTTAGCCCTTACATCTTCCCGGTCACCATAGCGGATCGCCTCCATGAGCAGTTCTTTAAGTGAAAACTCTTCAAATACCTGACCCAGAATATCAAACACCTTACCGCCCAATGTTTCCCGCTCGTTTTCAAGCTTATCAAATAACCGTTGAAAAACGTCCCCTTCACGGGTTTCACTGGCCACCAGATTCCATAAATGACAAACCTCGGTCTGGCCGATACGATGGATACGCCCAAAACGTTGCTCCAAACGGTTCGGATTCCATGGCAGATCATAATTGACCATGAGATTAGCCCGTTGAAGGTTGATACCTTCACCGGCAGCGTCAGTGGCGATAAGAATCAAAACATCTTTATCCTGGGTGAATTGTTCCTGCACCTTGCGGCGTTCTTCCCTTTTAATACCGCCATGGATAATCACCACCCCATCTTCTTTACCAAGCAATCCAGTGATCCGATCATAGAGATATCGGAGTGTGTCTTTATGTTCAGTAAACAGAATCAATTTGCGCCGATTGCCATGCTTATCCCACATTTCCTGGTTATCTTGCAGAAGTTTTGACAATTCAGTCCATTTACGGTCCTCTTCAGCCTGCCGAACTGCCCTGGCCTGTGCCACCAACCTTTCAAGACTTTCGATTTCCGCTTCAAGCTCTGCTATGGTCTGGGCAGCGGTGGCCTGATCAATGACCTCGTCTTCCAGCTCTTCCACTTCTTCGTCAGGGGCATCATCAAGAAATTCATCATATTCCTCTTCTGTCATTTGATATTTAGAGGATTTCAGGTTTCCCAGTTCAGAAAGACCACGCTTGTTCAGCTTCACTTCTTCCAGCATGCGCAGCAATTTTTTATGTCTGCGTTGCAACGATTGATAGATCGCCTCTGGGGAGGAGGCCAAGCGGCGCTGAAGAATAGTGAGAGCAAAACCAATGTTGCCTTTTCTTTTTTTATCCAGATTTTCAGCACGATTCATTTCATTGCGTACATACTCGGTGACAGCGGCATAGAGTGCAGCTTCAGAATCGGAGAGTTTATAATTGACCGTATAGGCTCTGCGTTCAGGGAATAATGGTGTTGCATCGAATTTCAATAAATCTTCCTTGATCATGCGGCGCATGAGATCGGAAGTGTCAACTTGATGGGTGCCGTCTCGAAATTTGCCATAGAAACGGTCTGAATCAAGAAGCGCCATGAAGGTTTGAAAATCCTCTTCTTTGCCATTATGCGGCGTAGCTGTCATCAACAATAAATGGCGGGTGATTTTACCAAGCTCTTCACCCAGTTGATAACGTTTGGTCTTGTTGAGTTTGTTGCCAAACCAGGAGGCCGACATTTTGTGGGCTTCATCGACAACGATCAAATCCCAGTCCGTAACCTGCAATTTTTCAAGTAAATCCTCGGCACGGGCAAGCTGGTCCACACGAGCGATTAATAAATCTTTCTCATCAAAAGGATTTCCAGACCTTGTTGCTTCAACCATTTCGCGGTTAAAAATTTCAAAGGACACCCCAAATTTTTGATCCATTTCATCCTGCCACTGCTCGACCAAATTACCCGGTGCCACGATCATGCAACGTTTCAGATCACCTCGAACCATCAACTCGCGTATGAAAAGCCCAGCCATGATGGTTTTCCCAGCACCAGGATCGTCTGCCAAAAGGAATCGCAAAGGTTGTTTGGGCAGCATGGCATCATAAACAGCGGTAATCTGGTGTGGAAGGGGATCAACCGTTGATGTATGTACCGCCATTAATGGATCAAAAAGATGTGCTAAATGGATACGATGGGCTTCAGCTGCAAGTTTGAAATCAGCGCCATTACCATCAAAGCTCCAGGGTCGGCCAAGTTCGGCATGAGAAAGGTTGGCTTCATCGGAACGAAACAGCATCCGTTCACCAAGCTGGCCATGTGAATCCTTATAAAAAATTGAAATGGCATCTTCACCGATACCGTCAACGCTTGCAATCTTGACGGATTGTCCGAGCACAATGCCATTTAATACCGAATCTTTTTTAATCTCTTCGAGTTTAACCATTTTGTTTATAACGCACCCTAAATTTCAGATAATTGATTAATGTAAAATGGTCTTAAAATGATCGGTGCTTAAGTTGAATATCGTAATTTTTTTAGAATCAATTTACCTTGTTCCGTCAACCGGTATTTCTGCTTACTGCTTCGGGGTTTATCAGGGATCGTCATCTCGATTAGACCAGCGTCTAAAGCCGGAACCAGATACAAAAGTCTAAAATTCTTTCTGGCCTTTAAGCCCAGGGCACGTTGCAGTGTATCTCGATCCTCGGCACCCTTCAAAACAGAGAGCAATTGAAGTACTTGGGGTGTAACATGAGGTTCATCTTGGGGTGTAACATGGGTCTCATCAATAGTCGATAGGGCTTCTTTTTTGATAAACCGCACCTGAAAAGCATGCCCGATTTCCTGCAGAACGAGGTCTATCTCCGGGTATTTTGCAGTTTCGGACTGCATTTTCCGGATTCCAGTCCCCCAGGCTTCAATCAATTTCATTTCCTTGAAAATGGGAGCGAGAATTCGGTTCCTGATTTCCGACCGGCCTGTTCCCAGGGCATCAGGCGGCAAGTTGTCCGGCAAAGGACCGGGGCTTGTAATTTCAAGCATATCATCGAAGATGGCCACTTTGATGTCACTGCCCTGAATGGCGTAATCCCGGTGTATAACAGCATTGATGACGGCCTCTCGAACAGCTTCCAGAGGGTATTCCCAACGGTCTTCCCGATATATTTCACCAATTCGTGAACCCAAAGCGATGTTTCTCTTGATAAAAGCCATGCAAGGTTCAATGACGGCATAAACCGGCTCAGCGATCGTAGCCTGATCGAGAAAAATTTTTGTTTCTGTTCCTTTGAATCGGGCGCATTCAATTTTAGCATATGGGAAAAAGCGTTTTCTCGCAGGTGCTTCGGAAAGCAGAATTGCTGCGTGGGTTGGGAAAAGAGTCCCTCGCTCCGGAACAAACAATCCCATATTTTGGAGTTTTTCTTCAGATAAGGGTTTCCCGGACCTGGCTGTATAATCGGCTATAAACCGCTTGAGGTTCAATTGTTCGGCGGTAAATTCGTATACTACCACTTCGTCATACGATATTTTTCGCTTATCACGTTCCAGAGATACCAGTGTTTCTTCCGAAGCAAGCCGGTTTACGGAGCCGATTCTTACATATGTTCCTTTGCGTTTACCTTTGTTTTTAAGAAAATAGGGCTTTTGAAAACCGGAAAATATCTCCACAACCAGCAGGGGGTTACCTTCCACGTTTTGGATATAGATCTCTGGAATGATTGTCGGGGTGCAGCGGTCGAAAATATGATTTGCCACCTGTTCTTCCAATGCGAAGAGTTCATCATCAGCTATACCGATAATCTCTCTGGGCTTATTTTTAACGCCGAACACTATTTTCCCACCGGCCCCGTTAGCAAAAGCAACCACCGTACGGGCGATCTGGTCACCTTTGGGCCATGCTTCCTTGAACTCAAGACGCCGAGATTCAGATTGTTCCCAGAAGGGTTTGGATTCGTCCATAGTTTTCCTGCACAGTTCAATTAAAAATTAGGAATTACCCTGCATGAAGGTCCTTTTTTAGCGCCATTTAACACGGTATTAATGGCATATTTTTCAGGCAAAGGCAAGGTCACTTGATCAACCGTCAATGTGACGGCGCCCCAGTCCTGTTCGACTTTTCCGGCAAGCAGGTAGGGATGCTGCCGATCCATCATATGGCAGAAGCGGCGGTAAGTCTGCGGGAAAAAGGTCGTTTCGAAAATTCCGGTTTCATCTTCAAACGTCAGAAATTGCATTGATTCGCCGTGTTTGGTGGAAACCACTTTACCGGTAATCAGCCAAGCCGCCAAGCAAACCCGTTTGCCGATAAAGCGCGGCAGATCCACGGCCTTGATCATACGCATTTTCTTCAAGGTATCTGCAAACAACTCAAGAGGATGGCGGGCGCACAAAAAACCGAGCACGGCAAATTCACGCCGCAGACGATCGCGTTCATTTTCCGGCGGCAAAGGCGGCGGAAGGGTAGCGGAAGGAGTAGCGGCAAAGAGAAAGTCCGTCGCCGGTTGGATTGACCGGGATGTTTGCCGGCAAGCCAGCTCCCACATCAACACCGCTCGATTGCCATGAGCGATCATGCCGTCTAAGGCCCCGCAATGGATCAGTGCGCGCGCCTCAACATCATTGGGACGGACGCGCGTAAGAAAGTCCCTCATACTGTCATAGGGCCTGGCGTGGCGCTGAGAAATAATCCGTTTGCGGGTTTGCCCGGTAAGCCCTTTGATGGAAAGCAGCCCCACACGCATGCCCCTACCCTGCCCCTTCCAGCAAATATCACTTTTATTGACATCAGGCGGCTGGATCTCAAGTCCCATACGCCGGGCTTCGGAAACGTAGGCAAATGTGCTGTAAAAACCGCCCTGGTTGCTGATGACCGCCGCCATGAATTCAGCCGGGTAATGCACCTTTAGATAGGCTGCCTGAAATGAGACCCGGGCATAGGATGCGCTGTGGGGTTTGCAAAAGGAGTATCCGTCAAAACTCATCATCATGTTCCAAATCTCTTCGATCTGTTCGGCCGATACCCCCCGAGATTTTGCCCCGGAGACAAAACGGGCGTAAAAATCACGTAACTGCTGACGACGGTCTTTCTTGGACAAAATCTTGCGCAGGCCATCGGCCTCGGCATGGGTAAAACCGCCGACCGATACGGCCGCCCTGGATACATCCTCTTGGTATACCATGATGCCGAAGGTTTCTGTCAACACATCGGTCAAAAGGGGATGAATCGGTTCCCAACAGCCGCCGTGCAGGCGGCGGATGTACTCTCGGATGAAATCATTGGCTGCCGGGCGGATGATGCTGCTGTGAATGACCAGATGATTGAAGTCGCCGACCCCGGATTTTTTCTGCAAAAGCCGCATAGCCGGACTTTCGATATAAAAACAGCCCATGGTGTCGCCCTGGGATAGGGCCTCCTGCGTAACAAAATCATCTTCAGGTTTCCAGTGCGTTTCATCGAAAACAATGCCGTTGGCATGAACATTGGCCACGGCATCCCGTATCACCCCCAAACTTCGATTGCCCAGCAAATCGATCTTGACCAGGCCGGCTTCCTCGGCGCCGTCTTTCTCCCATTGGATAATCGGCACTCCCTTGGCGGCCCGCTCAATCGGGACATAGGTATCAATGGGACCGGGCGTGATCACCACCCCCCCGGGATGGACCGACAGATAACGCGGAATACCGATGATCCGTTGGGCCCACCGCAAAATTTCCGGCCAGGGTGAAGGAAAATCAAGGGCCTTGGTTTCAGGTCGATTTTTTAGACGGGTCAAAAGATCGGTATCTAAATCACGGCTGCGCCAATACCACGGCAGACGTTTGACGACCTTGCCGATCTCAGCGGCAGTCAATCCGTAAACCTTGGCGACTTCGCGAACGGCCATGCGGGGCTGGAAAAGCACGTGGTTGGAAACCATTGCCGCATGTCCCCGGTATTGTGTCAGGACGGCATTAAGCACATCGTCACGCTCGTCCCAGGCAAAATCAACATCAATGTCCGGCGGGTCCGTACGGCCCGGATTTAAAAAGCGCTCAAAATAGAGATTGTGTTTGAGCGGACACACATTGGTGATGCCTAAACAATACGCGACCAAGGAAGCTGCTCCCGAACCGCGTCCGCAGGTTCGCGGGCTGCGGCTGACAATATCGCGAACGATCAGAAAATAGGCACAAAATTGTTTGGCTCGAATTTGCTGCAGTTCGTGTTCGAGCCGCTCGACCACCGGCTCGGACAACTCGCCACCGTAACGCTTGTGAGCACCTGCATAAGCCGCTTCACGCAAACATCGGTACGCGTCCTCAATGCCGGGGTTCTTGCGTTTTCCCCATGGCGGCATGACCACCCCGAATTTCGGACCGGTAAAGCGCAAACGATCAGCAAGCGCATACGTGCAATCCATAGCTTCAGGACAAACAGCAAACCGGCGGGTATATTCGTCGGAAGCAGCCAACCATGCGTCCGGGGGAGCAACACTTCCGGGATCAAGACGCTCGACGGTGGTATTGCCGTCAATTGCCCGCAACAGCCGATGAAGGCCTATATCTTTGGGTTCTAAAAAGAAATTACCCGGCGTGGCAACCAAAGGCGCACCGAGGCGTTTGGCGGTTTGCCGCAGTCGATGGCCGGCAGGCAAAGGCCTGCGCGGCATGGCGGCTGCAACTTGGACACCGGCACGGTGCCATGAGAAAAGCAGATCAACACTGCCGGTCAGAACGGTCAACCCCTCGGCATGCGCTGCAACCGCCCCTTCCAGATCAAACGCCTCGTCCAGGTGACGGCGTGTGAGCAGACGGCAAAGGTTGTGATAACCGGTTTCATTTTCCACCAAACAGACCGCCCGTCGGTTGTGCCTTGGATCGGTAACCTCCGCCCCCACAATGGGGGTAATTTCTTCACACCGGCAGGCGGCCAAAAAGGGCCACAGTCCGTAAACATTGTCCGTGTCGGTCAGTGCTAAACGCTTATAACCCAGTTGTTTGGCAATACGACAAATTTGTTTAACGGAGTCCGTACCCCACATCAAAGAATAATGCGAACGAACCGTTAAGGGAATCATGGCGGCTTATCCGTTTTCAGTTCAGATTGCCGGCGGCCGACCGACGCCGATGGCTTGCGGACCGAAACGTACGCGAATACAGTCCATGGCAGCCGCCAATTGCACCTGTTTTTGCGTTTTCTTTCGGTCAACGGCAAAAAGCTCCAGTTGGGTCGGCGGAAATACCAATTGATCACCAATCAGACGTATATGTCTTACGCGTACCCGTCGAGTCCAAGTCCGCAAAAACAAGGATCGGGCCCACTCAAAAAGGGTCGGGTCATCAGCCGTTGCCGGTCTGATCATCGTCTGTCGGCCGCATCGCATGCCGTCGGAATAGTCGATCAGGATTCGAAGGCGACGAGCAGCCGATCGGCGTTTGCGAAGCTGACTGCCGACTTGTTCAACTAAACTATAGAGAGCGCTTTCAAGGTTGGAAGGTTGGTTGGTGCCGTCGCCGAATTCGAAGTCAACGCTGACCACCGGGGGTTTCCGCCCCACCGGCTCAACGGGGGATGAATCGATCCCGCGTACCGATTCATAAATAAACCGAGCACACGTTCCAAAAATCATCTGCAGCTGTTCCAAGCTCAGCGTCACCACCTCAAACACCCGCGTCAGATTGAATTCCTGCAGCCTGAGCAGATCGCCGTGCTCGATACCGGGAATCAGGCAAACCGGCAGCGGAGCCAAAACCGCTTCTTCTTCACCGGCTGCCACAAGGTATTCACCCACAGGCTTTACAAGACGTGTAGCGACCTTGGCAACCAGTTTGTTGGACGCTACGGACCAAATCGGATCAAAGCCGAGATCCCTTTTAATCTCCCGGCGCAATCGCCGGGCCACATCCATGGCCGGGCCGAAGAGTTGGTGGGTGCCGGTGGCATCGATAAACAAATGCCCCCGGCAATCATCCATTTCAATTAAGGGAGAGTACGGCAGTGCCCGTTTGAGCAGAGATTTCATGGCCCGTTCATAGCGGTCGCAATGAGGCGACAAAATTTCAGCACTGCCGCACAATCGAGTAGCCCGACGCAAAGACATGCCTTTACGGACCCCGGCCACATAGGCCTCCTGGCTCATGTCATACACCCGAGAGCGTACCGCACCTTCCGGCGCAATAATCACCGGCCGGTTTTTCAGTCGGCAATCCACCTCCCGCTCCACGGCAACGGCAAAATCAGCCACGTTTAAATGGATAATCGTACGTTCCACGCTTCACCTTCCGATTAAATCTTCTCCATAATCTCCGGCCCGCGCTGAATACCGATGACCTTACCCTGAATCAGGACTTCACCGAATTGATAGTGCATGGATTCATAGTCCGAATTTTCCGGACGAAGTTCAATATGGTCGTGATGCAAAAAAAACCGCTTGACGGTCGCATCTTCACCATTGATGAGCGCCACGACAATCTCACCGTTTTGGGCATATTGACGGGGTTCGCAGATAGCCAGATCACCGTTTAAAATCCCGGCCCCGATCATGGAATCGCCTTTAATGCGAAGCGCAAAGAGGTTCCGCCCGCGATAGACGGCAGCATCGAGGACTATGCTTCCGTCCCATTCCTGCTGCGCATACAGGGGCAGTCCCGCCGTCACACGCCCGATAACCGGAATTTCACGCCACCGCTGCACAGCAGAGGCTTCAGCCATACGATTCAAAAGATAAATCCGGCGACTATAGCGGCCATCTCTTTTCACGCAGCCTTTTTCTTCCAGCACCTTTATAATCTGAGCAACCGCCGCATGGCTGACACCCAAATCCAGTGCTGCTCGACGCAAGCTGGGAGATTTGCCGGCATGCATAATTTGACGGTGAAGATAGTCTAAAAAACTCTGTTGCTTCGGCGTGAGTTGCGCTCGCATGAAAGCCTCCCGTTTAGATTCAGCCCTGTTAAACAATATCACTATAACGTGCATAAATGTAAATGTCAATGTAATGTTAATGTATAAAAATAAACTTTACTTTTTATCCGCCATTTGCGATACGCTCCGTGTTTTTTAATAATTTGCGGTCTGTAGACATTAAGAAACAAATATAAATCTTTGGCAAACTCTACCAATTTATGTTAAACTTAATTGTTTAGATAGCAGGGATTTACTGATTTAAACGGTGGCGCTCTGCGGTTATAATTTAATATAAGGGAAAAGGTTCATGGAACAAAAAGATTATTATCAAATTTTAGGAGTGGATAAAAATGCCGACCCGAAGCAAATCAAGAATGCATACCGAAAATTAGCATTTGAGTATCACCCCGACAAAAATAAGGACAATCCGGTTGCCGCTGCAAAGATGCAAGGAATTAACGAAGCGTATGCCGTTATCTCCGATCCGACCAAAAGACGGGAATATGATGTTTTAAGACAACAGTATGGTTCTTCCGCCTACAGTCAATTCAGACGAAGTTATTCCGAACAAGATATATTCAGAGGCTCGGATGTCAATCAAATTTTCGAGGAAATGGGCAAAGCTTTCGGATTCAGAAGCTTTGATGAAATTTTTAAAGAATTTTATGGTCCCAAATATCAAACCTTTGATTTTCGGCGCCCGGGATTTTTTGGCAAAGGATTTGTCTTTACTCATAAAGGGAAAGGCGCTTATGAAAATCAAAAAACGGCCCAGCCCGGAAAACTGAGTAAACTAATCAAGTACGGTATGGAAAAAATATTGGGGATAGAACTGCCGCAAAAAGGCAAAGATTGGTACGATGTGATCACACTTACACCTCAGCAGGCTCAGCTGGGCGGCAAAATAAAATATACCCACCGTAAAAATTCCAAAGCGTTGCTGGTCAATATTCCGATAGGAATAAGAAGCAATCAGACCATCCGATTGCGGCGGATGGGCGACAATGGTAAAGGCGGCGGAGAAGCCGGTGATTTATTATTGAAAGTTCGCATCAAACGCCCTCTATCTCAAAAGTTCAAAAATTTTACAAAACGGCTTGTGGGCAAGTGATGGGTTAAGGAGGTAAAAATGCCGTATTTAAAAATTGAAACCAACAAGGAACTCAATATTGCTTTTAAAAAAGAGATTCTCAAAAAAACCTCGGAATTTGTGGCAAACCTTCTAGACAAATCTGAAAATTGGGTGATGATTTCAATCAATCAAGGTATTCCGATGATGTTCGGCGGCAGCACCCAACCCCTTGCTTACGTTGAAATGAAAAGCATTGGCCTCCCTGAAGATAAATGCGCTGTTTTTTCAAATGCACTATGTAATTTTATCGAGTCGGAGCTCGGTATTCCATCGGATCGAATCTATATCAATTTTAGAGGCATTGAAAGAAACAAATTCGGATGGAATAAGGATACGCTCTAGCACAGATTCAAAGAGCGATTTAAAACCAGGCATTTTCCGCCAGCACCTCTTTAAATTCAGCTTGAGCGGTCTGATCTTCCGATACCCTACTGCAGAGCCTCATCCAATCCTTTTCAGACATTTCGAGCCGACCTTCGGAATTGATCATGCGTTTAAAAATTTCTTTACCGACATCTGGCGCCGTATCAAGAATAAGCAGCTTAAAATGCCAGGTGGCTGTATCAGACCAATGTTTATTAAAATCTTTGGCTACATCTTTTAAACCCGATCGAATTTGATCATCGGGTAAATCAAAAAGAGCATCTAATTGATAGATCAAGTCTTTCATATCCGGAATATCGAATTTGAAACGACATTGATCCGAAATTTCGGCCAAGGAAAGTAGTTCTTCCGCTCGTCTGAAACGATTGGGTTCAGGATCCCATTCCTCGCGAACCAACCAGATGCTGAAATACATAGGCAACTCAACAAACCTGAGAAAACCGGCCAGGGCCTCAGGATTCGGGAACCAATTCCATTGCCCGTTGACGATGCCGGAGTGCTTCGGAGCCCCGATTTCACTCCAAATATAAATGCTTTTTTCCGTTAAAGGCTCTAATTTAAAAGGGCTCTCAAGAGACGGTTGTTTGGTTTGATACAAAGTTGCCCAAAATCCGATTGATCCCCAATTTCTCGTACTCATATTCATGTTCCTTGTTGATTTTATGATTCACAAAAATTAAAAAAGCTACACGCCAAGTGATAAGTGCACTGAACCTATTCTTCTCTGCTTAATGTGTCAAGCAATTTAGCAACCCGAAAAGACTGAACCGAAAACATTGTTGCAGCACCCCTATTGATCTGCTAAGGAGAAACAATGAACAACACGGACCTCCTCGATTTTTTCCATAATATCGGCAAGCTCAAAGCGATCAAAAGAACGGGATGGCTGATGCATAGCGTTGAAAACCCGGAATCGGTTGCTGAACACTCGTATCGAACCGCTGTAATGGCAATGGTCCTGGGCGATCATCTTAAACTGAATCTTTTGAAACTTTTGAAAATGAGCTTGATTCACGATATGGCTGAAATAACGATCGGTGATATAACACCCCGATCCGAAATAACGCGTGAAGAAAAAATAGAAAAAGAAAAACAGGCCCTAAAACAATTAATCGAAAATTTGCCGAATGCCGACCACTATTTCTCCTTATGGATCGAATACGAAAACCAGGCAAGCCCGGAAGCAATACTTTTAAAAAATATCGATAAATTAGAAATGCTCCTCCAAGCCGTTGAATACCAACAGCGTTATCCTCATAAAAACTTGCAGGAATTTTTTTCAGATGCAGACCATTATATTACCATCCCTGAGATTCGAGAGCTATTGGAGGAAATAAAGGCAAGCATAGATTACATTTAAATTTGAATTTTTATGAATCAGGAAAATAAATAATTATGGAGATCTCAATCCTAAATGCAATATCCCCCGTAGATGGTCGTTACCGAAATGTTTCGGAGAAATTGGCAGATTACTTTTCCGAAGCTGCTTTGATCAAATATCGTGTGTTGGTGGAAGTCGAATATTTCATCGCTTTATGCGAGTTGCCGCTGCCGCAGCTGAAAGAATTTGACAAGACAAAATTTGAGTACCTGAGAAGCTGCTATAAAAAATTTTCCTTAAATGATGCACAAAAAATCAAAGCAATTGAAAAAATAACCAATCACGATGTTAAAGCCGTTGAATATTTCCTTAAAGAAAAATTTGATGAATTTGGATTGAAAACATATAAGGAGTTTATTCATTTCGGTCTGACTTCCCAGGACATCAATAATACTGCAATCCCTTATTCATTGAGGGATTCTTATGTGGATATTTTGCAGCCCGGGTTAAACGAAATCGTTGAATTTCTCACTGAAAAAGCGAAAGAATGGAAAAAAGTTCCCATGCTCGCCCGAACCCATGGTCAGCCGGCATCTCCCACCAGTTTAGGCAAAGAAATATACGTTTTTGTCGATCGCTTAAAAAAGCAGATGACACTGATGAAATCAATTCCTTTTTCAGCCAAATTCGGTGGAGCGACCGGTAATTTCAATGCGCACCACATTGCGTATCCGGATATTGATTGGATTATGTTCGGCAACAATTTTGTAAACAAAATTCTAAACCTTGACCGCTCAAAAGTCACCACCCAAATTGAACATTATGATAATTTAGCTGCCTTTTGTGACAACCTAAAACGCATCAATACGATTCTCATTGATCTATGCCGAGATATTTGGTCGTATATTTCAATGAATTATTTCAAGCAAAAGATCAAAGCCGGCGAAATTGGATCCTCGGCCATGCCTCATAAGGTCAATCCAATTGATTTTGAAAATTCGGAAGGAAATTTAGGGCTTGCTAATGCGATTTTTGAATTTCTGGCCGCCAAACTGCCTATTTCGAGGCTGCAAAGAGATCTGACGGACTCAACGGTTACCCGAAATATCGGAGTACCTTTGGCGCATACGCTGATTGCATTAAAATCGCTGTTAAAAGGTTTAAATAAACTGATCTTAAATGAAGAAGAAATCCGTGCAGACTTGCAGGCCAATTGGGCTGTGGTAGCGGAAGCAATTCAAACGATCTTACGGCGCGAAGGCTATCCCAATCCTTACGAAACACTGAAAGACCTCACCCGCAAAAATGTTCGTATTGACCCAAAGGCTATCGCCGACTTTATTCAAGCCCTAAATGTTTCGGAATCCGTAAGAAATGAATTAATGCAGATCACTCCGGAAAATTACACGGGCATCTATGATTTTTAACTTTGTAAAAATATTGTTCAATAAAAAAATTCCATTCTTCTGATGAAATGATATCTTTTCTTAACGTTTTCTTGAATCGATTCAAAGCTAATTTTTCGTATCTCTCATATCGTGATTTCATTTTTTTCAGATCATTATCAATCCAAAAAATTTCCGGGAAAGTTGTGTTTAGAAATAAAATGTTACCCAAACGACTATCTTTATGAAATAATCCATGATTGTGAATTTCAGCCAGATTTTCAGCTACGATCGATAAAAATTTTTGCCTTAAACCAAGATTTTTTTCTCGAATAAAAAAATCTATGCCGGTCTCAGTATTTTCAATATAGTCAGACACATAAATAGATTCATAGGGACCAAAAGGTGAAAGATTAACACCACAACATATCGGCAACGGACAGGGCACTTGAATCGATAAAAGCTTAAAGGATGATGAAAATTCTCTAAAACCCTGTGATTTACCTATGTAGCGACGCCAATAATCCGCCGCCTTTTGAAATTTAATCTTTTTTATTAAAATATACTTATTGAATCCTTCAAAATATAACGTAACGATATCTGAATAGTTTCTAATAATAGATTTGGCCAGAATTGTATCTTTTCTTTTCACTAAAGCCTTGAACGCTTCAAGATAAAAAGGATTAATTTTGAAAATCCATTTATCCAATTTATGAAAAACCGAACCATCACAAAAAAATTCATATTTATTTTTCAACGGATCTCCTTATTCAATCGATTTTCACTTTTTTTTAAATCATTGTAAATGAATGAAAGTTTACATTTTTTAGATAACTGAAAAATACAGTCTTTTTTATAAAAAAATAAATAGTTAACCTTATGTATTTTCCAAGTATTTTCAATTAAATTAAAAATCAAAAACAGTATAAATTTAACTCAAAATTTCAAAATACATTCAAACTCAATAGGTTATCGATCATCATGTTTTCCGGCTTATTCAAGGAAAGGAGGTTTCAAAATGAGTTTAAGCGAATATTTTGAAAATACAAAAGGAATCGGCGTATTGGCAACCGCGGATTCATCCGGCAATGTTGATGTGGCTGTTTATACCAAACCGTATTTTGAAGACGATCAAACCGTATCCTTTATCATGGCCGATCGTTTGAGTTACGGTAATTTGCAATCCAATCCAAAGGCAGCCTATCTTTTTAAGGAAGAAGGCAAAGAATTTACAGGCAAAAGACTTTTTCTGACGAAAATCAAAGAAAATGATAATGCTGATTTTGTGAATCAGTTGATGAAAGAGCATTATCCAAGCTGGTATGAAAAATATAAGGATATAAAAAAATATCAGGTTTTTTTTAAAATCACCAAACAATTACCTCTGGTAATCGATTAAAAAAATTCAACAAGCCGGTCACATTCGGTGCATCTCAAGGCTTACATAAGCGGCAAACTTCTTGCCAAAATGAATATTATTCGCTACTGATAACTGAGGAAATTTAAATCGGAGCTCTGAATAAAAAATATTTCAACCAAGAAGTTATAATGCACAATCCTATCAAGCCCTTTTGGAAAATCAAGCCTCTTTCTGAAATGACAAGGAAAGAATGGGAATCTCTTTGTGATGGATGTGGCCGCTGCTGCTTGGAAAAACTAGAAAATAAAAAAACAGGCAAGGTCTATTATACCAACGTAGCTTGCCCACTTTTAGATCCTGAAACATGTCGCTGTAAATCCTATAAGGATCGAAAAGCTTTGATGCCCTTTTGCCTTTCGCTCACACCTGAAAATATAAATAAATTTCGCTGGTTGCCCGGAAGCTGCGCTTATAGGCTGTTAGCTGAAGGGAAAGAACTGGCTTGGTGGCATCCATTGGTCTCCGGCAATGCCGATACGGTCCGTCAAGCCGGTATTTCCGTATGTGGTAAAGTGATATCCTCGGAACATATTCATCCCGATGACTTGGAAAATTACATTGTCGATTGGAAAATTTGGACCCGCCATGCTCAAACACTTGAGGCCGGTTTTTGATTTTAAAAAATAATTCTTTGCCTATACATGCCAAGATATCCGAATTGTCGTTCCAACATCTTTTTTGGATTCGATCGCAAAAGATCCGTTTGAAAGTTCAGCCCGTTCTTTCATCCCAATAAGACCCAACCCTTTTTTAGCATTCTCCATCGAAAATATTTCGGCTGAATCAAATCCAATGCCGTTATCCGCAATAACCATTTCAAGGCCATCTTTATTTTTTTGGATCAAAAGGTTTATAGAATCGGCTTGGCTATGTTTGACAATGTTATTCAGGGCCTCCTGAAGGATTCGATACATCACGATTTTTAAAGCAGGTGGTATTTCGCTTTCTTTAATATCGATTTGGTCTTCTAAATAAATATTCTTGTGGATTTCCTGAAATTCCAGGCAGTAATATTTAATTGCAGCTAAAATCCCCAAGTCATCCAGTAGAGGAGGACGTAAGTCACTCATAATTCGCCTGATTTCCTCAATGCTGCCTTGAACCACTGCAATAATAGCTTCAATTGAAATTTCAGAGGCCTCTTCATTGCGGCCCATTTGCCCCAATTTATTATTCAACAATACTTTAATGGTTGCCAGATTTTGTGCAATCGTATCATGGAGATCTCTTGCAACTCGTTTTCTTTCATCCTCATGTGCCTTCAAAAGCTGAGCAGAAAGCAACTGGAGTTCTTTGCGTGACTTTTGCAACTGCGTTTCCATTCGCTTCCGTTCGGTGATATCCCGAATAGATTCAATCGCACCGACAATATTTCGGTCGGAATCATATATGGGGCTGGCCTTACCCCAAAGATGTAAATTTTCTCCTTTTACACAAGGCACATCTGTTTCAACAATCAACACATCTCTTTCTTTGTGAATAAAAAAATATTCTTTTTCAAATTCGACATCGGATTTTAACGTAAGGTCAATCAGTATAGGCCTTCGAATGCCGTAAAACGGCAAAGCATATTCATAATTTCCTTTTCCAAGCATATATTCAGCACTTATACCTGTCATTTCTTCGATTGCTTGATTCCATGTTATCACTCTACCCTTAAGATCAACGGCAAATGTTGCATCAGGAAGAAAATCAATAATATGTGCCAACAGCCGTTCCGATTCTCTGAGCGCATTTTCGACACGTCTGCGCTCATTGATCTCATTTTTTAAGCCTTCATTGGTTTTGTTCAATTCCAATGTCCGTTCATGGACCCGAAGCTCCAATTCATTATGGGCTTGCAAGATTGCCTCTTCCGCCGATATCACCCGGTTAATATCGACGTAAGTAGCTATAATCATCTTTCCTTTCAGGCTTTCACCGATTCTTGAAGTACTGACTAAGCAAATGATTTCACTCCCATTTTTATGGCAACAGATAAATTCTTCACTATATGTTCTTTGCCGCTCAAGAATGGGATAAAAACGACGCCCAATTTCCTCATAATCTTTATCGTTTCGGTAAATTTTTCTTGTGCTTTTACCGATTAACTCCTCAGGTCGCCATCCAAAAATAGATTCTACCGCCTTATTGGCAAAAATAACCCGACGATCCATTAAGCCGATCAATGCATGTGGAATCGAATCTAAAATCGATAAGGTCAGTTCATTGAGTTCAAAGGATACATCGGTGGACTGGAAACCGGAAATTTCTTTGCTCAATGCCGATAGTTTATCAAGTGGACATTTTTGGGATTTATTTTCAGATTTCATATTGTTCGTCGAAAATAATGTTCGCTTTTTGTTAAGGGTTCCCCAGTTTTTCATCTAAAAGAATTTGGGTCACGAATTTCAAATCCTCCGGTCGATCGACCCCAACGCTTCGATGCTCGGTTTCCACAACCTGGATCGGTATATCGTTTTCCAGCAAACGCAGTTGCTCTAATTTTTCAATCTGTTCAAGACGGCTGGGTTTACAGGCACAAAATTGCTCCAAAGTCTTCATCCGAAAGGCATATAGCCCAATATGCCCATAGAAGTCATCATTTTTCCCATCTCGGCAGAAGGGAATGGCAAACCGCGAAAAATAGAGTGCTCGACCGCTTTTTGAAAAAACCACTTTGACCTGGTCGGAATTTTCCGCTTCTTTTAAATCGATTTTTCTAGCCAATGTCGTCACCTGAACTTGCGGATCTTTAAAAGGAGCGATAAGTTCGGTAAGCATCACCGGATTCAGGGTCGGTTCATCTCCCTGAATGTTTACTACAATGGCATCGGCTTCCACCTGGATAATTTTAGCTGCTTCCAAAACCCGGTCAGTACCGCTGGGATGGTCATCTCTGGTCATCACGACCGGCACTGCCAACTTTTTTGCCGCTGCAAAGATCAGATTGCTATCTGTAGCCAGGACAACTTGAGACAGTTCGCGACATTTTCGGCTCCGTTGAAAAACATGCCAAAACATAGGCTTGCCGAGAATTTCAGATAGCGGCTTACCCGGAAAGCGGGTCGACGCATACCGCGCCGGAATAATCCCGTAACATTTTAAGTTTTTATTCATTTCAACCCAACTCTTTTGCAATAAGCCGGCAGGCCGACAGCGTACCCCCCTGGTGTTTCTTGAAATATGATAAAGCGGCTTTAATGATCTGTTCTTTTTCCGGTGGGTGGTTTAAATTTTCCACCAATATGTTTGCCGTTTCCTGCCAGTTAGCTGATTCGCGCAAAAGTCCCTGTTCTACAATTTCACGGCCGACCCAAGCAAAGTTATCCCAGAAAGGACCGATAACGGGCACGACGCCGCAGGTCAACGGCTCCAAAAAATTTTGTCCGCCCAAAGGTGCAAGGCTTCCGCCGACGAAAACAGCTTTTGAAAGCTTGTAGGCAAAGGATAGCTCGCCGAATGTATCCCAGAGAACAACTGTTTCGCCGGAAACCGGATTTTCTGTTTTAGATCGCATCACCCAAGAAATCTTCAACCGTTCTAAAGTTGCTTTCCAGTGATTGATCCGGTGCATATGGCGGGGAAAAAGACCGATCACCACCTCAGGTTTTCGGCGAAAAATATCTATTATGATTCTTTCGATCTGCGGCTCCTCCTGCCGTCTAACAGAGGCAAGTACGATAAATGGAATATCGCGTCTGATAATCTCTGCGATTCGACTCTTTTTCCCCGTCACGGTCTCGGTTGGATTGAATCGATCAAACTTAATATTCGGCATCACATCGATATTCTCACTGCCGAAGAGTATTTTGAAACGTCGTGCGTCGCTTCCGGATATCGCGAGAATTTTATCCGGCCGGAGTGTATACCAGAGGGTAGGCAAGATTCGATAGCGCCGAAGGCTCTTTTGAGTCAGCCGGCCGTTTATGATCAATATCTTGCATCCATACTGTTTCAAACAGGCCAGAAGACCCGGCCATATCTCCGATTCCAGCAATACCATTACGCGCGGACGAACTTGAAATACAGCCTTTGCCATAATTGCAGGCTGATCAAAAGGAAAATAAGCCGCAAAAACGCTCAACCCTCTATCACTTGAATTGATGTCATTGCAGGCAAGTTCAAGGATTTCCATCCCTTGGCAGGTATTGGTGGTCACTAATACATTTTTTGGAGGGCTAAAACTTAAACTTTTGAGTAGCTCCCAAGCTAGATAGGACTCTCCTGCAGAAGCGGCTTGAATCCATAAATCCGCTTTCGGCAATAATTTTTGCTTTAAAATCCGCTCGTTAAATCCTACCGATAGTCGATGATTTAACCGAAGGAATGGAATTGCAATGCGCCAGCTCAAATTATAAAAACACAGCGCTGCTTTTTGAGAGAGGGGCTCTGCCATATACTAACTTTTTTAAAATTCAAATATGTTATCCATTTTAAATACGAACCAAGCCTATTTACAATCTTAAACAACCCCATGTCAATTTGAAATCTATTTTTTTCAGTTGTTTTATTAAAATTCATCTGATATTTTTTCAAACCTTATAAATAAAAACTTTTGTTGATTTTTAACTTATATTCCTATTTCGATGACAAAAAAAATTAAATCAGACAACATCAAACAAATCCTAATTCGTTCAACCAACTGGGTCGGCGATGCGATCATAACAACACCGGCGATTCGAGCCGTTCGCAAAAATTTTTCTGCGGCTGAAATCACCGTTCTGGCAAAACCTTGGGTAGCACCTGTTTTCCATAATAATCCGGATATTGATCACCTCATGATATATGATGCTGCTGCAAGACACGGAAAAGGGGTTGGAAAACTACGCTTAAGCAAAAATCTGCGGAAAAGACGCTTTGATCTTGCGATTCTTCTGCAAAATGCTTTTGAGGCCGCTTTCTTAGCTTTTCTGGCCGGTATTCCAAATCGTGTAGGTTACAATACCGATGGCCGGAGGATTTTTCTCACCCATGCCATAGCGCTTAAACCTGCTTTAGAAGCGGCTCATCAAATCGATTATTATCTCAAAATGCTTGCCGACGCAGGTCTAAAAAATCATGGCAGGCAATTGACGCTGATTTTAAAAGACGAGGAGCGATCTCAGGCGGAAAAAATTCTGAAACAGTATAAAATTTCGAGCCATGATCCAATTATCGGCATTAATCCCGGAGCTAAATTCGGAACTGCCAAACGCTGGTTACCCGAACGCTATGCCGCCCTGTGCAACAAACTTCAGAAAGCCTGCAGAGCGCAAATCCTAATTTTCGGCGGTCCGGGTGAAGAAGGCCTCGGGAATCAAATCTCCGCATCAATCGAAAAGCCTTGCATCAACCTTTGCGGTAGAACCCGCCTGCGTGAGGCAATGGCATTGATTGAAAAGTGCCGCCTTTTTATTACGAATGATTCCGGCTTAATGCATGTCGCAGCGGCACTGGATATTGCCCAAATTGCAATATTCGGTCCGACGGATCATATCGCCACAGGTCCCAGCAATCCAAACAGCCATATTGTTAAATGGCCGGCTGAATGCAGTCCGTGTCTGAAACCGGAATGCCCGACCGACCATCGTTGTATGCGGGAAATTACTGTTGATACGGTATTTGCCGTGGCTGAAAAACTTCTTTCATAAGGTTTTAAACTGTGGCGAACTCATCGCAATTAAATATACTGATTGTAAAATTAAGCGCCATTGGGGACGTCATCCATACCCTGCCGGCTCTAAATGCCATCCGAAGCTGTTACCCGCATGCCAAAATTACATGGCTGGTGGAAAAAGATGCATCCGATTTTGTCAAAGATCATCCGGCGATTGATCGTGTGATTATTTCAAATCGGAAACGGTGGCTGAAGACTTTTTTCACAGAATCCCGCCATAAAAATATTGCTGAAATTCGTTGTTTTATAAAAGAGTTGAGAGATACTTACTATGATCTCATCATTGCCTTTCAATCCTTGCTGAAAAGCGGCATTCTAATCGGACTGACCAGGGGAAAACGTAAAATCGGATTCGGTAGAGGCATGGACCACATGGAATACAGTTATTTTTTTCTAAACGAACGTATTCCACCGGTGAGTATGGAGCATCACGCCCTCTCGAGAGGTCTGATGCTCCTTGATTCGATCGGAATTCATTCATCTGAAATCGTATATCATATTCCCATAAAAGATCAGGATCGTAAAACAGCAAATTATTTGATTGAACAACATCAGCTAAAAGGATTCAAGCCGCTTGTGGCCATAAATCCCGGAGCCAAATGGGAAACCAAGCTTTGGGATCGACAAAAATTTGCTGAATTGGCCGATGCGCTGATTGAAAAATATCAAGTCCATCTGATTTTTACCGGCAGCAAAGCTGATCACGAGGCCATCGAGGATATACTGTCCCGTATGCATGGCACGGCTGTCAATCTTGCCGGGAAAACCTCATTGTTAACTCTGGCTGCGGTTTATGAAAAAACAGACTTTATCATTTCAACCGATACCGGCCCGATGCATGTGGCTGCGGCTCTTGGAAAACCCGTGGTAGCACTTTTCGGACCCACGGCTCCATGGCGGACCGGGCCATTCGGCCCCGGACACCAAATCATTCGATCGCAAATAAAGTGCAGTCCTTGTTTTAAACGCAAATGCGAAACCCACGAATGTATGCAGCAAATCAGCGTACAAGATGTTTTAGAGGGAATTTCCAACTTGGGAATATTTTAAAAAATATGCTGTCGCATAAAAAAATTAAACGCTTGGGCAACCTTCTCGGAACGCTGGCATTCAGTCTGGATATTCGCCACCGCCGTATCGTAAGACGAAATCTAAAATTCGCTTATCCGCAGTGGTCTTGGGATCTGATCCAAAAGCACTCCAAACGTATTTTTCAGAACATGGGCATAACCATTTTAGAAATCTTCCAAATGGCTCCGTTTGAAAAAGAAGATATTTTACGGAATATCAGAATCAAGGGCAGATCGCATCTGTTAAAAGCACTGAAAAGTCCCAAAGGTGCTATCTTAATTTCAGCACACATCGGCAACTGGGAAATGTCTCATTTGGCCATTTCTTGTTATATCCAAAAGCCCTTATTGGTGGTCGCCAGAGAAATTCGCTCCAAAAAATTGAATGATTGGGTGAACAGACTTCGAATTCGTTTCGATAATCGTACGGTCGACAAAAAAGGAGCGCTGCCTAAAATGGTTCGGGCGCTTCAAAAAGGTCAATGGATAGGAGTTTTAATCGACCAAAATACGAAGTCCTCGGAAGGCGTTGATATTTCTTTTTTCAATCGAAAGGCAATCGCCACCCCGGTTGCCGCCCTGCTGGCCCGAAGATACAACGCCCCCGTCCTCCCGGTTTTTTGCATTCGCGAAGCAGATGGACGCCTGACGCTGCTTGTTGAACCCCCCATAGCACTTCAAACAACAAATGATTTAGAAGCGGATCTTCTGGAAAACACGCAACTTATGGCCAATGCCGTTGAAAAAGTGGTGCGAAGTTATCCGGACCAGTGGTTTTGGTTTCACAAACGTTGGAAGCGATATTACCCCAACCTGTATCCCGAAGATATGGACCGATGGTATCGGCGTCGAGAGAAAAAAAGACAAGCACGATCAAAACCTGTTTAATCCGAGTCCGCCGAAATAGATCAAGTGGTGTGGTGACCTTTTCCTAAATCAAGAGTCCCGAGATCACTCAAAAAAAGAAAAGGCCAAGAAAAAAGAAACCCATAGTTGGATCTGTTAAAATCCGGCTCAAATATCTCTAGAAATACCAGATTGGTATTTTGACTGACCACCCGATCCATTACAACCGGTATGCCTAACTTGGGCATCTTTGCGCGGCCCTCTTTGAGTATCATCACTCTTCGAGCAGGTTTGAAACAGTAGATGTCCGCTTAGGGCACTTTTCGAGCTTCATTTCTGACCAATCTTCCCTTTCGTATTTACTCATCCTGTTCTTCCAGTCAAATGTTGTGTTTTTTTCTAGTTTTTAACCACAACGTATTTCTGAGCTACCCATGTAGTTGGAAATCTTGGATCAGCACCAGCCCGGATTGAATCCGTCAAATCAGAGCTCTCCATCTGAGCCTCAAATTCAATCAAATATAACCCTGGATGATTCACCTTAACGACAAATGGAATTTTTTTTGTTTCTCCTACTCCTATTACGACGTTCGCTGTCTTGGAACCCTCAGGGCTATAAAAATCTGATGTCGTAACAATTTTAAATTTTGGTTTTTCTGAGTTGTTCAGGCTAACCTCAGCTACTTTTATCGGTTCTTTCAATATATTCAAAGTAGTGCTCTTGTTTCCTGTATTTGTGCCTTGTACGGAGATGTGGAGGTAATATGCCGTGTCTCCGGGGATAAATAGCTGCTCCACATCAAGCTTTTTATCGATTGATGGTGCACTACTTGCCTCTAATTTGAGCTTCTCCAAAGTGGCTTGAGCATTTTCAATATGGAGTTCAGCAGTGAAAACATAAGCAGCCCACAAACCACCAAGGATGACCGCAATTGTCATGGCAAGGTTTCTTAATGCTTCACTAATCTTCATCAACTTTTCGAGGTCTAGAGACACAACTTGTAACTCCTTTCAATCGTCATTACTTACCCTGATATCAAAAAATTCCACGCCAAGAAAGTGTTGACTTTTATCTTGCAACCTCTCAATTATCCGTCAATCAGCAAGAGGCAAGAAAAATAATTCCCACTACTTTTGAACAAAAAATTCATATTTTTTAAGTAGTAGGCCTCTCCCTGAATAGATCGGCAGATCCTTGATGAAAGGATCGTATACTTTGAGTGTCTCGATTCCTCGAACATTTCTGGGTCCCTCGAATTGGCAATTATCGTTTTCTACTTGAACCAGGAGAATTTCACCCCTGGTATTCAATTCATGCTCTATCTTCTTCCATTGGTCATTCGGCAGGTCTCTGTCGATCATTTTTGAAAGCCGTGGCAACTCCGCCGCACTACAGATAATAGTTATATTTTCCATGGTATTGCTGCCGTCCACTTTATAATATGAGCACATGGAGGGTAAACATAGTATCGTACTCTCTATCTTTTGCATAGTCATGTTGAGCAAGGTGGCGGTCTTTCCATCGGTGTGGATAACATAGATAAAGACATTCTCCTGGGGATGAACATAGATTCGGAAAAGATTCCCGGCCTTAACTTTGTTTCGGTCTTCGGCCCGAACTTCCTTTTTCCCGGATTTTATCATAATTCCGATTCTGGCCTCTACCCAATCATCTTCAGCTGAAACTTGGTTCACAACAAGACATCCTAAAAAAATGGCCAGCAGAAATTCCACAATTTTTTTTGCCGGTCTTTTCATTGCACCCTCTCTTCAATTTCTTCATTTTAATGTTGTTTGCTCCAAGGCCCTAATACCTGCCTTAATCCCAAACAGTGATACAGGAACACTTACACTCCGTCCGTCCAAAGTATGGAAGATCACGCGGGCCTCGGTTCCTGTCTCCAGATTGCTCCGCAGCCCGGGGGTTAGAGGCAGGAAGGCGAAGCAACCCGTCAACTGACAGTGATGAAAGGCTATGCTCATTGGTTCGGCATCATCAATGCTAAATTGCAGACCAGTTTGAAGCAAGACGCTGAGGGGGATCCGCAATACCGTCCACAGCTTCCCAGCCTCACCGGCTCGGCCATCATTGTTGATACGCTGAATGGTCATGCGGAGCAGCGGCACCTCGTCGCTTCCCTCGACAAAAACCCGCTGTTCCAGAACCATGGCAGAAGTTTCAGCGGAACGCAGAGCCCAGTCACGAAAAACCATTTCGTTCCCCGCCCCAAAGGCAGGGGTAGAAAGGCAAACTAAGAAAATTGCAATCCAGAATCGAAAAGATGAATTCATAACCAGTTTCCCACAAGAATGAAAGGTGCCCAATAAAAAGGATGCTTGAAACCATCCTCTGCCATCAAGGACATCTGAGCATGCCGCAGTGCTTCTGCTTTTGTCATACCCTTTTCCTTCAGGTATGAATAGAATCGAGGCAGGAGAGCCTGTGCGGCACTGTCCGACACAGGCCAAAGTGAACCCAGGGCGCTTCGCGCACCTGATTTCAAGACCACCCCGGAAAGCCCCAGGGGAGAACGGTCATCCCCTTCGGCAGTCTGGCAGGCGCTAAAGGTGACCAACTCCACCGGTTTTGCCGCCAACTGTTTGGGCTTGATCAACGCCGACAGCTTGTCCATATCCAGACATTGATCATAAGTCATGATAAAATTCTGCTCCGGAGTCCCGCCGAAATAACCATGGGAAGCAATATGGACCACACGATAAGAAGGATTATCAGCCAGCTCCGAGATGAATCTTTCCAAAAGAAACTTCTCGTTGAGCATTACTTTTCCAGGCAGCTGCTTCGAAAGTTGACTTATTTCCCCCTCTACACCCGGAAGAGACAATAACCGCTGGATCCTTTCAACCTTTTCAGGTGGCATTCCTTTCGGCCCTTTAACTCCCTTCATTCCTGAAAGTTGGACCGTTTCCACCGACAGTCCCCGTACTCCATGATTTATCTGATTTGAGTCTAAGTTGCAAAGCGCCTGCAACAAAGGCTCAGGCAGATTGAAAACCACCGGGCCAAGCTCGCTCATTCCCGCCATCAGGGTGACCATCCCCCCACGCGCTAAAGGCGCTGGATTCAAAAGGGTCAGGCCGGGTAGGGTGACAGTAGCGTATCGTTCTGTGACAAACCTTTCGCCATCCCAGAGGGCGCCGATGGGTAACAGCCTGAGCACGCCGCCCGGCACGTAGACCAGGGTGTCTGTGTGGTGCTTCTCCAAAATCCCTTCCAGCGGCTGAATCAGCCAGGCATAGACTTCTTGCGAAAGATCTTTGAACGCTTTTTCATTTCTCAGTCTGTGGACCAGACTACTGACCGTTCTTTCAAGCCTCTCTCGGCTCACCGGTACAGTCCGCCTCTCCAGACGATCACCGATGTTTATTAGAAGCTCCAACCGTTCCGAAAGAATGATGGGATAGATTACCATGGTCCCGGGAGAAAGATTTTCGACTCTCTGGCGTAAGGCTGCGATGCAGGGATCTCTAAAGTAGTCAGTCAGCTCTGAACGTTTGAAGCGTTCGACCACACTCTGCGCCTCTTGAAGCATATCCTGCCTGATTTCACCTTTCTCAACTTCGGCCTGCAGGAGGAGCATGTCGGCAAGCCCCATATAAATTGGGGTCAGAGTCGCTTTGAAGGAAGAACGTCCATCCTGGTATATGACGGGGATGTCCTGTCGAATGGCCTCGATATGAAATACCACACGGCGATAAGCTGCAATGGCCTCTTTCCGATCACCCTGGCTGCGCAGCAGCCGACCAATCTGCCATTCCCAGAACAGCAGCAGGTCGTGGGCCTGGAGACGCTGGGCAGCCTCCAGAGCCTGAACAGTCAGCCCATAAGCATCGTCCTGCCGACCGCGACGCTCATAAATGGCACCCAGATGGCCAGCCGCCTGAGAAAGCCTCCGTGCATCATCTAAATCCGAGGAAAGGTCCAGGGCTTTCATTAAAACGTCGTAAGCCAGGGCAATACCAGCCACATCAAAGCGCTCCCGCTTCGCCTCCACTCCAATCCCCAACAACAAGTCAATCCGCTCAGTGGGGGAAGTCACCCTTGTGGCGGCTTTACGAGCGACCACGAGCTGGGCCATAGCCCGATCTGTATCAGCCAAAACTCGTGCCAGGTTTCTATGGATGGCCGCAGTAAGGGCAAAATCATCCGTCTGGCTGGCATACTCAAGTGCTTTCCGGAAAAAAGGGTACGCCTCCTCCTGACGCCCCTGGCTGGATAACACAACGGCCAAGCGATTGGCGCTGGCAGCAGCCAGGGACGGTTTGTCGATCTTCTCGGCCTGTTTAAGGGCAGAGCGCAGAAGCGGTTCTGCCTGTTCCGGCTCCTGTCGAAGAAAATGGACGTAACCAAGATTCTGGGCGGCAACTGCCGCCAGCAGTGGCTCGTTAGCTGCACTTGCCTCATCCAAAGCACTATGGTAATCCTCCAAGGCAGCATCAAGGTGGCCCGAGGTCTGGTAGGCCTCCCCTCGACGGATTTTCAGAACGATCTGCTCCTGACCCTGGGCCTTGTTCAAAAGTTGGCTTAAGCGGACGACATCAGCACCAAGATACTGCTGAACCGCCATTGAATTGCACGTTGAAACAGCGTATCGAGGGAGAGGTCTTGAGACGATCAAAAACAGGAAAATCACCACCAACCTAATGAAAATCCGTCCGAATCTTTTAGGCATGGCTCTCTCCCAATAAACTCTCAATAGACTTTATTTAAGTTGTTGACGATACAGTGGTATTTTCACCAACAGCATCTGTTGCTTCAACCAGT
>JAFGES010000002.1 GCA_016931455.1 Desulfobacterales bacterium | reverse complement strand
GCATACCCAAACCACCAGAAGTTGACTGCCAGGCAGGACTGGTCGGTAAAATCGAAGATCAAGCGCCACTTCTCAGGCAGGCTGCTGCGCGTGGCAAGCAGAATCTCTCCCCCCATGCCCAGCCCCAGCAGCAGCCAGCCCTGTGAGGTCTCAACCACCACCCACTTGCCGCGGTGACTCACCGCCAGGATCTGGGCGCCACGCAAGGATTCCACAAAGGCTTCTGCCGGGAGGTTGAGACACTTGGGCTGCACCACCTCGACACCCGCGATGGTCTTGCCCACCACCGCCTGCATCTCGCGCGCCCTGGCGACAATTTCAGGGATTTCTGGCATTTTATGCTCCTTTATGAGTTTACAGAATCCGCTAGTTAATAGTTTGCACCAAGCAACAGATGTCAGTTGGCGGTTTTTTACTTAAAGAACTATTTAACCCAATCGCATTTCTGATTTGCTCTTAATTTCAAGTGCCAAATCCATGCGATTTTTCTTTATGACAGTATCAAAAATCTCTTGAACAAAAGGTGCAACCAAGTATTGTGACCCTGGCTCTGGAGCAATTCCGCAATCTAAACAATCTAAATAATCGCTTGCCATCATGTAATGATCGCTTAAGTAAAAAAGATACACCAAATGCAGAATGAAAATGTTTTCAAGGTCTTTTGCGAATCTATTTAACATTGCTACTTTTTTGTCAATAAACATCTGGCGATTATTCAGTAACACATTGTGGTAGAAATTGTAGTGTGTATGGTCGTTACAGCGATCCCGTAACTCTGAATATCGCTTATCTTTGTGAAGTAGCCTATAAATAGGGACAACCTTTTCTGATTTTTGAATGTAATTATTCATGACCCTAATGTTGGGTAATTGTTCTCTTCCCTTAAGCCAATTATCTATTTTTTCAACAACAAAATTATCGATGTTGAAGTAGTCATCTAAATATAAGTTTGTGTAGATATTGATTATTGCTGCATCGTAGTATTTTCGCAATAAGGTATACGCGTCATTTATTCGCTCATGTGATAGTATTTCTTTAATTGAATCAAGTGTTCCTTGCATTGATATATAAACATAGGTATCAATATTAATAACAGAACCCGTACCTACTGAAATAATAGGAAATATTGACGATGAAAGATTATCGTAGAAAGTAGAATATGTCTCCAATTGCTCAAAAACAGGATGCCCTAGATATTCTTTTTCGGTAAACATCACAAACTCAATTTGGCTATGACCTGATCAACGTTTATTTACTGGCGGAGCAGGCGCAACCCTGTCGCGCCTTTACCTGATTTGACGAAAATCACGCCGTTTACCCTCGGGTAAAGTTGTGGTCTAATTTAGCTTGGGCTGGGGTCGCTATTTATATTCATCGGGATATTTTTCTTTCATTACTGGTTCTAATCTTTGAAAATCATCCAAAAGCTTTACTGCTTGTTTATACCAAATAGCCAGGTCTATGTGAGTATAACCTTCCCAGGGTTTACCTTCTTTATTCGTTGGATACCTGGCATATTGATTGTTTGGAGTTTGCTTTGATGGCTCAACAAGCTCATTGACTGTACAAGTAAAACATAAACGCTTACCTGGGTATAAATTTTTATATTGCCCAAAAAGTTGATTTAGATGGTGATGTTTAGGAACTTCCTTTCCTGCTAGAACTATTCCACCTTTTAAAAAGATTTCAATTGCATGTTCCATTAAACCTACAGCAACTTTTGCGTGGTGAAAAGTATTTTCTAATTTTCCTTCCATCATTTCTGCGAATAGATGAACACTACTTTCCTGATAAGCAAAAGCCATTAATAACCAAAGATCAGCTTCTTTATAATCTTCAAAATCCCAAGAGAAAAGCGGTATTCTTGATTTTTCTGTTTTTTTTATATCTAAGTTCAAGTTCGAACGCACATTTTTGTCTTCTGTTTCGTCAGCCTGCTGCCAAAATGCCCTCAACATTGGTAATCGGGCTTGGTAAGCATAAAGAACAGCCGCATCCATCTTTTCGTTGAAAGATCCTACCAACATGTCCCATTCGCTTTTTGACAACCGAGAGTGATCAAAAAGATGATGGTGAAGTGGACAAAGCATCACGAAATTATCGCGGTGAAGAGGACCGCCCTCCGAACGAGGTATTATGTGACATTCGTGGGTAATTCTCTTTTCTCCACAAATTGCACATGGTTCATAAGACTTTTGAAATATGTTCTTTTGCTTTTTACTAAATTGATCTAGATCAACTTCACGTGGATCATGAGGAAGTTTTATTCCATATTTCCCATATATTGCCAATTGAGCAATTATTGCCATAACAATGTTGTGGATTTTATTTCTTACCTCTGGAGTAAGAGGTTTATTGAGGTTTTGATTCATGTAGGAACTTAAAGGATGAAGCCAAGCAAAAACCCATCCATATTGTTGTTCTATGCGTTTTTGCGGTTGCCAACCCTCTAATTCTTCATATCCCACCGATGAACGCAATCGCTCATTAAATTCAAGTGTTTCTTTCAGCTTAAGTTTGTAAGTAGATAGCTCTCTTTTAATCTTTCGCAGTTCTGTTGCTAATTCATCTGACATTTTTCAACCCAACACATGAAATTCTCTAGCTCATTCTTACGGTTTCCGGTCTAGCAGATTATTCACTAACTTGGTTCTTTAGCTTCTGATACTGTTTTAACCCTAACCAAACTTTGCTTATTATCCCACTTATCCCCTTGTAGAAGCTCTTTCGCTTGCGCGCGTTGTTTGCTGGCTTTTTAACTATTACTAAAATAATCAGAGTCAATTCGCTTCAATTGATAAGATGCTAATTCGGTCACGCCTACGTCATAATCTATCATAAATTCAGCCAAGCGTTTTCCATCTATGAGGACAACATTGAAATCTATATTCGAGACATAGGATATCGCTTCATTTGTAAAACCCGATGTAGTGATAAAAATCCCCTTTCTTGCTTTTTTCCCCATTAAAGCGCCAACAAATTTCTGTATCTCTGGTCTACCTACAACATTCGACCATCTTTTTGCTTGAATATAGATGGTATCTAAACCAAGTCTGTCTTCGTCAATTATTCCATCGATTCCTTCATCGCCGGTTTGTCCCACTGCGCGAGCCGCTTCTTGTCTTGAACCGCCATATCCTATCTTGACAAGTAGTTCAACAACTAATCGCTCAAAAAAAGCGGGGGAACTTTGCTTTACGAACCCCAGAATATCCTGAGCAAGGGTATTACGAATTTCTTGGTATGCATCTTCGAGGATTTCTTCTGGTGTTTTTTGTCCAATTGCCGCTGAAGTTGCCTTATCATTATCCTGGCTTTTACTCCGAGTGCTTCCTCTTTCGCGGAATTCAACATACTCTGGGTATTTTTCCAAATACTTCATGTTGATCTCGGTTGGTTTACTAACCAATACATCTCTACCACGTGGCGTGATTTGATAGAATGAGCGCCTGGTCATTTCCAACAATCCTGATTTAGTCAGATACGTTCTTGCCCATCCAACTCGATTGTAGAAAGTGGTTTGTTTCCCACTTGGGAGCATCTCGTTAAGTTCTTTTTCGGTTAGGGAAAATTCTTCAGCAAGATTTTCAAGCACTTCATGAAGTGAATGTTCTTTTCCATCCTCAAATTGCTTTAGTAGCGGTAGCATTATCGATTGAAAATCTGGTACTGTCATTATCTTTCCCTTTCATCGAAATACATAATCCATTGCTTGTATTTGTTCTAGCCAGATGATGAGTGCACAACAGGTCGTCTTGCAGTATATTTCACGCGAAACAGCCTTTAGAATTATTATACACCGGGCTGGCATGGTCTGCCCTTCGCCACGCTGTTTTTCACCCCAACCAACACCCCTTGCAAATCCCACCAGCATCCCCGCTCCGCGCCAGCGAACGGTTCGGCCGCAATTTGCGCATCATGCACGACTGTAGATTTGGTTATCCTGTTTAAACTTTCTTCACCAGGAAATGGTGGAATCCATC
>JAFGES010000083.1 GCA_016931455.1 Desulfobacterales bacterium | reverse complement strand
TCGGGGCGTATTAATAATCGGGTTTTTTAAAAGTTCTTTTTGCGTATAATTTACGTGCGTTTCGTTCGCGCCGCTGAAACAAATATTGGGCGCCATATGAATCAAGGATGTAATTCATGAAATATTTAAAAGACCTTGACATTGTACTTCAAGAAATCATGGCTCGCTGGGACGTACCAGGCATGGCGATTGGAATTGTGAAAGGCGATGAAATTGTCTACGTTAAAGGATTTGGCGTCCAGAGTTTGGAAACGCAGGTGCCTGTGACGCTTGATTCGGTTTTTTGCGTTCAGTCCATATCCAAATGCTTCGTTGCCACTGCCATCATGCAGTTGGTGGAAAGTGGAAAATTGGACCTTGATGCACCGCTCGTCCGGTACCTACCCTATTTTCGGTTGGATGATGAACGCTGCCCTCAGATTACCATCCGGCAGGCGCTTAGCCATACCTCCGGGATGCCAGATATGGACGAGAACGAATACATTGAATTGGTGGCACACCCGGAATACGATGAAGGATCTGCCGAACTCTTCGTACGCGCCTTGAGCATTAAGAAATTGGTCGCCAACCCGGGCGAGCGCTTCAACTACAGCAATATTGCTTACAATGTATTGGGAGATTTGCTTGCTAAAGTTTCGGCCCAATCTTTTGAAAGCGCCATCCAAGAGCAAGTCTTGCTCCCATCTGGGATGCCTCACAGCTCGTTCGAACCCAAAGATATCCCAAGCCATTTACTGGTCTGGCCTCATCTTCGATCACCCGAAATGAAGGTCAATCCCAGCTATCCTTATCACCGGGCAGATGCACCAGCCAGTTTCCTGCACTCGACGGTTGTGGATATGTGTCACTGGGGAATCACCAGCCTAAAGCGGGGAAACTATCTTGGACAGCGCATCCTATCGGCAGCAGGCTATGACCTGATGTGGACTCCGGTTACGAAACGGGGAAATCCCCCCAATTTATTCGAGGAGATGGGACTTGGCTGGACTCTAGGGCATTTCAAAGGGGTGAAAACCATTTGTCATGGAGGCGCAGGATTCGGGGCGACTTCTTTTCTGCTAATCTTGCCTGAAAACAACTCCGCCGCAGTTCTTATGTGCAACGAAGAGTCGGATGCACATTACCTGGGCATTCAAGCGGTTGCGGATGCGCTAATCGGCCAACAGCCACAGGTGAATAAGGTTTCGGGAATGGTGCCGGTCAGCCGAGCGTTGGTAGAAGGTGGCCTGGATGCAGCTTATGCCCGCTGTTCTGAGTTGAAGGCCGGTGGAGAGCAAGATTATTATTTCGATGAGTATACGCTCGACAGCCTGGCGTTCCAGTTGCAGATGGCAAAGCAGCCAGATCTTGCGATTGAAGTGCTAGGTCTAAATATCCATTTTCACCCTGATCATATTGAGTCGTATCTTGAACAGGCCAAACTCTACCTAAAAAAAGAAGCAATGGCACAGGCTAAAGAAGTCCTCTTGAAAGCCCTGTCCAGTGAACCCGATAACGCCACTGTGGCCAACCTGCTAGAGATGAATGAGTAACTTGCGCCCAACCCCGTGTTAACGCAGACCCGGCTTTCGCTGCGCTTCAGCCTTGGTGAGGATGCGCCGAAAAATCCATGCTAGCAGGGTTTCGGGTCGTTACTGCCGGGCTGTTTACGCGAATCGTTAGGAGGAGATAAATGGAATATGAATAATCCAATAATGCTGATAAAACCTTACATCGCTGCGATATTTTTTATCCTTATCGGAATGGCAGTGAACATGTGGGGATGTTATTTGTTCGGAAATTCTCTTTTAATTCCTTTAACAGAACCAAAGGAGCAGAGAATATTTGGCTTTTTAAACGTTTTTCTCGGTTTAGGCATTGTAACGCTTGCTGCAGTCTATGCTCGCAGTGAGTATAAACACAGAAAAATACGATCGTCTAAAATCGAAAGTTCCATATGTCCAAACTGTCTTGCTGATTTGGGTAAACTTACTTCGCTCAAGTGGAAATCATGGACTGTTTCTGTATGCGTCGAGTGTGGAGCGCATCTTAAGGCAAGTCGTATTGTTGGATGCCTTTCCTTATTAATCGGCGTAGGGATTGCCTTATTTACAGCTTTGCCCATGATCACAGGTAGGG
Organism: Desulfobacterales bacterium; assembly: GCA_016931455.1. Classification (GTDB taxonomy): domain Bacteria; phylum Desulfobacterota; class Desulfobacteria; order Desulfobacterales; family JAHDSC01; genus JAFGES01. Next base: position 1,789 of record JAFGES010000083.1, on the reverse strand, counting down.
TGTCAGTCGGACACTGGTGGTATGGCATTATTCTCTTAATTTTTGGTCCTTCAATCGGTTTTTGGTTTCTATTGAGCCGTAACAGATATGAAATGCTTGAGAAAAAATAAACAAACAAAGTGTCCAACAATGGAATCACCCTGACACAAAAAGCAGGCAATTGCGTCGTATCTTAAATTTATAGAGGCTTTTTGTGCAGGTTAACCAAATCGTTATGCCCTAAAAATCAAACAGAAACGATAATGATTGAAATAAAATGAATAACAAAAAGAGAAAACAAAATGAAAAAACTCATTATTATCAGTTACTTTTTGTTAATGGGCGTTGTTTACGCCCAAGATCAGCAATCAGATGCATGGAGACAAGATCTGGATTATCTAATAAGAAGGATCGATATCATGCATCCGAATCCTTATGCCTTTTTTCCTAAGGAGGAGTTCTACAAACTAAAAGAAAAGCTATACAACGAAATCCCCAATTTAAGCGATGCAGATATCGTAATATCAATATCAGAATTGTTGGCAACCCTGAAAGACGGCCATACGCAATGGGCTTTTGAACGTTCGGATCCTCAATGGTTGGATCAGACATTCCACATGTTGCCAATCATCCAGTATCCATTTGAAGATGGAGTCTACATTTTGGCCGGCATACCACAGTATGGGGAGTTAGTCGGGTTGAAAGTAACGAAAATCGGAAAGATGCCCATAGCTGAAGTTACCTCGAAACTTGGTAAAATATGGAGTCACGACAATCCATTTGGAGAACGAAAATTCATTTACTACTCACTCAGTATTGCAGAGATGTTGAAAAAGGTCGGTGCCCTCGAGGATGTTAGTAAAATAGAGATACAACTGCAAAATACAAGGAACGAGGAATTCAAAGCTCAAATACCCACAGTCTCTTTTTTCAGCATGGTCAGATTTTTCGCTGGCACCTGGTATCCGCAATCCGACGACGGGCTTGTTACAATGAATGAAAAGGCAGAAAATCCTTTGCCTTTGTGGCTGAAAAACAAAGAAAAAAGCTTCTGGTTTGAATCTGTTCCCGAGGAGAAAATGATGTTTCTTCAGATCAACTCGCTAAATTTTCCTCACGGTAAAACAAATGAAGAGGATTCTTTTAGTCAATTATGCGAGCTGTTTTTTGAAGCCTTTGACCAGAGCACAGCGGAAAAGCTCGTGATTGACATCAGGAGGAACACAGGTGGCAATCATGTGGAACTACCTCTTCTGAAGGGGATTTTAGAAAGACCCAACATAGACAAACCTGATAAACTATTTCTGATAACAGGTAGAGTCACTTTTTCAGCTGCAGTACATTTAACTACCATATTGGAAAGATATACTAATATTACAATAATCGGTGAACCTGCTTCAGGTCGGCCAAATCACTTTGGTGCTAGTCGAGGTTTCCGGCTTCCCAACCATCCTCAGATTGAAATCTGCTGCTCAATCGATTATTATCAGGATTCGGAGCCTTTTGATTTTAATATCATCAAAGCTCCTGATATTTTGACAGAAATGACAGCGGCTGAGTACCAAAATAATATCGATCCGGCGATGCAAGCCGTAAAGGATTATGATAAAATTATCAATTTGGTAAAAACATCAGCACAAAAATTGGAGCAAGCATATACTGACTACGGCATCAACGGAATTAAAGAAACATATTATTCGGAAAAACAAACATTGATAAAAAGCGATTATAATCTGGAAAAATTATTTAAAGAATTCTATTATCAATTTTTGTCTAAAAATGCGAAAAGTACAGTTGACCTTTTAGACTA
>JAFGES010000082.1 GCA_016931455.1 Desulfobacterales bacterium | reverse complement strand
ATATTATGCAACGTTGGAAATTTGTATTTCGGTTTTTTTATAAAAAATAAAATCTAAATTATATTTATTTTAATAAAAATATAATTTATATTATAATATAATTAAATTATAAAATTATCTTCATAAATTATAATTATTTAAACTATATGAGCCTATACAAATCAATGATATTTTTTCGAATAATAAACAAATTAATTGATTTAATTGAACAAATAAATTTTTATAAAACAAATAATGGGACAGGAAAACTGATGATGGCTATTGACATATGAATAAAGGTTTTTTAAGGTGACTAACGATTATTGTAATCTTTTGATGGGGTAGTCCGTCATTTTTAATTTATTTAAAGATAATATGTATAGAATCTTTTTGAAAAATTTAACCTTTTCATTATGTTTTACCTTAATGATATTTTCCGTATGCCGAATTTGCGAGGCTCAAATCGAAGATGAAATGCAAATTCTTCGCTTGTTTTATAAGGAGCAAGACCTTGTCATATCGCCGACAAGGCACCCGAAGCCTATTTCGCAGGTAGCGGAAAATATCACCGTTATCACGGCGGAAGAAATCAAAAAAATGAACACGCACACTATCGCGGAAGCTCTCAATAGGATTGTCGGCACCTTTATTATTTCCACCCAGGATTTCGGTGCACCTTCCCAGTTTATGTTACAAGGCTCGGAAGATCGACATATCCTTGTCTTGATCGACGGCGTCCCGTTAAATTTTCTTTCGGAAGGAGCGGCGGAAACCAGCTATATACCCCTCGGCATAATCTCACGAATAGAGGTAATCAAGGGTCCGGCCTCATCGGCCTGGGGTTCATCACTGGGCGGAGTGATCAATATCATCACCAAATCAGCGGGAAATACTGAAATACCGAAGGCTTCCGTCAGCGCGTCTTACGGCGAGAAAAATACGCAAGATTACAGAGCTGAAATGGCGGGAGAATTAAAATCCGTGGGATATTATCTATATACCGGGTATCAGGATTCCGACGGTCTGAGATTTTCAAGAAATCATAAAAATAATTCTTTCTACTCAAAAATCAGGATTCCCTTTTCAACCGATCTAGTTGCAGGTCTAAGTGTCGGCTATAACGAATCAAATACCAATTTTGGTGATTTTCCAAGTGCCTATATCTCTTCGGCCGGTGATTCACGAATTTTGTTTATTACCGGGTCACTTAATGCAACTCTCTCCAAAAATCTCCGCGCTCATATATCCTTGTATACTTTAAAGCAAAAATTTGTTCAAAACAAAGACAATTTAGGACTGGGATCCATTCTCGGCAACGACTTTGCCGATGGAGAACTTTTTTCAAAAAATATTTACGATGAAAAAACCATCGGCACAAATGCGAAACTCGTTTGGGCCCATAGACGACATACAGCCGTTCTCGGAGCGGATTTCAATTATGGTGAGCTTTCTCAAAAAAGTAAATTCGGAAATTTTCCTATATATCTTCTTGGTCGGAATGAAATATCCGAGGACGATACCGGCGTTGACAAATGGGCAATTTATTTCAATGATACGATTACCGTTCAAAATTGGTCTATTACACCCGGTATCCGGTTTGACAAGTCCGACATTACCGAATCATTTGTAAGTCCAAGCCTCGGAGTGACTTACAAGTTGTCAGACGATTCAATTTTGAAAGCATCCGTAGCCAGAGGATTTAATATACCGTGTCTGTCAATGAATTTAGTCAACCCTGATCTTGAACCCGAAAAAGTCTGGTCATACCAGACCGGCATAGAATCCTCCGCATCAAAATATTTCTGGGTGAAGGCCACCGGCTTTTATCATGAATTGAAAGATGCGATAGGATTTTCCGTAGAAGGCATACCGGCAAATGATTATAAAAAAACGATCGAGCGCAAAGGATTTGAGATAGAAACGGAAACCATGTCTTTTTATAATCTTTCGCTGTCGGCCGGAATTGCATATGTTAAAATAGAACCTTACAATACATTAGGTTCCAATGAAATTTATATTTATAATATCGGTGTGAAATATGATGATAAAAAGTCCTTTAATGCAAGGCTGTTCGGCCATTATATAGAATGGGACCTCGGTCCGGAATTAGACTCTATTTACCATTCCGACTCCAGTGATTTTGTGTGGGATTTAACTTTTAATAAAAAAATTCATCAATCTAAAAAAAGTATTATTGAAACCTTCTTTAGCGCCCACAACATTTTTAACGGTTCGCAGTATATCTATGAGGAAAACCAAAACCCAAGGCGATGGATAGAGGCCGGATTCAAGATTACATTTTAATTTAAAAAAAATATTGATATTTTTAAATCAAGTATTGCATATTCCGTGCCGATACTTTAGTTAGCTTAAGACGTAAGACAATTAATATTTTATTCGAACCCCTATCAAAATTAAAAAAAGGAGAAATATTATGAAGAATGAAAATAAAGCTGAAAAAGAAGAAATTATCGTAATCGATGCCGGTATTGACATAGATAGGCAAGCCGAATCCCGCTTGATTTGCTGTTTCAGTGCTTATATGCCGGTGATCATTGGAGACATAGGATTTTGAGATCGACTAAATATTATGCAGCTTTCTCATTACCTCAAGATATATCCTCAACGCGATCCTCCTGATCATCTACTGCTTTATTCGACTAAAAAATCCTCTGTAATCTTAGTTAAAAAAAAAATATTAGACGCCGTAGAGGAGGGTACGCTTTCACCCTCGGATAGATCTCTACTATCAAAACTTGAAATCATCGTTCCAAACAGGACGGAAGAAAAGCAGGCCGTCTTCAGCCTTCTTGAGGAACTCAACAGAAAAAATTCCACCCTCAATATAACCGTAGTCCTTAATCTAGATTGCAATTTCAATTGCAAATATTGTTACGAAGGCGATATGCAAGGAAAATATTACATGTCCGAAGCAACCGCCGATCGTCTCATCGAATTCGTCAAAGATCAATTCACCCCAAATAAGACTTCACTTCTAATTGATTTTTATGGGGGCGAACCCCTTTTGAGTACTCAATTGATCGAATATATTGCTAAACCGCTGTCGGCCTTTGTTAAAAGTAGACAATGTTCTTTTAATTTTCGGATTACGACCAATGGTTCTCTTTTCACAAGGCAAACGGCGGAAAAACTGATTCCTTTAGGTCTTAAAAATATTAAGATCACCCTCGACGGACCGGCTGAAATCCACAATAAAAATCGTCCGTTTAAATCAGGAGCAGATAGCTTTAATACAATCATTGAAAACATTAAAGAGACCTGTAATCTTCTGCCGATCAGCCTCGGAGGAAATTTTGAAAAATTAAATTTTGAAAAATTTCCACTATTGATCGATTACCTGTTAAATGAGGGACTCGGACCGGAAAAGATCGCAGCGCTTAAGTTTGATCCGGTGATGAAATTGAGTAGGCAAAGCTCATCCATCACTACTTTCAAAGGGGGATGCATATCCATTAATGAGCCCTGGATTGTGAAAGCCGACATGCTTTTGCGGGAAGCCATCCTCAAACGAGGGTATTATACACCCAAACCAAGCCCCATGGTATGCATGATTGAAAATACAAATGCTTATGTCGTCAATTTTGACGGCGTTTTCTATAAGTGCCCGGCCTTTATCGGTAAACCCGACTTTGCCGTCGGTGATCTTCAAACAGGGATCACGGATTACACAAAGCCTTACAAAAGTGGTATCTGGAAAAATGAAAAATGCACGGAGTGCGAGTACTTACCCCTATGTTTCGGCGGGTGCAGATATATGGCATTTGTACAAAATGGGAATATCAGCACCATTGATTGCAAAAAATCATATTTGGACAATGTCCTTGAAACCTTTATAAAACAAGACATCCAATATCGATCGCCTAAAAATAAATAGATATAGCTGATCAAAAAAGCCCTAATTCCCAGTTCCACATACCGGGTCGTTTTTTCATTTTCACATCTCTCGGCATCGGTTCTTCAATGTGGACAAATAGGCTATAACCCACTTGTTGAAGTTTAACCTTTTTTTCTTCAATATCCAGCTTCCAGTTCGGATAAACCCAAAAATCGGATTCATATTGGTTCACCCAGGCTTGTTCACCTTTAGGACTGCTGAAAGGAATGCCGAGCTTTATATTTTCCGAAAGAATCCGCGAGATGCAAAGCGGCCAGTTGCCGGAAACTACAATGCCGAGCGGAAGAGGGCTTTGTTGCGGCAGTTTTAGATAATCTTCACGGCCGAGTTCCGGGCTGACAATGGCTCCGGAAAAACCCAAAAATTTGATGGTGCTGATAGCCGGCGCATTCGATAGGTTACAAAATGGCCCGGCCCAAATATTTAAACCTTTTATATCTGCAAAAAGGATTATCTGCCATGGCGCATTAAGGACAAAATTGCGGGCACCTTTTTTAAGAACCCGGTCAAGACACAGCTTTATCTTTTTCTCTTGGTCGGGCCAAATAATGGGGGGAAGCCACCACCAAACCATCGATGCAAAGATAGGCCTTAAACCGTTTATAGTTTCAGACGAAAGCCAGAGTCCGTTTTGGCCTTTAATCCTTTCTCCGGCAATTTTTCTATAAACCTGCATTTCAATGATAGTTGTCCGCCGTTTATAGGGCTTAGGCATTTTGACTGTAAATTTTGATGAACCCACCTGAATTTTTTGTTTTTCGATCAACTCTGTCTGAAGGCAGCTTAACATTTTTTCAAGCGCCGGTTCCCGCCTGTCCACAAGGAAAACAGGAGTCCCTTTGGGGGGGGCGCTACGGGCATTTATTTTTAGATAAAGTTGTCCTTTGGGGGGTACGTATTTTTTAACTCTGTAAATACCGTGCCAAACCTCATCTTCATATCCGATACGCAAGACATCACCGGCGAGAAGCATTTCTCTTGGAATAAGATAGGGTTTTTGCTTCGGCCCTTTTATACTGCCCATTAAAAAACCGGAACCGGTCTGATCATTTAAGTTGACAGGATTCTGAGGTCTTTGCGGCAAAAAATGATAATGCGTTCCTCTTCGGCCGAGAGCCTGGGAAAGCAATGCCAAAGCCTCTTTTTTAGCTTCAGCCCACTTTTGAGGATCATTGCCGTGATTTCGCAGGATCTGATAGGCTTTGACGGTATAAAATACGTAATGCGGACCTTTTTTACGTCCTTCAATTTTCCACGTGCGAACTCTGGGAATATTTAAAAGAACCTTTACCAAAACATCCAGACTTAAATCTTGACAAGAAAAAAATCTCGCAGTTTGCCCCCCCTGTCTATAGAGTCTGCGACAAGGTTGAACGCACCGGCCTCTGAGTCCGCTTTTTCCCCCCAGATAACTGCTCCAGTAACATCTTCCCGATATGCCGAAACAAATTGCACCATGTACGAAAACTTCAAGATCAAGGCCGGGCGGGCAGGCCTGGGCCAATAATTTGATCTCTTCTATATTCAATTCCCTAGGAATAACGACTCGGTTAACACCAAGGTTTTTTCGAACCAGTTTTAAGGCCGCTGGAAAGCTTACATTGGCTAGGGTCGATAAATGCAGCTCTCCCGAGAAACCGGTCTGTTTAACCAACTGAATCAACGCTAAATCCTGAATGATAATTCCGTCCGGTTTAACTCGCTGCTCGAGTCGCTCCAAAATTTTGCCGGCTTCATTCAAATCATCCGGCTTTAAAAGCGAGTTGAACGTAACATATATTTTTACTCCCTTTTCCTGCGCCAACTGAGTTAAAGCAGCCAGTTCTTCTATTGTAAAGTTTTTCGCTTCCATGCGTGCTGAAAAACTTTTTAATCCGCAATAAATCGCATCCGCCCCGGCTGCTACAGCAGCTAGAAAAGAATCTTTACTGCCCGCCGGTGCCATAATGGCCGGCGTTGAATTGGTTTCCGGTTTTTCATTCATAAAATTTAAACTTACGGCTAATATTTAAGATCGAGAAAATTTCGTTTTTAAATTATTTACTGCATCAAAGGTAAGACTGAGCAAAGCAGGAATTAAGAATATGGTAAAAACCGTTGATACCAGCAACCCTCCGACCACTACACTGCCGATACCTCGATAAAACTCAGACCCCGCACCCGGTAGCACCACCAGGGGAAGCATTCCAAAGACGGTGGTAATACTGCTCATATAAATAGGTCGTATGCGGCTTCGAACCGATTCGACAATGGCTTCTTGCGGCGCCATATTTGATTCCCGAATATTATTTAACGTCTGATGCACGATTAAAATGGCATTGTTCACCACAATACCGACCAAGATCACAAAACCCAGCATCGTGATCACATCGAGCGGTTGATAGGTTATGAAAAGGTTGACGAGAAAAAGACCGACAAATCCACCGGCGGCTGCTAAAGGTACACTGAACATAATGATAAATGGATATATAAAGTTTTCAAACAAAGCGGACATCAGTAGATAACTAATGACAATCGTTAAAACGAAATTCCATTTAAAAGCCTCTTTCGTGCGGGTTAGATCATCAGCGGTGCCACCGAGCTTGATACTATAAATATTTGATAATGTACCGCCGGCCTTGATCGGTTCCACCACCTTTGCGGCCACATCGGCCATCGCGGTTTCAAGAGGTATATTTTGAGGCGGTATGACTTGAATGGTAATTGCGCGTTGAGAATCGATATGATTAATCTGAGTCGGCCCTTCCTGCAGTTTTATATCCGCTACGCTTGCCAGGGTCACGCGCTCGCCGGTCGGGGCAATGATCTGAAAATTATTTAGATCCTGAAGGTGTTCAAGCTTTTCACTTTGACTTTTTACAACAAGATCGATTTCATCGCCTAAAAAACGATAATCACTAGCCTTTGATCCATCCACCAGCGCATCTACGGTCAATCCCAAGTCGGAAGTGGTCATACCGATACGGGTTAATCGGTCCCGATTCGGAAAAATCCTCATTTCCGGATTTCCAAGATCCAAACTGGGTATGGGCCGTATCTGAGCATTGGGTAATATACGGGCCACGCCGCCGTATATCTGCTTTCCAAGGTTTATCAATTGGGAAAGATCCGGGCCCTTGATTTCAATCTCAATGGATCGCCCTTGCCCGATACCTTCTGAAAATAGACCGGGTTGCTGCACAATAGCGATCATTCCGGGAATTTTTTTCAGCGTACTATAAACATAAGGCAAAAGTTCTCGGGTCCTTTCCTGAATTTTGGAAACAATCCCCATAAATACCTGCTGTCGAAAGGCAACATAAAAAAAATTCTTTACCGGCGGCAAATTCAACCCGTCTTTTTCTTCGTTTTTACCCGGGGGCTCCGTTAAAGGTAAAATCTCTTTTTCAATGGTTTTTGCAATGTTTTCATACTCACCGGCATTATATCCGGGCGGAGGGAGCAAAACGCCGAACAGCAGATCCCGGTTTCCTTCCGGAAGGTATTCGGTCTTGGGTGCCAGTAACACCGCAAGCCCGACGGCAAGCAAAGTCAATAAAACCGTAACTGCTAATCGGCTCCAAACGCGACGGATCATCCAATCAACAAAACGGGTAATAATAGATAACAATCGTTTACCAACTTCGGTCAGTGAAAATAATTTTTTCTGCGATGAATCTTTTTTCTTTATTTTTCCAAGTATTTTTGCAGATAAAGTCGGAATAACGGTCATTGAAATGATTAAACTCAATACCACGGAACTGCTGATGGCGATCGCTATATCCCGGAAAAGCTGGCCGACTTCTTCTTCGACAAAAACGATCGGCAAAAAAACAGCCACGGTGGTCAGGGTACTGGCAAGAACGGCTCCCCAAATTTCAACCGTACCGTCATAAGCGGCTTTTATACGGTTTTTGCCCATCTCCCGGTGCCGAAATATATTTTCAAAAACAACAATTGAATTATCGACGACCATACCGATGGCAAAACTCAAGCCGGCTAAACTGACCACATTGATATTGCGTCCCAATAGGGTCATGACCAAAAAAGTACCGATGACGCTGATCGGTATGGCAATCGATACAATAATCGTACTAGCAAAATTTCTTAGAAATACAAGCAGCACGACAACAGCGAGGCTGCCGCCGATGAAAATATTTTTCCTGACCAGTTCAATTGCACTGTATATATAACCGGTTTCATCATAGGCTTGAACGAATCTGAGCTTTCTTTCTTTTAATATCCCATCATTGAGTTCCCGGAGAGCCTCTTGCAGCTTTTTCATCACAACCAAAACATTGGTGCCCGGTTCACGAACCGCATTCATAACAAGAGACGGAACTCCTTCATGCCGCACCACAATATCGAGTTCTTCATATCCAAGGATGACATCGGCAACATCTCCCACCGTTACCGGAATGTCGTTCACTCTCTTGATAATAACCTCGGAGATATCCTCCGGCTTTGTATACTCCCCTACCGTACGGGTAATGTAACGCCGCTTGCCTTCATCAAAATCACCGGCACTGATATTTTGATTTTCAACATCCAGCGCTTTTATCAGCTCCGGTAGGGTCACTTTTCGCGCCGCCAGCGCATCGGAATCTACGATCACCTGCATTTCGCGTTCTTGGCCGCCGTAAATATTGGCGGATGAAACGCCTGAAATTCTTTCAAGCCGCGGTTTTACATATTCATCGCAAAAATCGTATTCATGACTTAAATTCCCATCATATCCATCCAGAGCCTGCAATATCATCCATGCAATCGCTTCCTCATGCCTTCCACCGGATTTGATGACCGGTTTTTCGATGTCGGCAGGGTATTCTTTGACTTGATCGAGCTTATTGGATACTCTGAGTAAGGCCTCATTGATTGGAGTGCCGATCTGAAACTTTAAATTGATATAACCTGCACCATCATTACTTTCACTCTTCATCTCATCCAGGCCATCGAGATTTTTAAGCTCGTCTTCCTGAACGTCGACAATTTCCCGTTCGACCTCAAGCGGACTTGCCCCCCGCCAAATGGTTTCAACTGAAACTTCGGGTAAATCCACATTCGGCGTCAATTGAATGGGAATTCGAAACAAAGCGATGAAGCCGAAAATTACCAGCAAAATGACACCGACGGTGACGGTAACGGGCTTCTTTATGGCCGTGTCTACCAATTTCATGTTTTAAATATATACTTTCAAAAACAGATCAAAAATCCGCCTTCAGCAGTTATTTCATGGATTTACCGGCTGAATTCGAACCGCCTGACCCGGCTGAAGGCGTTCATTTCCCCGAACGACCACCTGATCTCCCGGTTTCAAATCCCCTTCAACGGCAACATCGCCGTCATAATAACCGAGGACATTGATCGTAACCGGAAAGGCTTTTCCATCCGTGACAAAAAAAACAAGTCTGTCATTGCCGGCGGTCACAACGGCATCTTTTGGAACAAGTAATACATTTTTCGGATCTGATAAGGTAAATGTTACAATGGCTTCCATACCACTTTTAATTTTAAAACCCGGATTTAAAAGATGTACCCGTAATGGAAAAGTTCTGCTGGCCGCATCCCCCTGGGGAAGAACGGCATAAATATGACCTATAAGCGGTTCACCGGAAATACTTCTTACCGCCGCCCGGGCCTCATTTTCCATGGCAATTCGGTTGACATAGCGCTCAGGGATATCCACCGTAATTTTTATTCGGCTTAGATCCACAAGGGTGACAACCGGTCCGCCGGCCTGAATCCACTCACCGACCTGAGTATGTTCCTTTGCAATAAAGCCGGAAAAAGGTGCCGACACCCGCTTTTGTTTTATTTCATATTCAAGATATTGCTCTTCAGCCCGGCTTCGGAGCAATTCCTGCGCAAGCGCCCGTTGATTGTACAGGACCTCATCATATTTCGTGGCGGCAATGCTATCACCTTCTTTAAGTATTTGGTATCTTTGAAGTTCCTTCTCGGCATAGTTAAGGTGTGCTCTAATCCTTCCACTTTCAGCAACAGCCGCTTTATGTCGCAGTTTCAAGTCGGTAGATCTCAATTCGACCAGCAAATCTCCCTTTTCAATAAAATCGCCTTCTTTAGCCGGGAAATATTCGACAACTCCTGCGATTTCAGCCGAAACCATACTTGTCGCCATGGCCTCGGCCGTCCCGATAAGAGAGATTTGACCTGAGACCCACTCTTTTTTTACACAGGCCACTTGAATCGGAACCGGCGGCGATTTTTGATTCTTATCGCTTGCAACCGCCGTTGCCGCAGGAGCTGCAATGAGTAGAACAATCCAAAAAACCGAAATCGAATACTTAAAAAGTAAATTAAAATAAGCTTTAAGCATTTATTACCTCTGATATGTGTGGATTGTTTTTAAATATCACGGCAAGAGCCGGTCAACAAGCATTTTCAACCTTTTCCTTTTCGGCTTTGGTTTTATTAAATCACTTATGAATTGAAAATTTCATTAAATTTCTATATATTATAAATATTTCGAAATTCATTTCAGATTAAAATTTGATTAAGGTATTATACCTTATCTCAATACCAAAGACTTTTATAAGCCCGAGTTAAAATATGCAAAGAAAATATCTTCTCCGATCAAAAAATAATAGATACCAAAGAACCTCAAAAACACTTAAAATTAAGCCCGGAGTAGATACCCATCTAAAAAAAGTTTTTGCCTCTATCGGTGTACCTAAAAAAAGTGCATTTACACCGGATCCTTTCCAACTGGCCGCCCTTGACGCAATTCATCAGACGGACTGCCTCGTTACCGCTCCGACCGGCGCCGGAAAAACCTGGATTGCGGAACAGGCAATTGCCCGTATCTATGCCAAAGGCGGAAAATCATGGTATGCATCCCCTTTAAAAGCTTTAACCAATTCAAAATACCATGAATTTAAAGAGATATTCGGAAATGAAAACGTCGGCATATTAACCGGAGACAGAAAAGAAAATCCGGATGCATCCATTATCGTTGGAACAACCGAAATATTGCGCAATCAACTTTACGATTCCATGCACCTGGGGCAAACGTTGGCAACTGATTTTGTAATTCTTGATGAAGCACATTTTCTAGGCGATGAAGATCGCGGGGTGGTTTGGGAAGAAACAATGATCTATCTTCCCACCCGAATACCGCTGCTTTTGCTATCCGCCACAATCGGCAATGCCCGTCAAATAGCCGGCTGGTTGACGTCCATCCGCTCGAGGCCGTGTATTATTGTCGCAGAAAAACAAAGACCGGTGCCGCTTTATCCACTATTTTTTCATCCCTCGGGCACACTTTTTCCACTGATTGCCCCAACCGAATCTCATAGAAAAAAAAGAATCTATAACAAAGTTAGAGATTATCTGAATTTAAAAACACCGCCGTTGCTTTCGACTCCTTCAAATCCGCCGCCTTTCGGAGAGATCCTGCGCGTTTTAAAAAAATATCACCTTTTGCCGGCTATTTTTTTTCTCAAGTCGCGGGCAGACTGCGATAATGCACTGGAATTATGCACACAAAACCTTTTACAGGATGAAGATCGAAAAACAAAAATCCGCAGCCGAATCGATGAATTCATTGAACAAAGCCCGCATGTTGCCGAACATCGTCAAATGCGACACTTACAAAATTCGGCCGTCGGCGCGCACCACAGCGGCCAGCTTCCCGCATGGAAGTTGCTTCTGGAAACACTGATGACCGAAGGGCTTCTCGATGCGGTTTTTGCTACTTCAACCGTAGCGGCAGGCGTAAATTTTCCTGCTAGAACAGTGGTTTTCTTAAATTCAGATCGATATAATGGAAGAGAATTTCTTCCCTTAAGTCCTACGGAATTCCATCAGATGACGGGCAGAGCAGGAAGAAGGGGAAAGGATTTTATCGGATTTGCAGTGTTTGTTCCCGGTAAATTTATGGATATTGAATTCGCCGTAAGACTTATTCAATCCCCCCCCTCCGATGTCATCAGCCAAATTAAGATAAACTTTTCCATGGTCCTCAATCTGCTCCTATCCCACACTCCCAACCAAATCGAAGAGCTTCTTGAAAAGTCTTTTGCAACTTATCAAATCCTGAAAATAAAGAAAAAAAGAAAGTTAAAGGAGCCGATCGATTATGATGAAAAGTATCAATGGCGATCTTTTTTGATGCACCTTGAGTTTCTTAAAGAAACCGGTTATGTAACTGAAAAAGGGGAATTGACTGCAGACGGCATATGGGCATCTCAGCTAAGAGTCGATCAGCCCCTGATGATCGCTGAAGGGTTTAGAATCAATGTCTTTCCCGATTCGGACCCTGCGCTTCTATCTGCCGTCATCGCATCCTTTGTCAGTGAGGTGGAATCAGACGATCGAATCGATAAAAAATTTATACCGAAAAAGCTCCTAAAATCATTTCTTAAAGTCAAAAGAGGGCTCAGGCCTTTTGCAGTGCATATGGCCAAAAGCGGTTTCGAGGTCAGGCCTCTTTTCTTAAGACCCGCTGCCGCAATCTACGCATGGGCGAGCGGACATTCATGGGAAGAAGCACTTTCTATTGCTGAAACGGCCGAGGGAAATCTTGCCATGTTGATTCTTCGAACCGCAGACAATTTGAGACATATCAGATCTCTTCGACAAACCTTTCCTCAAGCGGCTGAAACGTCTGCCGACTCGATCGAACTCATCATGCGGGAACCGGTGGCAATGGTTTATGAAATAGAAAATGAGCACCACATAAACTAATCTTATCGATAAAAATGTTGATAAATATTTTAAACCTTTCGGGCAACCGCGTCATTTATCAGTATAGGGGTAAATCTAGTAATATTTATATCATTGAAGAAAAAAACCTGAAATCCACATTTTTAATCGACTGCGGTCTGCCCTCGGATGCAAAACGATTATCTGCGGTATTGCATTTACTGCCGCCGTTAAAACGTATTGTTTGTACCCATTTTCATGTGGATCATGTATCCGGATGGATCAAGCTGAGAAAGATATATCCAAATTGTGAAATCCGGCTTCATGAAGCCGCAATTCCCTTTGTCTTAGGACATCAACGCATGTTGTCTCCAACTTTTAAAGATATTATCACGGTTCTCATTCCCTGCATGAGGGAATACGGTTATTTTCCAACCCTTGTTGATCTCATTGAAACCGAATTCTACACCAGGCCGCTACCTAAAGTTTTTTGTACAAACCGATTAAACTTTTTTCAAAACACGGAACCGGTCCTACCGGGATTTGAGACTTTATCAACCCCGGGTCATTCTCCTGATTCCACCTCTTTTTTTGACCCGGAAAACGGTTTGCTTATCGCCGGTGATCTCCTGATCGTTTTAAATGGAAAGCTCCTCTGGAATCCCTTTGTATCCAGTCCCACGGATCAAAAAAATTCAATCCTTAAAATCAAAAATACAGAGGGTATTCAATACATTTGCCCGGGGCACGGCCTTTGTCAACCTTTTCATCAACTCGGATTTTAACTGATAACGCAGTCAAACTAATTATCTCAAAATCTATAGAATAAATTCCCGCATATCGGGAATTTACCCTATAAAAATAAGTTCTTTCCCCTATAGACAAAAAGCGCTGAAACTTTGAGAATCATATTTATGAAAATCCTTATGACCATGCCGATCGAAACAAGAGGTAGAAGCCATGATTAAAATACGGAAAATACTTTTTCCTTGTGATTTAACTGAAAATTCTTCCAAAATACTGCCTTATGTTCTGTCGATTTCAGAAAAATATAATAGCAAGGTTTACCTGATTCATGTCGTACAGGATCTTCGTAAATTGGGTCAACTTTATGTTCCTCATCCTTCAACGGATTTGTTTCAACAGGAGGCCATGGAAGCTGCTGAAAAAGCCCTGAATAAAATCTGCGATGAGCAACTACAGAGTTGTCCGAATTTTAAAAGAATACTTGTTTCCGGAGATATAGCCGCTGAAATTTTAAATGCCGTCAAGGCTGAACAGATCGATCTGCTGATTATGGGAACCCATGGCCGCAATGGATTTGAACACACCATCTTTGGAAGTGTGGCTGAAAAAGTGCTGAGAAATTCGCCCGTTCCCGTATTGGTAATTAACCCGTTTAAACTCAAATAGGAAATCGATATGTATAAAACGATATTGGTCCCTTTGGACGGATCGAAACGAGCAGAGGCCATACTCCCTCACGTAGAGGAAGTGGCACATCGTTACAAAGCAAAAGTTATATTTTTACATGTTATGGAACCCTCGTTTATTATGGGAACCGAGGGGGCTCAGATGGCGCTGTTTCAACAAGAGCTCAAGGATAGAGAGAAACAGATAGAATCTTACCTGCAGGCGCTTAAAGGAGAATTTCGAGAAAAAGGGATCGAAACTCGGACACAGATCGTCTATGGTCCTCCCGTGGAAGCGATCATAAGTGCGGCCGACCGCGAAAACGTCGATCTTATTGCGATTGCCAGTCATGGCCGAGGCGGATTATCGCAGGTATTTTACGGGAGTGTGGCGGCCGGCGTGTTACATCGTATAGACAGACCTCTGCTGCTCATTCGCTCAAAATTGAAAAAATAGAAAGTTTACATCCTGATTTTTGCGTCGGTCTTTTCCTGATGCTTCTCTAAGTGATTGTAACGATTCATAGCTGATTCCGCCAAGCGCGCAATCAAATGAGGCAAGTCGGAATCACTCCACAGTGAAGCAAAAGCCTCGGTAGAAACAAGACGCTCACTCATCTTGTAATTTACTTTGCTATCCGGCATCAGCGAGATGTCATCATATTCAAAGTCAATCTTGTCTTCGAAAATATTTTTAAACAATTCCCTGACCGTGTAAACAAAAAATTTTTTTACATCTTCGGTTGATTCCGCTTTATTGAGATTTTGCCTATATTCGGGAAGAATTTCATGTTCATACTTGGTAAAAGATAGCTGTTTGGTCATAATCACCCTCCTGGTTTGAGATTGGGTATATCGGAAAAAAATAAATCCATCAAAGAGCCCTGGATTTTGGAAAGAGGGGGGCGCCTAGTTTTTCCGCAGCCGGTAAGGATAAAAATCGGCAGGATTGATCCCAACCTGCCGATTTTCAATATTCAAAGATACCATTTATCGTACTCTGAACGGCCGTATAATTTTTTCTATTTCTTCATCTTTTTCATAAAAACCGCTTCGGCTTTTTGGGCCATTGCTTCAGCACTGCGAGCGGAATTTTCCGCACTAAATGCAGCCGCCTCAGCCCGATCCGCCGCCGCTTCGGCCTTTGAAGCCGCAGCTTCGGCTCGTTTTGCGGCTGCGGTTGCTATTTTAGCTTGTTCGGCGCAATCCTGAACCGATGCAGCTGCACCTTGCGCTTCCAGCAGCGCTTGAGCTGCCGTATCGTTGGCCTGTTTGATTTGATCTTGAAGGGTCTTAGAAGGCGCAGTCGTGCAGCAACCCATCAGAGCAAATCCCAAACAGGCCATGATTGCAAAAAAAATTGCAAGCCGACCGTAGTGTTTATAGTTCATCTCTTTTCCTCCTTTTAGTATGAATTTAGTTTTAATTATGAAATGTTATCAAGTGGTAAGTACCGTTTAGATGTTGAGTTAAAGTTTTAGCACCTCCTTTCTTTTTACTACCGATACGGACCGGAACGCCGCTTTGATCTTTTAATGCCCTTTTTACATCCAGCATGGAAATACAATCCGTCAGATTCAATTCTTCTAAACGTTTAAGGGTATATGTTTCCAAGTCTTTAATTTTATTGTAAACATCAGGATGCACTTCGAGGTATATATCCATATCCTTCATTCCGATTTTTACCGGCTCATAAATGATCTCTACATGGGTAAAGACGGATACTTGATGATAGAGGTTACTGATATGTTCCGGGTAAAGACGAATGCATCCATGGCTGACTAATCGGCCGACACCCCACGGAAAATTGGTACCATGAATTCCGTATCCTTTCAGCGAAAGGCCGATCCAATATTTTCCCAAGGGATTATCCGACCCCGGCGGAATTCGGGCCACACCGTATTTTTCTCGAAGAGCAAGGGGAACATCCCACACCGGATCTTCTTGCCGGTCCACGATCCGAAAAATACCCTCCGGGGTTTGCCAATCCAACTCCCCGATCCCGATGGGATAGGTTTTCACCATTTCAAATTGGGGAAAGAAGCGGTACATCCTGCATTCCGGTAGATTGACGACAATTTCCTGATACCGTGTCGGCGGCAAAATCCACTGCGTGGGTATGGTGATGTGAAGCCCGGCCGGAGGTATCCAGGGATCTATTTGAGGATGGAGCAACTGTAGATCATTAAAGCCGAGTCCATAGTCTCTGGCAATATCTAAAAGGG
This sequence comes from Desulfobacterales bacterium, assembly GCA_016931455.1. Classification (GTDB taxonomy): domain Bacteria; phylum Desulfobacterota; class Desulfobacteria; order Desulfobacterales; family JAHDSC01; genus JAFGES01. Next base: position 11,173 of record JAFGES010000082.1, on the reverse strand, counting down.
TTTCCCCGCCGGCAACCGTATGTGAACGCATAAATCCCACCACCGTTTTTTCCATGTCTGCATCTTCACCACTGCCGACGATATGGTACCTGAAGGCACCGGCATAAGAGAGTCCGTCCCCATTGAGCGCAAAATCGGCAAGTGCGAAATAACTCAGCACCAATAACAAGAATATGCGGAAGATATGTCTTTGTATGATGGACTTGAACAAAATCCGACAACCCCCTCTCCAAGAAGGAAGGTTCAGATTAAATCGGAATGGAATAAAGTTTAGATGATATTTGATAAAAATATATAAAAAAGCGAATTTCATGTCAAGGAGAATTGTTTTTATGATTTTAAATCGATAGGTTGGCCGGCTTGAATTTTATTTCAGCGCTCTAATTTTTTTCATATCCTCGGACTTGCCCAACATGATAAGAATATCAATATCTTTAATAATGAAATCAGGAGGGGGAACAAGAATAAAATTCTCAGGGGACAGCTCTTTAATCGCAATGATGTGAACATTATACTTGGCGCGAAGATCCAATTGCCGAATCGATTTTCCGATAAATGCTTTGGGCGGATCCACTTGCAAAAGATTGTAACCTTTTGCCAAAGGAATAAAATCCATTATATTGGGGGCCGATAAACCCTTGGCAACACGAATCGCCATTGCCATTTCCGGACGTATCGTTTCAGTTGCGCCCACCTTTTTCAATATTTTTGCATGATCTTCATCCACTGCTTTAACCAGTATGTATTTAACCCCCATTTCCTGCAAATAGAGACTGATCAAGATGCTGGTGCTGATTTTATCTCCCGTGCTGACGATGACACTATCCATCTCATTAAGGCCTAAGGATTTCAAACGTTCTTTATCGGTTGCATCCATTACGATCGCTTCAGTACAAAAGGAATCGATTTCTTGTATGAGACTACGTTCCTTATCGATGGCCACAACTTCATGCCCTTCCTCAAAAAGTACTTTAGCCACATGGAAACCAAAACGACCTAAGCCGATGACTGCAAATCTTTTCATTGCCCTCTCCCGCTAACCCACCATGATGCTTTCTTCCGCATATTCAATTCCGTTTCTTCCTTCCGGGCCGGCGATAATGTATGAAAAAGTCAGTATGCCGACCCGGCCGATCAGCATCATAACGATGATCAAAAATTTTCCGAACACATTTATTTGTGCCGTCGCCCCCATGGAAAGGCCGACCGTGGCAAATGCGGAAACCACTTCAAACAAATATTCAAGAAACTGTTCGTTGCCGGCAATATCAACCGGCTGGTTGGGTTGACTCAAAAGTAAAAGAAAAAGAACGATTGCGATCAGGCTGATGCTGAGAACGACAATGGAGATGCTTTTAGTTACAATTTCTCTCGGAATGCTTTTTCTAAACATGTTGACCCGAAGTTTTCCCCGCGTTCGGCTCCATGTAAATACGCTCAAGATGGCAAGAGTGGTCGTTTTGATGCCGCCGCCGCAGGAACCCGGAGAAGCGCCGATAAACATTAAAAATATCATCAAAGCCAATGTCGCATTGCTTAAAGTCGCAAATTCAACCGTATTAAAACCGGCTGTTCGGCAGGTAACCGATTGAAAAAAAGCGGTTATCATGCTCTCAAAGGTAGAATACGCCCGAAGTGTTTTTCCATGTTCAACCCAGATAAAAATCGCCGTTCCGCAAAATATCAAAATAAAAGTCGTTATTAACACCGATTTGGTTTGAACGGACAGCCGGCTTCGCTGAGTTTTTTTTTCAAACGGCCGATTATAAATCTCGTAAACCACCGGAAATCCGATTCCACCGAATATGATTAACACACAAACCGTAAAATTTAATAACAGCGCATCACGATACTGCATAAAACTGTTTTCAAGCAAAGAAAACCCGGCATTACAAAAAGCCGAAACCGAATGAAAAACAGCCAGATACCCCGCCTGCAGCAAAGGATATTCCTTACTCCAGTGAATAAACAACAAAATCGCACCGCATAATTCCATAATTGCCGTAAAATAAAAAATGGCTTTCACCAACCGATAAATGTCTTCTCGCGGCACATGGCTAAAACTTTCCTGCAAAATCATCCGTTGCTTAAAGGATACTTTTTTACCGATCGAATGGAAAACGGCAACCGAAATGGTCATAATACCCAAACCGCCTAATTGCAGAAGCATCAAGATAATCAGTTGACCGAAAAAAGTGAAATAGGTGCCGGTATCCACAACAATCAAGCCGGTCACGCAGACGGCGGAAGTGGCGGTAAATAAAGCATCGATTACGGTAATGTTTCCGGAAACGGTTGAAAAAGGCAACAGTAAGAGGCCGGTACCGATGGTGACGGCCGCTAAGTAACTCAACAATATTAAGGTTGCCGCATGTGTTTTTCTGATCATTTTCCCATACGATTCCAAAATATTTTCGGCATTTTCATTTATAACCCGGTTAGTCGGTCGCTGCAAAGGGATTATTTCATGGTTTGATTCAGTAGTCGGCGAAGCTCCGGCAGTGTTCGCGTATTGAGCACATCCTTTTTTTCTAGCCGGCCGCGGCGCGCCTGCCCGACACCGAAGCGAAGGTTGTTAAAATCCACAACCCGGTGAGCATCTGAGTTGATGCTGACCAGTACGCCTTCGGCCTTGGCTGATTGACAATAAATATCATTTAAATCCAGCCGCTTGGGATGCGAATTAAGTTCCAGAAAACAGCCGCGTTCAAAAGCATGGCCGATGATGCGATCCATATCTAAATCATAAGCTTCCCGCTTGTTGATAATACGACCGGTCGGATGGGCAAGAATCGTAAAATACGGGTGATCCATAGCCCGCAAAATACGTTGGGTCTGTTTTTCCCCGGACAGGTTGAAATGGCTGTGTACCGCACCGATGACCAAATCGAGTTCACTGAGGACGTCATCGGGTAAATCGAGCCGGCCGTCTTCTAAAATATCCACTTCCAGTCCCTTTAAAATCGTGATGTCTTTAAGCGTTGCATTCAGTTGATCGATCGCCTCACACTGTTGCCGTAAATGGCGGCTATCGAGCCCATGAGTAATTTTAAGACGATGGGAATGCTCGGTAACCGCTATATACTCAAAGTGTCTTTCTCTAGCCGCATCGACCATTTCCTCGATGGTATTATATCCATCGCTATATCGGGTGTGCAGGTGCAGATCCCCTTTTAAATCGGCAAGCGTAATCAATCGGGGTAGTCGTCCCGCACGAGCTTCCTCGATTTCACCCCGGTCTTCCCGTAATTCCGGTTCGATATAAGACAGTCCTAAAGCCTGATAAACATCACTCTCGGTTTGACCGGCAATCTGCCGTTTTCCCTTAAACACACCGTACTCATTGATTTTAAGACCCTGCCGGCGGGCTAATCGTCGAACAGCAATATTGTGTGCTTTGCTGCCGGTAAAATATTGCAGGGCCGCGCCGAAGCTTTGCGGGGAAATAAGCCGCAAATCCACCTGAAGGCCGCAACGCAGCCGAATCGTGGCGCGCGTATCGCCCTGAGCCGCAACATCTTGTACTTGCTCATAGGTAATAAAACGCTGCATTACCGAACTTTCCGAAGAAGCCGTCACCAGTATGTCCAAGTCACCGACCGTCTCCAGCAAACGCCGATAACTGCCGGCAATCACAACATCCTGCACTCCCGGTGTTTTTTTTAGATACGCGACCAAAGGTTCGGCATAAGCGGTAACGATATCGAGTTTGAAACGCTTCGAGGCGTCTAGTTGGGATTTTATAGTTTCCAGAATATGTTGTTGGGTTTTGACTCCAAAACCCGGCAGGGTTTGAAGTCGGCCGTCGGCCGCCGCCTGATGGAGCTGCTGCGGGGTCTCGATATGCAGTTGCTGATACAATGCGCGAACCCGCTTGGGGCCGAGTCCGGGAATCTTGAGAAGCTGGGTCAAGGATAAAGGCAGCTCTTTGTGAAGTTTTTCCAGCGCTTGGCATGTGCCGGTTGCTAGAATTTCGCGAATTTTACGTTCCAAATCTTTGCCGATACCCGGCAGTTTGGTCGGCTCCTGATCTTGATCTAAAAAGGTTTGAACATCCGGACCCAATCCACGCAAAGTTAAGACGGCATTGCGATAGGCCCGCACACGGAAGGGATTGTCCCCTTTGATTTCAAGAAGATCTGCTATTTCCTCAAAAATTGCGGCAATTTCTTCATTATGCACCGGCATAAGCAAAATCTTTAATTTTTACGTGTTTATCAATCTTGGCTGGATTGATTATTTTTCAGTGCTTCAGGCCCGTTGCACCGATTGCTTGATAAAAAATAATAGTAGGAAAAGACAAACCGTGTCAAGTACAAGTGATAAACAACTGTTCGCAGAAAGATAAAGCCGTTATTTCGTCAATCAACAAGCGATCTATTGATTACAGATGAAAAAATATTGATCAATTTCTATATTTTTTATTTGATTTATTAGGGCAAACCAATGAATTCTGCCCCGTTTGAAGAAGCCGATCGGAGGGACCATGTCTCTGACAACCCAATGAACCATTTGCCACTTGTTATCAAAGAATTGACGCCGGAGCTAAAGGAATTCTTAAATTTTATTCGCAACCAACTGAAAGGGCATGCGCGTCGACAGTTCATGGCCCGTGTAGTTTCGCTTTTAGGTTATGGGGGCCAAATACGAGCCGAAAGAGAGCTGGGATGGGATCGAAAAACCATTGTTAAGATTCAAATAGTGTAGTGGAATCACACATCCTCTGTCTTCCTTTCTCAAAACAACATGACCGCCTTTCTGTCTTGCTTCATAGAATCCAAGCCGTTTAAATACCTTGATCGCTTCATCTCCTGAAATTTTCGGCAACTCAGACATGGTTCGGGACCTCAAACGTTGTGACAAGCGGTCGATATGTCTGCTTCAGAGGAAACTCCTCAAGATATAATCCTGTTGCTTCCTGTAAATTTATTATGGCCTCTTCAATTGTCTCTCCTTGACTGGCCGTACCAACTTCCGGACATTCAGCAACATAAAGGTTGTCCTCTTTATGAATGACTGCGGTAAAAGTGTTCATTATTTTTTGTTCCTTAATTACAAGTGTTCATTAACCCCTTATCAAATATAATATCTATCTTTTAAATATAGATTTATCGCATTAAAAATACAATATTTTTGTTCTACCCTAAAAATAGGGACTATATTAAACCATTTAAAAATGTTATGCTTATTTTAAAGTCAGCTTCAACTTTTAATAAGATCCTATCCGAATATTAAATTGGAGGTTTTAAAAATGACATCTCCTGCAGACACCGTGCAAACCGACTTTCTCATTATCGGCAGCGGCATTGCCGGATTAAGAGCAGCGCTTGAATTGAGCCGAAGAGGCAAATCCAGCGTATTGGTGACCAAATCAAAAATAGAAGATTCAAATACTTACTATGCGCAGGGCGGCATTGCCGCTGTTGATCCGGATAGAGTGAAAAGGGGGCTTGACAGTTTTGAATCTCATATTCAAGACACCCTGATCGCCGGTGATGGATTGTGTCAGCCCAATGTGGTTCGTAATTTTGTTTATAGAGCGTTTCCGGATGCGGTTGCGTTTTTAATCCGTCAAGGAGTTGAGTTTTCCACCCTCCCCACGGGAGAATATGTACTTCATCAAGAAGGCGGGCATGGAGGCGCAAGGATATATTGCCGGGGGGATTACACCGGCCAGGAAATTGAAGACACGTTGGCCGATGTCGTTAGAAATGATCCCAACATCAAGGTGTTTGAAAACCATACCGCAGTTAATCTGATTACTCGGAATCGACTTTCAAAGGTTAAATTACCACGCAATCGATGCTTGGGCGCTTACATTCTCGATCGAAACACAGGCATTGTAAGAACGTTTCAAGCCCATTGCGTCTTTTTAGCCACCGGAGGTGCGGGTAGAGCATTTTTATACACCAGTAATCCTGAAAATGCGACCGGAGACGGTATCGCCATGGCCTATCGAGCCGGGGCTCAAATCGGCAATATCGAATTTTTCCAATTTCATCCCACGGTCTTATATGAACTTCATCCGGAAAATCCGGCGGAAAGAAGATTTTTATTAACGGAAGCCCTGAGAGGAGAGGCCATGGGCGGCATACTCACGTTGGAAAAAGATTCAACCGAAGATTTCGTGTTAAAATATGATCCGCGAGGTTCCCATGGAACACGAGATATTGTTGCCAGAGCCATCGACATTGAAATGAAAAAAAATCGAATTCCACATGTTTGGCTCAATGTAACACCGGAGGTAACCGGCAAAAGCAAAGACTATCTCATCGAATCTTTTCCGAAAATACACGAGCATTGCCTGAAAAAAGGAATCGATATTACCAAACAAGCGATCCCGGTGATCCCTGCCGCTCATTATACTTGCGGCGGAGTGGTCGTCAACGAATGCGGTCAGACCCATATCGACGGTCTTTACGCCATCGGTGAAGTTGCCTATACCGGTTTGATGGGCGCAAACCGATTGGCATCCAACTCCTTGAGCGAAGGGGCTTTGTACGGTAAATTGGCAGTCGATCATGCCTTAACGGAAAACAAGTTATCCAAAAAACACAAAATTCGTATTCCGGAGTGGAGAATTATGTCGGTCCAGCCCGAAATCAACCAGGCCATGCTCAATCGGTTTTGGGACACCACCCGCGCCACCATGATGGATTATTGTTCCATAGAAAGAAATGAGTTCCGGTTGCGGGTTGCATTGGATATCTTGGAAGGTCTGGTCTCGATTACCAATAATATTTACTGGCATTTTTATCCCACCCATGAAATTATTGAGTTAAGGAATCTTACACTGGTCGCAAAATTAATTGTGGAATCCGCTTTATACAGAAATGAAAGCAGAGGGGGGCATTATCGATCCGATTATCCCGTTAAAGACGATGACCAATATCTAGGATCTACCATCCTTCAGCAAGACAGTCGGTTTCATATTGAAAGCATAGACCGGTGTTAAACATCCAAGTAGCCAGCCGTTTTATATTTTTCCATCCATAATCATAACGGCGTCGTAAAAAATCCGATTTCGAATTTTTACGACGCCGTAAATAATAATTCGACAAAAACAAATCTGAAATAATCTTGTAGAACAATATTGCAAATAGATTGTTTTATCCTTTGGCCAATTTTACGGTACTGGCTTGAGGACCCTTTTCCCCTTCGGCTTCAACAAAATAGACCTCCGTTCCGATTTGCAGGTCTTCAAATTTTGTACCGACCACGCTGTTTTCATGAAAATAGACTTCCAGCCCCATCTCCGTCGCCAGAAAGCCGTAGCCCCGATCATGAAACAACTTACTGATCCGAGCCCGCGGCATCTCTTTGCGGCGTTTGACGTCACCCCGTCTTTTTTCAGCATAATCCTGAAGCTGTCTAAGGGCCGTATCAAAAGCCTCTCCGATGGCAACATAAAGATCTTCATGGGGTTCTCTTTTCACAACGATCTCCGAGCCGGGAACCGTCAGATCGATCCGCACATGATACAAAACCCCCTTTTGCTGATGTTGATGAGGCAGTTCAACCAGTACACGACATCCCATGATATCTTCATAGAAAAGGTCTAATTTTTCAGCTTCTTTGCGAATGGCATCCTCGATCGGTTCGGTAAGTTCAAAGTCACGAGCGGTAATCTGTAACTCAAGTTTCATTATATTTCCCCCCTTCTATTAAATAAAAGTTCGTCATCATTTTTTCGAATGTAAATAACGCAAAGACCATGCCGGCACCCTTATGAGGGGCCTATTTCTCATCCTTTTTCCGGTGTCGGGCGATCCGGAAATATGTAAGGGGTCTGCTTTTCCTCGGATTCAAAAACATCATCGCTGATTTCTTCCACATCAGCACCGAGTTCAAAACCGGTTTGACCGGGCGCCCGTTCTTCCCGTTCCCATATCAACTCGTTGATTTCCACATGATCGACAATACACTCAAAGCCGAGAATATCCGTCAGAATTCGCATTAGAATTTGGTGTTCACCTTCACTGGGAATCGCCCCTTCCAAATAAAGTGCCGCATTTCTGAAGGACACGTTGAGTTCCTCCAAATCAACCCGTCCATCGGTGCGTAAATGCTCTAAAATCAATTCGTTAATTTCCGCATCAGTTAGATTCTCAAATTGAGCGGGAACTTGGGCGCAGGCGATTATTTCTACGACTGAAGGTAATCGCTTTTGTATTTCTTCATATTTTCGGGCACATTTGCGGCACAGACGGGTTGCCGGTAGTATTTCCAGACGTTTTAATGAAATCGATTTTTCGCAACTTTCGCAAATCCCGTAAGTTAACACCGCCATTTTAGACAGTGCCAAATCAATTTCCTCGATCTCTTGTTTTTCGCGTTCATTTAATTGGTCAAAAAGAATGGTCAAATCCGCCTTTTGGGCTTCTTCTTCGAGTTCAATATCGCGCTCTCCAAGAGCTTGCCAGTCCGATTTCAAATGTTGCAACCGATCAAAGATCTCCCGGCGCCGGTTCAGTAGCATCGATCTTAGCCGCATCTTATCTTGTTCAGACATCCATGGGCCTCCTCTCTGTGATACAGTCCGGTTAAAATTACATCCCTTTGCCTAAAATTTTACGCAGTTATATCTATCCTTGAGGTCGTGAGGTGTTTAACTTATTTTAATTTATACTAAAAAAACGGCGAATTCAACTTGAATTAGATCAGCCGGTTGAAAAATCATCTGAACTTTTTTCAGGTTTTTCGAATCACCACCATCGTTACATCATCTGTAAATTCAAGATCTTTACCCTTATGAAGATTCACTTTTTCCATAACGGCATCGATAATTTCCTGAGAACTTTTTCCTTTTTTAACTAGGTCCAATAATCTTTTCTGCGACTTGATGCGGTCAAAGGGTTCATTGTTTTTGTCGGTGCAGTCAGGCAGGCCATCGGTTTGTAAAATCAAGATATCGTTTTTTTTAAAAATAAATGATGCCTGCGTGACCTGAAATTCATCACCGCCGCATACCCCGAGTGGATGACCGACAAGATTCACCACTTGGCCTTTCTGTTTTTCGGCATTGAAATAAGCAGGCGGAACACCACCGGCAGAGGCAATTGAAACCATTGAGGTTTCAAAATCATAGACCGCGTATAGCGCCGTTAAAAAGATGTCATGTTCGGTTATTGTAAATGTTTTGGCATTTATTTTTCTCAGCAAGGTGGCCGGACTCAAGGACGTTTGTTTCAGTTCATCAAAAAGGGTTTTGATCTGAACACCGGCCAAGCCCGGTGTAACACCATGGCCGACGCCGTCGATAACCATTATTCCCAGATGGTGTTCATCAATTTTATCGATAATCAGAAAATCACCGGAAACCTGACGGCAGGGTCTGAACCAGTAAGCCGTATCCAGGGCGTTATTGCCGCCGGCAACCGGTTGTTTGGGCAATAAGGACTGCTGAAATTGAGCCGCCATGGATAATTCCGCATTCATGATTTTATTTTGAGCCTCAATCTTTTTGCGGGCCGCCTCCAATTCATCTCTAAAACCCTGATCAATATATAAACCGCATTCGAAATCCTTAAAAGCTTCAATGACCGCCTTTGCCTGTTCTTTATTTAAAACGGAGCCGTGTTGAGGCGCTATTTTTTCGATGTCGTAACGCTCAAACTTTGTCATGGCAAAGAGGAGTATCTCCTTGGCCGGCATATATTCCTGATGAAAAGATATGATCTGGTCAAAATAATTATTGCCGGCAAAAAGTTGCCAGTTTTCGGTCATGCCTCCGAAGATGTCGCTGGAAAAAAGAATCTTATCCGTTTTGAAATAGGTCGCGATGGCTCCCGGTGCATGCAGATAGGGGGTATGAATACACTCCAGCTCATATTTATCTGAAAATACTAATTTTCCTTTGGGTAGTGCATTCGTGAATTCAAATGTGAGTTGACCGCCGTAATGGCGAATCAGAACTGCATTTCTTTCATGGGTATAGATTTTAAAATCCTGATTACCGCCGGATGTCAATTTCTGCGTCAATTGAACGATATTGGCACAGATATCCGGGTCTTGATGCTGAAGAATGATGTGAGAGATATGTTTTAAGGCGATAATGTCACGAATCTTATGGATCAAAGACTCAAAATACAGGTTGGATCCGGGATCGATCAAAATGCCTCGATCATCGATCACAATCAGATAGCTGTTACACTGAAAGCGGTCACCGGGATCATAGGTACCGACCCAAAAGACATGTTTTGAAATTTTTACGGCTTTATCATAATCCAATGATCCCATAAATAAAACTTTTCCTAACGCATTCCGATTCCTTTAAAAGTATGTCGGCTGAATATTGCAGTCAAAGCCGATTATCTTTATTGGGCATACCGGTAGCTTTTGTCTGGAAAGTACTTGATGAAAACGATTACAATATAAGCAAGAATAACTCCTGCAATATCGTCCACAACATAATGCCAACCAAAATAAATCAGTGATGTCCGGTTAGGTTTTTGCTTGCATTTAAAAGACGGTAAAAAAAATGAAACAACCATGACTTAGAGATTAAGACACAAAAAGGCATGATTGTATTTTTTCAAAATATAAACAGATGAAAAAAAGTGAATTTTATGCTTAACATTTAATACAAAATTTTTGTGGCGACTTGTAATATTATTAACTATTACAATGAGTTATATATCATGCCACGATTATTCAAGCTGTACAAAAAGAAAACTTGTTCACGGTCATTTCATAAACTATATCAGCCGATTGTGAACATGCTTCATAGAATACCGCCTCTTGTATCACGAGGTTATAAGCCCTTGAAAATGTCCCTTGAAGACCAATTAAAAGCGTTAATTTTCTTTCACCTTGAAGAGCATGTTTCAGGTCGCCATCTTCTTCAAGTCCTTGAAGAAGATGACTTCGCTCGTGAAAATATCGCCCCCGAAAAGGACATCAAGAAAAGCAGCTTTTCCGAGGCCATCAATACCCGGGGCTTAGAACAACTGTAATTTGTTTATCAAAATCTTTGCAACGAAGCATCCGGCATCCTCCCGGATCGACACCACGGTCTGGGTGAACTTGTCGGCATTGATGATTCTGTTGATTTAGTCGGCATTTAATCAAGCCCCTCAAATTTTGCCGAGAGCCGTATTTTATCGTTTGTTCTTTGAAAATTCAGATAACGTATCGTATTTAATGCACCCAACAAGGCATCTACCTCGTATTT
>JAFGES010000081.1 GCA_016931455.1 Desulfobacterales bacterium | reverse complement strand
CTTGTGTAAGATTTTTATATAATATTTCATCCATATTCCGCATCTATTGCAATATGCTGTAATCGTTGCCCGGATTCCGGGAGACTTCGGCGATGCTTTGTTCCTTTTCAGCGATCAGTTCCACGGCCTTCATATTGAATTCTCGTCTGTATTTCTTTCTTTTTTTTGACACTGTAATATTTCTTGTTGCCCATATACATTAGGCTTTTCGGTGTGTCCACTAAATTGGGGTAAATCCGGTTATGACCTGAGATAAGGTGCTATAAATAAAGTGGTCACCTCAGTGGGTATTTCGCGGCGCGAACTTTCAGACAGATTTCCGACCACATGACCAATGGACTCGGTCAGCCTCGTGGCTGCTTTACCCGTAGGTGCCGACAAACGAATTCGCAATTTAGGCCCCTGCTCCATTGCAAATCCTTGCAAGAGCCTCAGCAATTAAACGACGGTGGTGGTCTATCCGGTCCCGGGTCCGCCGGAAATTACACTTTTAAAAATTTTTTGAACATTCCAGTTGCTGCAGCTTTTGATCAAAAAAAACGGCTTGCGTTTCAAGGTCGGTAGTCAATTTTTCCAGATCATCAAAAAGCTGATCAATCGCCGATTGGCAAGTATGAAGAGATTGGGAAATTTCAACGATTTTCGTGCCATCCTTCGCCTCTGATGCAGCTTGCATAGCTTCATTGAGGTGATGAATTTCCTTTTCATATACTTCAATACGGTTTTCTATCTTGGTGATTTGCTGTTCAGTGGGATTCAGGGCTTTAGCCCGTTCAGCGATAATTTCGGAACGTTTCCGTCTTAATTCTTTTTTGCTGAACTTGATAGTCGGTTGAACATCTTCATGATTTTTATGATTCGATTTGAGTGTTTTTGCTTCGGTTTCCCATCCGACTTTTTCCAAAAATCGTTGATAACTACCTTCAAAGACATCTATACGATCATTTTGAAACACAATGAGCCTTTGGGCAAGGGCGTGTAGAAACATTTCATTATGCGTTACCATCACCACCGTACCGGCGAAGTTGTCGACGGCAGCCAGTAGAGCATCGCAGGCTTCCATATCCAGATGATTGGTCGGTTCATCGAGAAGTAAAAGATTACAGGGGGTTACAAGAATCTTACCAATCATGACGCGACTTTTTTCGCCGCCGGAAAGCATTTCAATTTTTTTCAGGGCCGCATCCCCCTCAAACATCATGGCTCCACAAATATTGCGTGCCGACTGCCTGTCTACATCCGGGTATGAATAAAGGATTTCCTCTTCAACGGTTCGATTGTCTATAAGGCTGTTGATGTTGGTTTGCTCAAAAAAACTTTTTTGGATGGCCGGATGATATGTGATTTTACCTTGTTGAGGTGTAAGCGTGCCCGCTAAGAGTTTCAGGAGGGTGCTTTTACCTTTTCCGTTCATGCCGATGATACAAATTCGTTCCCCTGCACCAATGCTTATATTAAAATCTTTAATAAGGGCTTTTTCCGGATCGTATGTAAAGGCGACATCGGCGGCGCTTAACGCGAACTTACCTTGAAAAGGCTTGCTTCGGAAAGAAAAATCAAGTGTCTTGATAGCTTGAAGCTTTTCACGGTTTTCCATTTTCGTTAGCGTTTTGATGCGAGATTGAACAAGATTCGCCAGCCGGGCTTTGGCCCTGAAACGGGCAATAAACTGCTGTATTTCCTTTTGACGACGTTCATCATTGACCCGTGTTTTTTCGTAAATTTCTTCTTCCTGAACAATTTGGGTGTAATATTTTTCAGTATTTCCTTCAATTTTTCGTGCTTTTCGGCGATGGATCCCCACAATATGAGTCACTATCTTATCCATAAAGCCCCTGTCATGAGTAATAAGCATCAACTCATGGGGCCAATTTTTTAAAAAGCGCTCAATCCAGCGAATAGAAGTGATGTCGAGGTAATTGGTAGGCTCATCGAGAAGCAGGAGGTCGGGTTCTGCGACTAACGCCTTGGTGAGATTCAAACGGACCTGATAACCTCCTGAAAATTCACTGGGATGCCGTTGCATATCCTCGGTAGTAAATCCGAGCCCGGCGAGAATTTTTTCGACTTTCCAATAATGGCCTCGTTCCGCTTCAGAGAGACCTTTTCCGGCTTCTTTAAGTATCGTATCTTCGGTGAAATCAAGATGCTGACGAACATAGCCGATGCGATAATATTTCGGTATTGTAATCGTTCCGGCGTCATAAGGCTCTTCACCTGTTATTAGTCGAAATAACGTTGTTTTGCCATGTCCGTTTCGCCCAACGAGTCCGATGCGTTCACGGTGATTGAGCCTAAAACTGACATCTTCAAAAAGCATTTGACTACCAAAACTCTTTGTTAGATTTTCGATACTGATCATTTATACGTCCTGTCAATAGATTACGCCTGGAGGCCTGAAGTGGTTTGATTTTAATGTTTAATTGGAGGCTTATAAAGCAATGCGGGTTCAGTGTCAATAATATGCCATCTTTTCTTTTGACAATCCACAGTCTTATTTTCTATATTGTAAACAATATTAAGAAATGGCAATTTGAACCCATGAAACGGCTTGAGAAGACCCGCAAAGAGAAGTGAGGCAGCAATTAGGAAACAGAGTGGTTGTGTGACATGAATAAAGAAAATGATACTGCAAAGCAGCGTCTGGGCGAAATCCTAGTTCAAAATGGTCTGATTACCGAGGAGCAGCTTAAGAAAGTTTTGAACCGCCAAACCCAAGTCGGTGGACATTTGGGGTCCATCTTGGTCAATATGGGGTTTATTACCATCGATAAGTTGATTGAGTTTCTGAGCAAAAAAGCCGGTGTTCCGGGAATCAATCTCTTTGAGCTCAATATCGATCCGGCGGTTATTAATTTATTGCCGCTGGAAAAAATCAATGCGTTCAAGATTTTGCCGGTTGCCGTGGATAAAAACATATTGACCCTTGCGATGATAAATCCCCAGGATTTTTTGATCATCGGTGAGCTTGAGTTTACACTCGGCAAAAAGATAAAGCCGGTCATTGTACCCCATTTTATGATGGAGGCGGCTTTTAAAAGCATAATTTCAAGTGCTGACGGGAGCTTCAAGGGAACGGTTGCAGCAAAGCTGGCTGAGGCTCATAAGGAGACAATTAAACAATCTCCTAAATTAATTCAATTGCTGCGATATTTGGCAAAATCTCGTGCCAGCGATATGCTTCTTACTGCAGGTGCGCCGCCTTCCATAAGAATTACCAACGAACTGAAACGACTCGCCATGGTGCCGTTGGTACCGGCGGACTGTGAAAGATATGCCAGGGAACTCATGGCGGATAAGGATTGGGATATTTTTAGGCGAACAAACGAGCATGACTTTACGGCAAGGTTTCCAAAGATCGGCCGCTTCAGAGTTAATGTTTACCGGCAAAGAAATTCCGTCTCGATTGCTTTGAGGCCCATTTACGATGAAATACCATCTTTAAAAGAACTCAATCTTCCGGAATGGGTGAAAGAGTTTGCATTGAAACCACATGGTTTAATATTAATAACTGGACCGGCGGGACATGGCAAATCTACGACCTTAAGTGCAATGATTGATATTATCAATACCTATCGGAAGTGCAATATCGTTACCTTGGAAGATCCGATTGAATATTTGCACAAACATAAAATGAGCAATATTAATCAAAGGGAGGTGGGTCGAGACACGGTTTCTTTTTACGAGGGAATCCGGCATATATTCAGGCAGTCACCGGACGTGATTATGGTGGGAGAGATGCGGGATAGGGAGACCTTTGAAATCGCCTTACTGGCAGCCGATACCGGACACTTGGTTTTGAGCACTGTGCATTCGGATAATTCGACCTCGGTTATTGAGAGAGTAATTAACATGTTTCCACCTTATCAACATGGTCTGATTCGAATGATGCTCGCAGATTCCCTATTGCTGAGTATTTCTCAGCGCTTGATCCCACTAAAAAACGGTCCGGGAAGGATTTTGGCCGTAGAGAAGCTCATAAATACTTTTAGGATCAAGAAACTGATCAGGGAAGAAAAAACCCATCAGATCCGATCCCAGATGCAGGCAGGAACGGAAGACTATACATCCATCGATATTGCCGTTGCAGATCTTTGTAATCAGGGTTTGATCAATCATGAAGACGGATTGATTTACATAGAAGATAAACAGTTTTTTAACGCATTGTCGATCAAATTTCCTGATAAATAATGATCATTTTGTCGTAAAATAAAAATCCTATAAAAACCTTGATGTATCGAACAGTTCAGCCTTTACGGAATAGGGAGGGCTTATGAAAAAGTCAATTGGTGCCAAGACGATTGTTTATCCGACTCCGGTATTTATTGTAGGGACTTATGATGAGGCAGGAGAACCTAATGTGATGACTGCAGCATGGGGAGGAATTTGTTGCTCCGAGCCCCCTTGCGTTGCCGTTTCCCTTCGGAAAGCGACCTATTCGTATGGTAATATTATTGCAAATAGGGCTTTTACCATCAACATTGCTTCGGAAACCCATGTGAAAGAAGCGGATTATTTCGGAATTGTATCAGGGAAAAATAAAAACAAATTTTCTGCATCCGGATTAACCGCTGTTAGGAGCAATCTCGTCAATGCACCTTACGTCAAAGAATTCCCGTTGGTTTTAGAATGCAAGGTGCTGCATATTCTTGAAATCGGGCTTCATACCCAGTTTGTCGGCGAAATTTTAGATGTCAAGGCCGAGGAAGAGGTGCTTGGTGAAAATGATCTGCCGAATATAAACAAAATCAAACCGTTTCTATTCGCACCCATTCGACATGCCTATTTTGGAATCGGCAATTTCCTGGGTGAAGCATTTTCAATCGGAACGGCAATCCAAGACGATTAATTAATTTAATATTCGATTCATCTCATAGCGATTTTATTTTGGGAAATGAAATGTTTAAATTTCTTCACGCTGCAGACATTCATCTGGACAGCCCGCTACAGAAACTCGAACGGTATGAGGGCGCGCCGGTTGAAGAAATTCGCCGGGCAACACGGCGTGCACTTGAGAATCTGGTGGCATTAGCCATTGCCGAGAAAGTTGCGTTTGTGCTGATATCCGGTGATCTGTATGATGGTGATTGGAGAGATTATAATACGGGTCTTTATTTCGTCTCGCAGATGGCAAAGCTACGTGAAGCGGGGATTTCAACTTATATTATTGCCGGCAATCACGATGCCGCCAACAAGATGACCAGAACCTTGCGGCTTCCTGACGGTGTTCACCTTTTTTCCAGTGATCATGCAGAAACGGTTCATCTGGTGGACCCGGATGTCGTTATTCACGGACAGGGATTTGCCGCCCCGGCGATACGAAAGGATCTTTCGATCGGATATCCCCCGGCGGTATCGGGATATTTTAATATTGGTATGCTACATACCTGCGCAACGGGTCGTGAAGGGCACGAGCCTTATGCACCCTGCAGTATCAATGGTCTTTTGTCAAAGGGTTACGATTACTGGGCCTTGGGGCATGTCCATCAAAGAGAAGTCCTACATGAGAATCCGCTGATTGTTTTTCCAGGCAATATTCAAGGTCGCCATAACCGCGAAACCGGCCCCAAAGGTGCTATGCTCGTAACGGTTGATTCTAAAGGAGGATCGCAGGCTGATTTTTGTTCCCTTGACGTCATTCGATGGGTTCATACCCAAGTGGATGTCTCTGCGGCTGAAATCGGATATGATGTGGTTGATCGGGCATCTCATCAGTTTGAAAAACTTTTGGAAGAAAGCCAAGGCTTGCCGATCGTCGTGAGAGTGGAGATCGTCGGAACATCAAGGGCGCATGCCGAGCTTGCGGCAGATCCGGAAAGGTGGAAGAACGAAATCCGTTCCGTAGCCATCGATTCAAGCGGTGGCCGGATATGGGTCGAAAAAATCAATCTGCATACCAAACGCTTAATTGAAGGCGATATGAAAAAAGTGGAGGACGGCCCGGTGGGTGAACTTCTAAAACTATTGGAGGAGGCCCGGTCTGATTCGATACGATTGAAAATGCTCTGCGAGCCGTTACAGGATCTTTTACGGAAACTTCCGAGAGAAATTAAAAATAACGCTGATGGGATGGACTTGAATGAAATGCAAGGGTTGGAAGATATTTTGGATCAAGTTCGGGAAATGTTGCTTTGTCGTCTCATGTCGAAGGGAAATGCCGAGTGAAAATCCACCGAATTAAACTGATTGCATTCGGGCCTTTTACCGATACTGAGTTGAATTTAAGCGCCGGACAGGAAGGACTGCACATCGTCTATGGCCCGAATGAAGCTGGAAAGAGTTCGGCTCTACGTGCATTGAGACAGATTCTTTATGGTATCCCGGATCGATCTTTAGATGATTTTATTCATCCATATGCAAAAATTCGAATTGGAGCGGTATTGGCACGAAGCGATGGAACCGTTCAGGAATTTATTCGGCGTAAAGGTCGATTGAATACGCTTCGAGCTTCAGATGACGTGACTATTATCGATGAAGCCCATCTGCGAACTTTTTTAGGTGGAGTGGATCATGATCTTTTTACAACTATGTTCGGGATCGATCATGCCAACCTTGTTCGCGGCGGCGAAGAAATTATTCAGGGCGGAGGTGAAATCGGTCGGCTGCTGTTTGCGGCCGGTTCGGGAATATCTAATTTGCGGAAGGTCCAGGAAGAGCTTCAAATTGAGTCCGAAATTTTATATAAGCCGGCGGGGCAGAAACCTCGGATCAATGAGGCAATGATATTGCTTAAAAAGAATCAGAAGACCCTGCGTGAAGTTCAGTTGTCCGGCGGGGAATGGAATCGGCATGATATGGCACTGCGCGAGGCGTTGGAGAAAAAACAGGAAATTGATCATGACTTTGACCAAAAGTTGCGTATGCGGCACCGATTGGAGCGGATTAAGGAAGCGCTTCCCGTAATTGCTCAACGCAAAGAATTGTTAAATGCGCTGGCGTTGTGTGCAGATGCAGTTTTACTGCCGCCGGATTTCGGCGATCGGCGCCGCGATGCCCTTACCAACCTGCGTATTGCAGAAAACGACCAAGTACAGGCACTTGCGAGCATTAAACAAATTCAAGAGGCGCTTGAACAGTTATCCATTCCGGAAACTTTGCTTAAGAATGCAGATCTGATTGAAGCCCTTTATCAGGAATTAGGCAGCTATCGAAAAGCCATGAAAGACCGTTTTCGATTGGTGACACAGCAATATAGTTTAGAGGCTGATGCCAAGGCCATCTTACAGGAATTGAAAATTGATGTCACTCTTGATCAAGCAGAGCAGTTTCGGCTGAGCAAAGCGGAAAGTATCCGGATACAGGAACTATGCACATCTTACGAGCGCCTATTGACTCGGTCGCAAAGTACCCGGGAAGAAATTAATAAAATATCGATTCGAATTGAACGGTTGCGAAAACAACTCAATACACTTGAAGATTTTTGTAATACTGATAAAATTTGCAGTGCCATTGAGTCTACCCGTCAACAGGGAAATTTGGAGGAGATCTATCAAACGGAGTGCAACGAAATTCTGCGAGCCGAAAAGATGCTAAAGGTTGCACTTGAAAAACAAGCACTTTGGAAGGGTTCGATCGAGGATATAGAATCACTTCAAATGCCTGCGATGGAAACAATCGATATCTATGAGAAGCTTTCAGATGAAGCGCAATTTTCCGTGAGTCGGGAGAGCGCAGATTTGGATAAAATCGAAAATACGCTACTGGAATTAAGCGGTCAGATTGAAAAGCTGCGGTTGGAACAAGAAGTTCCTACTGAAGAAGATTTGAATCAGGCGCGACATAAGCGTGATGCCGGCTGGCAGCTTATTCGCCGTATTTTAAATGAAATGGCTGAATCTGCAAAACAAAAAATTGATTTCGTATCGGCTTTTCCGCGCGCCGAGAACCTTGAGGAAGCTTATGAATGTAGTGTTCGGCAGGCTGATGAGATTGCCGATCGCCTTCGGCGTGAGGCCGATAGAGTTGCCAAAAAGGCCAACCTTCTAGCGGATCGCGAAACTCTTAAAAGTCAATCTTTCCGTTATAAGAACCGATTGGATGCCGCTGAATCTAAACTCAAAGATTTCCAAGGCCGGTGGCTTTCGGTTTGGGAACCCATTGGAATTTACCCAAGATCACCACGGGAGATGCGAGCCTGGCTGATTAAACAGACTGCTTTGGTTGAGCAAGCCGGGAATCTGCGGTTACAAAAAAACAAAGTTGAGGATCTTAAGGTCCGAATAGAAAGACATCGCCGTCAATTGAGTGAATGTCTCATAGCGTTGGATCAAGCTCCAGCCGCACCCAAAGAAAGTTTGAACCGGTTGGTTGCTCGATGTCAACAGTTTGCGGAGCGTATGGATAAACTGCGGAATGAACATGAGCAGTTAAATCGTGAGATCAGCCGGGAGGAAGCTGAACTGCGTGAAGCCCAATCAAGGTCTGCTGATATCGATCAGGAGTTGTCTCATTGGGAATCCGAATGGGCAAAGGCAATCCGGCCATTAAACCTTGATGCCGGCGCTAGCCCCGCTCAGGCAAATGCCGTGGTAGAGGATTTAAAAAACCTTTTTGTCAAACTCAAAGATGCCAAAGATCGCCGGCGGAGAATTCGAAGTATTGACAAGGATGCAGAGGAATTTAAAACCAAAGTTTTTCATTTGGTCGAACGTGAGGTTCCCGATATTATGAAACTGTCGGTCGAAGAGGCTACGATGGATTTCAATGCCCGACTGATACGGGCCCGAACGGCCAAGGCACAGCAGCAGAGTCTGGAAAAACAACTGCAGCAAGAAGAACAGCAGCGGCGTAGCGCTGAAAGTAGAATTGCGGAAATCCACGCACAATTATCCGTGATGTGTGAAGAAGCGGGCTGTAAAAACTATGAAGATCTACCAATCGTCGAGGAACGTTCCGCTCAACGGCAGCAGATCCAATTTCAAATTAAGCAATTGGAGCAGCAACTTCATAATCTTAGTGCCGGTGCGGTGATCGATGAATTTATTCGCGAGGCTCAAGCTATCAATCCCGATGGAATTGAGGCACAGATCGAAAAACTCGGTGAGGAAATAGGTCAACTGGATCATTTAAAATCAGAGCTTGACCAAGCAATCGGTCGCGAACGCAATGAACTGGGTAATATGACGGGAAGTGCCCGAGCAGCTGAGTTGGCTGAAGAATCTCAAGCCCTCTTAGCGCAACTGGATACGGATGTGCATCAATACGCTCGGCTACAACTGGCTTCCGCCGTTTTGGGGCAGGCAATTGAAAATTATCGCGAAAAATATCAAGGACCCATCCTGAAACGGTCGAGCGCTCTTTTTGCCCACATGACATTAAGGTCGTTTGAAGGCCTGCGACTGGAATTTAACGAAAAAGGCGATGCGGTCTTGGTGGGTGTTCGCCCGGGAGGCAAGGATTTAGTAAATGTCGGCGGCATGAGCGAGGGAACGGCCGATCAGCTTTACTTGGCTGTTCGGTTGGCAAGCCTTGAAGCGTATTTGGAGAAAAATGAAGCCATGCCGTTTATTGTTGATGACATCCTGATTAAGTTCGACGATCAGCGGGCAATGGCCACTCTACAGGTTCTGGCGGAGTTGAGCCGGCGTACTCAAATTATTTTTTTCACTCATCATCGTCATTTGGTTGAAATGGCAGAGGCCTGTTTGGATCCGACCGTTTTATATAAACACTCGCTTGCGCCCTGATTTAAGCATAAAATCGATCAAATAAAACGGGAGGATGGATTCAACGAATAACGATAATAACAGGAGGTAATATGATCCGACGATTTCAATTTGTTTTTTCTATTCTGTCAGTTGCTTTTGTATTTGCCCTTGGATGTCAGACCACTTATTATGCCGTTTGGGAGAAGTTAGGTAAGGAAAAAAGGCATTTACTTAAATCCAATGTGGAAAAAGCTCGTACGGAACAACAAAAGGCTTCCGAAGAATTCAAAGACGCGCTTACACGAATAAAAGAAATTTATGGATTTAAAGGGGGAGACCTCGAGAAATTTTATAATAAGCTCAATGACGATTATGAATCTTGTGAAAAGCGGGCGGAATCTGTTACCGATAAAATTGAAAAGGTCGAACAGATCGCTTCAGATCTTTTCAAGGAATGGAAAAATGAAATCGATGAAATGAACAATGAGACATTTAAAGCAAAAAGCAGACGGTCTCTAAAAGACACTATGGATCGGTATGCTCGTCTCAATGTAGCTATGACCCAAGCCCAGTCAAGAATGGAGCCGGTCTTAAAACGGCTGAGAGATTATGTGCTTTACCTTAAGCATAATTTAAATGCTCAGGCGATCGGTGCCCTTAAAGGGGAGGTAGGAAATATTGAAATTGAGGTCGATACGCTGATTACCGATATGAGTCGATCCATTCAGGAAGCGAATGATTTTTTGAAAAATTTTGAATAAACCGGATTGGAAAAAAAGACTTCAGCACGATTTGGGAATCGAATCTTTGATTATGCGCTCCACGTCGGATTTGTCCAGCACTTCTTCTTTTAAGAGAGCTTCGGCCAGGTCATCCAATGCCTCTCTGTTATGCGTTAATATTGCTTCCGCCTTTGACTCGGCTTCCTTTATCAAATTTCTGATTTCTTGATCCATTAACCAAGCCATATGTTCGCTATAGCGTTTGGGTTGAGCCAGTTCTCGGCCCAAAAATGGGTGTTCTTCTCCTCTTCCGAGGTTGATGGGACCTACCTTGTCGCTCATTCCCCATTGTGCAACCATTTTTTCCGCCAAAGAAGTTGCTTCTTTTAAGTCGTTTTGGGCTCCACTGCTAAATTCTTTAAAAACCGTTTTCTCTGCGACTCTGCCGCCGAGCGCCACGCAGAGCTTATTCATCAAATAGGTTTTGGGATAGAAATGCCGGTCTTCTTTGGGTAAGAGTTGCGTGACACCCATTGCCATTCCGCGGGGGATAATGCTGACTTTATGAATCGGATCCGTGTCGGGCAGATGCCAGGCGACCAACGTATGGCCGGCCTCGTGATAGGCCGTGATCTTTTTTTCCATATCAGTGATTGTTTCTTCTCTGACCGAACCCATCAGGATTTTATCCCGAGCTTCCTCAAAGTCCGCCATATCGATTTTTTCTTTATTGTTCCGGATTGCAACGAGAGCGGCTTCGTTTGCCATATTTTCCAAATCCGCACCGGTCATCCCGGGAGTGCCTCTTGCGATGTACTCAAGATCAACGTTTTCCTCCAATACTTTATTTTTGACATGGACTTTTAAAATTTCTTTACGTTCTTTCCAGCCGGGTTTGTTGATGACGATATGCCTGTCAAAGCGACCCGGCCTCAAAAGCGCCGGATCAAGAACATCCGGCCGGTTTGTTGCCGCCATCACAATAACTTCTTCGTGAGGCGCAAAGCCGTCCAATTCACTTAGAAGCTGATTGAGTGTTTGTTCCCTTTCATCATGGCCTCCCCCAAAACCCGTACCCCTTGTGCGCCCCACGGCATCAATTTCATCAATAAAGATGATGCTTGGCTGGGAGGCTTTTGCCTTTTCGAACATATCCCTGACGCGCGAAGCACCGACTCCGACAAACATTTCGATGAACTCCGATGCACTGATACTGTAGAAAGGCACGCCCGCTTCACCGGCAGTGGCGCGTGCCAGCAATGTTTTACCCGTGCCCGGTGGGCCGACTAATAAAACTCCTTTGGGGACTTTAGCGCCGATTTTGCTGAATTTATCCGGATTTTTCAAAAAATCGATTATTTCCTGAAGTTCATGTTTTACATTTTTAACTCCGGCGACATCATTAAACGTGATACTGGGTTTTTTTACATCATGCAGTTTTGCTTTGCTTGCTCCAAAGGAATAAAGACCGCTTTGTCCTCCCGGACCCATTCGAAATCGCTTCATGATCAAAATCCAGATGCCGATAATCAGTATCCATGGTAGAATTCTGGCTAAAATTTCCCAGAAGATTAAACCCTTATCCGGAGGCTCGATACTAATGATGACCTGCTTTTGTTCCAGTTTTGCAAGCAGTTCTTCACCCTGAAAAGAAGGTAATGTTGTTTGAAAATGTTTAACCGGAGTTATTCCGGCTTTTCCCGGTAAATCAACATCGATTTCTTCAAAAAATTCTCCGCTGACCTCCAAATTTTTGATCAAGACGGAGTAGATATTATTACGATTCAACTGCTCGATAAATCGGCTATAATCAATCCGGTAGTAGTTTAGATTTTTGGTAGGAAAAAGTTGAGCCCAGAAATATAAAAAAAGAATAAAAAGGAGAAAGGCTATCCACCATCCCCATTGCGTGATATCAAATTTTTCATTTTTTTTATAATTCGTCATTTATCGAAGCACGATAGAAAAATAGAAAATTTGGATGGCAGGACCATTGGCCTTATTTATCATTATTTAATTAAATTAAATTCATTTATAATAACTCTATAATATAATTTTATTTATGTCCAAAAAAAAATAAATATTCATAAAATATTTATTAAAATGTCTATTTTTCCTTTCACCCAGTCAACTACTTATTAATAAAAATAAAAAATTATGAGGCATTGATCTTATCGATCAAGTTTTTCATCTGCTTTTTTAAAGCGGAAAATTTAAGAGGAATGATATTTTTAGCTGTATATAGGGCTTGGCTTATCAAATGCCCAGCTTCGGGCAACAGCTCATATGTAAACTCAAAACACTGCGTAAAAACACACAACGTGGGAATTATAGATAGGCCGTAGAGCAGGTTGAACTGTTCGAATTCATATAAATATTGTAGATGCATAGCGACTGTGGCCGTCAGGGGGAGCCCCCAGAGAATTATCTTGTATAGAAAACCTCCAGGTAAATAGAAAAAACGAGTGAGATGGAAAAATTGACTGAAAGCGCCGATTGCCAAACAAATTTTAAAAGCGGAAAGAGTAATTTCACAAGCAAAACTCAAAAGGTTTCTGTTAAAAATATCACCGATGATTTGAGCTTTTTCCGCGTACATCTCTACATAACGTTGCCCCACGGGCACCGTTATGTAGAGATACCATAACATTTTACTTAAATAAAAAAAAACGGCAGTCAGTGCCGTCGTGAAACATAATAGGAAAACGCTCTGTAGAAATATGTCCCGGAGTTTTTCGATATAAACGATGTAAGTTTTTTTTTGAGTAAGATAATAACCTTGCGCGTTTGCCTCCGGCTTGGGTCGGATTTTTCTTAACATCCCTTGACAATGGATTGCCACCCATTTAATCTTATTTTTCCATTTTTTTAAATTCATAGCTATCCTGTCCGAATTATTTTTTTCAGGCTTAATTTTTTTACCCTCTGTTTTAGATAAAAGAATAGACTTATACACAGTTGATCGAATTTTGGGCAAAACTCTTAAAGCCTATCGTCCAATATTCAGGAAAAACTAAATTTTTCGATCCTGATTTTGATCTATGTTCCTTATCATTAAAAAGAAAGGAGCGTGATTGGAGGTGAAAACAGGTGGATCTTTTCGCAGAATTGAGGCTACGGCGGGATTTCGCTTGAATTTCTTATCTAAAAACTGTCTTATTGCGTATCGATCCCAGCCCTTGGGATGTATGAAATTTTTATAGAGTGAAAGATCTCCTTCGTAAAACTTTCGGGTGTCTAATTTTTGTGAATCAGGACCATAAGCCGGCAAGTTGAAGATGGCCAGGTTTAAAAAATCAATCGTATGGCTATGTTGAGCGGTAAAATCCAGAGTATGCTGAGCTTCGGTCAATGTTTCGGAAGGAGTTCCGAAAAGCAGATAGATATAGGTAGCAATTTTTGCTTTCTTTAAGATTTTCAAATTTTGAGAAGCCAGTTGAAGATCAAATCCTTTTTGCATATGCTCAAGAACCCTTTGATCACCTGATTCAAGGCCTAGTTTCAACATGACACATCCGGATCGTTTCAGCGCTAGACAAAAATCCAAATCCGCCAGCAGGGGTGATATTCGGGCAAATCCATACCATGGAATACCCAATTGGGAAATACCGAGAGGGGCATCTGCAAGTGTCGTTAAAAGCTTCGGGCTAACGGCATTATCCGTAAAATGAACCAGTGCCGGCCGGTTTTTATTAATTAAGCTTTGAAGGTCCTTTTGAACCTGCTGCACAGGTGCCGGCCGATAAATGTTTTTTTCAGCACGTTCCGGGCAAAAGGAACATTTGTTCCAGTAGCATCCTGTTGAGGCGCTGTACGGTAAAATAAATCCGGGAGAGAGATAATTATATCTCGAAAAACCCTTATATGAAGGGGTATAATGGTTTTTCGGCATAGATATGCCGTATCGGGAAAGCAGCGGTTTTTCGCCGGGACCGCAAACCAGCTCATCCACTATACCTTTGAAGGGATTATTCCAGACAGGGCTTTTGATCCAGGATGTGATCAGTCCACCACCCAAAATGATTTTTAAGCCGGGGCTGATTTGCCTTATGAAACCGATCATGGCAAATGTGCATAAGGCTTGGCTCAAAAAATTTAGAGAAAATCCCACAAGGGAAGGTTTTTCTTTTTCAAAGAGTCTTGTTAAACGTTTTTCAAAATAAGGGTAAAAAAGATTACTATGCGGGTTTTCAAAAGCTTTAAGTAAATCCAAACTCCTGATCGGAGATAGATTTCGGTGCTGATAATTGGCCAGACTGACTTTCATTCCAAGCGGCCGGCCGGCTATCTGAAGAATCCGATTAATATCCATGACGGCACTTCGATAACGTCCGATATTTTCATAAGCTTGCCATTGAGTTAAAGCCCTCAATGTCCGGGGAAGATGGCGGGAAGCGCGTTTGGTCCAGGTATCGTTTGTCGGTACCGGTAGCTTAAGAAGGCTCAGAATACCTTCCAGATTTGCATCAAGGATTCCGTATGGGATATTATGATGTATTAATGCCCCGGCCAGTTTTGCTATCCCTGGTGGAGGTTCACTTGGCTTTACAACCGGCGGATGGATCAGAATGAGCATATTGTTTTAAATTGCCTGATGCGTGCCTTATTAATAAGCTGATTTTTTACCGTCAAAAAAGTTTGACCGTGTCAATTTCAATGTTAAAATTCGATATTTTTATGTGTATCAAATGGTGGTCTTTTTACAAGTGATTAATTTTTTGTTATTAAATATTTTAGGGCAGATACATCATGACTTATGATTTAACATCAAAACTTTGGCCCATGCGTGATGAACGATTTTTCAGAGAGCAGACATTTATAGGAAAACGGCAACACGGACCCCGTTGCGTTTCAACTGCACTGGCAATTTTAACTCATACAGACCCGGAGGTGTTTCAAGGGTTGATCAATACTCAGGATCCGGTATCCTGGTCTGAAGCTTTACGAATTTGGGGGCAAAAATTAGCTTATTGCCCAACGGATGTTCGAAAGTTAGGTTTTTACATGCAAGAGCTCATCGCGCTTGATGATTTGTTCCTTCTGACTTACTATACGGAATCAAATCCCTATAAAATTTTGGCAAAACCCGACCCCAAGGGTTGGGTATGTGGATCTCATATCGTGGTTCTCCACCGGAATAAAATAATTGATCCAACGACGGGTGCAACAATGCTCGCTCAAAAGCACAACTGCAATCATTTTCATACAAAGGGGATTTTTCGAGTGCTTCCCGTTGCCCATCCTCGTGGGTTATAATCAAAAGGAGCACATAGATTGCTTCGCAAATTAACCAAAGGAATAAACTAAAGTTTATTGGGAGCTGGGATGAAAGAATCTGATGCAAGTGTTATTCTGGAATTTGAAAAAATAAGGGCCGAACTCAAACAGATTGTATATGATCAAGACGATGCGATTGACGAAGTTGTGGATGATTTGATCCACATGACTTATAGGCCCGTTGAAACTCCCCCCAAAGCAGTGTTTACTTTTCTGGGGCCGCCGGATGTCGGAAAAATTTATTTAGCTCAATCGCTGGCGGTTTTATTGGATCAATTCGAAACTTTCAAAGAGTTTGATATGGGACAATATGCTGCAGCGGAAGATGTAGATAAGCTTTTGGGTCAAAAAATTTCCCCTGAAGGCATCCAGGAGGGAGAACTTACAAAATTTATCAAGAAACATCCTGCAGCCGTCATTCTTTTTGACAAGATTGAAAATGCGGATAATCAGGTGCAACTAGCCCTGCTTGACCGGATTACCCGCACGGATTTAGAAGGCGGAGTCGATTTCAGTGAAGCACTTATCATTTTTACTTCATCGCTTGGGGGTGCCTTTTATCAGAATAGAGAGTTTTTAGATACTTTCAAAAAAAATAAGCTGCGAGCTCAAGCTGTCATGATGGACGCCGTTTCCAAAGAGAAGAAGCTGATCTATGATATCATTGACAGTGCGATTGAGCCCAAACTTCTGGCGTTGATGTCCCGTAATTACATTGTTATATTTAACAAGCTCGGGATGGATTCAATGGTTAGAATCGGTCGGGAATCTTTAAAACGGTTTTCAAAACATTTCATGAATAAAATTAAAATCGAATTAGAATATCAAGATCCCGAACAATTGGTTAAAATACTGACGCTATCATTCTCGCCTTATATCAATGCTGAACGGATCCGCCAGAAATTACCGGATGAACTGCTTTATAAAGTGACTCAATTTGTCAGGGCCAATCAAACAATTCCGAATAAAGTTATTTACCAGCTATCCGAACAGGCCAAATCGTTTTTAGATGGACTCTATAAAGAGAGCCGAACATTAACCCGGAAGCTTTTCAGAAAAAACCAGACGGTTGAATTCGTATGGAAAGAACATCAATACGGAGAAACCGTCGTTTTTACTCTGGATGAGGCTGAACTCAAAAAGCTTCCGACAACCAAATTGCTTTTTCGAGAAGAACGTCCCCGGGTAGAGTTTTCCGCGGTGGGTTTTAATGATATTGCCGGAAATAAAACCATTAAAAAAACTTTGAAACAGATTATAAACATTTTGAAAGATCCCAACCTTGTCAAAAGATTCGATATCGATATGCCCAAAGGAATGTTGCTGTATGGGCCGACAGGAGTGGGTAAAACGATGTTGGCCAAAGCGTTTGCTAAAGAAGCGGAACTTCCATATATCTATGTGTCCGGAAGTGATCTCTTTGACTCCGACTACATCCGGCGGGCCTATCACAAAGCCAAGGAATTCGCACCAAGCATCGTTTTTTTGGATGAAGTCGATATCAAAGGGATCATTGAGGGGGTTTATGCCAATATGCCTTCCGACCCATTGGCCATGGAGTTGGATGCTCTTTCATCTCATCCTTTTGAGTTTGTTTTTACCATTGCAACGGCCAAAAATAGAGAGGAAGTTGATCCGGCTATCATTGCTCCCGGTAGAATCGATACTTTTGTGGAGGTTCCGGAGCTTGACCGGGAGGCGCGAAGATTTTTTATCGAAAAGATTTTAGAGAAGCCCAATGACGGTAAAATTGATGTTGATAAAGTTGTACGTTATATTTCAGGGATGAGCGGATATGAACTCAAGCGCATAGGTAAAGAAGCTTCGCTTTATGCCATTCGTCAGAATTTGGAATTTATTACCGAAGAAATTCTCATTGAGCAGATCAACAATATTAAGTATGGTTATAAACTTGAAAAGAAGCATTTCCGGAATCTTGAAGAAGAACTCAAAAAAACCGCCTTTCATGAAGCGGGGCATGCGGTTATTTCCTATATTTTGCTTCCGGATATCAAAATCGAGCAGGTGACCATTGCACCCCGATTAGAGACGCAGGGATTTGTTTCTTACACTGCTGAAGATTTTCCAGGTAATGTTTCCAAAGAAGAGATATTTAATAATATCTGCGTCATGCTTGCCGGGCGGATCGCAAATATAAAAAAATTCGGCCCAAAAGGGATCGATACCGGTGCGGCAAATGATCTGGAACAGGCCACTTATCAAGCCTATCTGGCGATCACCAGCCTGGGAATGGACGATGAACTGGGCTATGTTCACCTTGATACCCTTTACCGGAATATCAATAAACAGCTGTTTCAAGAAAAAGTGGAAAACCGGATTATAAAGTGGATTGCAGATGCGAAGGAAAAAGCTGAAAAATTGGTAAATCAGTATTGGAGTAAAATAGAAAGCGTTTCGCAGTTGCTTCTTCAGAAAGAGATTGTTGACGGGTCGGAGCTTGAAGAGATCATGAAGGGAGACGGTCGGTCAAAAGAGCCCGTTAAATAGATCCCGATGAATAGATACGGAGAAATAGAGCCATGTTGATATTTGATTTTGACGGCGTACTTTTAAATTCTCTTGATGAAGTCGTGGTGACTGCCTATAATACGGTAACGGGTAGCTTGATGACATCACTTAAGGGGCTGCCGGCAAATTTAATAGGCCTTTTTAAATTGAACCGGTTTCACTTTCACTCGGCCGGTGATGCATTTTTATTGATGAATTGGTGTCTTGAAAACTACTTGCGCACGCCCCATCGAATACTTACGGCAAAAGAATATCAATATCTGGCCGGCAATGCCGTTTTTTCATCCACCTGGTGCAAGAGACGTTTTTTTAAGACCCGAGGACTTTTTTTTGAAAAAGATAAGGAAAAATGGTTTGCGCTCAATGCCCCTTACCAACCGATTTGGGATGAGTTGATTAAACACGGCGGCGAGCGGGTCGTTATCCTGACCAATAAAAATCTATCGGCAACCTTTGACTTATGTCATCATTTTGGTTTGAAAGTCTGCAAAAAAAATATATACGCTTCGGATGAAGGTGCGACAAAAATTGAGAATTTAAGCAAGATTCGCGTCTGCTTTAAGCAACCGCAGTGCCTTTTTATAGACGATTCGATTTCAAATTTACGACAAATAGATTTGCATTTTAATACGCATAATAAGATTCTTGGTTTGATTTTGGCTGCTTGGGGTTATGTAGGATCTGAAGATGAATCGATCGCGCGGACATACGGATATTCAGTTTTTGATCAGAAGGATCTGATTGCCGTTTTAAAGCAAGAGCTGCCGACGCCTAAATCTGTTTTTTAATCAAGGCGCATAATAAAAGACCCCATCTTTATTATTTTTCAAGACGTTTGCGGGAGAATAAAATGCAGAAAGTCCTGATTATCGGCGGAATTGTGCTCCTTATTATCGGACTGTTCTGGCCGTGGATGGTTAAACTGCCTTTTGGGCGATTACCCGGAGACATTATCATCAATAAGCCCCATTTGAAGGTCTACCTTCCAATAACGACAATGATTTTGATAAGTATTATCGTTTCAGTGGTCATGTGGTTGTTTCGTAAATGAATCATAGATGGAGGATAATATGATCAAGGCTTGGAAAAAATTTTTAATGATTTCAATCGTCATCGCAACAGCAGGCTTGTTTATTTCAAACGAGTTTGTAAATAGCCAAGAAAAAAAAGATATGGGCGGTTGGGAGAAAGATAGTGCCTACAACAAACTTTATGTTGCGACCGAGAGGGATAAATTCAAAGCCGTTGTGGTGGGTTTCAAGGAAATCGTTCCGTTTCCCGGTATGTCACCCGGGATTGCTTTGCTTGTCCGTGATCCGGATGAAGATATCATTACGGTTCATTTGGGTCCCAAATGGTATATTGATTCCGACGAAATCGGTATTCGGAAGGGTGACAACGTAACAATTAGAGGCGTTTGGGTTGAAGGAAATGAAGAGGAGTTTTTTATCGCTTCCAAAGTGAAGCGGGGTGACTATTTTGAATTCAAAGTGCGCCTGACTAAAGATGGGACTCCATTTTGGACGATGAGTCCGGAGGAGATTGCTAAAGAAAGCCAGAATCCATAAATATATAAAGTGACCTTGGTTTGATCTCTATGCAAGCATCTTAGTGGTTTTATTTCGAGCAGCCCCTCCACTTTTCAAAAGTAATCCCCAACGTTGCAAAAGCCGGAGGGCTTCAGATCCAAGGCACCAAGGGGGAAGCCGTAGTGACCCTACTGCGACCTCTTGGAAACGCCGGATCTGGAGTCTTCCGGCTTTCCCGTAGGGTAAACAATGAAGTAAATAAACCCTTGATACTGGAAAATTCGGCACATTCCATATTTGCCTTCTATTTTACTATTATTTTATTTGAAATCGATACATTACTTTTATTTTGTGTCATTGTTTATGCAACGTTGGGATAATGCCTATTGCTCAGTCGAATAGGGGTTTAGAAACTGTCGTCTCCAAAGAAGTTTCTTATCCACTTCATTCAACTCAGCTTCTTCACAGACAGCTTCCCAATGCTGTTCGATTGCGGCAGTCAGGTCACCGAACGTTTCGCGGGCTTCTTCCTCAGAAAGAAAGAAGTTGTGCGCGGTCTCAAGGCATGTTTTGAGTTGACTCAGATTGTTGTCGCCGGTTATGGTCAAGCCCTCGAGCAATGGCAACACCCCAGGCTTTAGCGGCAATTCGGGTTCGTAAATCGCGATCGCAGGTTTGCTATCACCGATACGATCCAGGTAGCTTTTACCGTAGTTGAACAGAGCCGTCCGGCTACGACAGGATTGGTTTCATCCGGCAGCCATATCCAGACAAAGGCTTCTTTCTCTGTCTTAGAAGTCATCGCGCACCGCTTTGGATTTCTTGCGAACAGACTTTGGCAGGAGCGCCAGCTTTTCCTTGGTTTGAAGTAGGTATTTCGTCAACGTGCTTTCATCGGCATCAAACAGCTTGACGCCGACAATGGTTGCCACTTCGAATACGGCCCCGATTTCGCATTTGAGGTTGCCTTTTTCGATGCGTTGCAGCAGTCCTCTGGAAATACCAGCGCGGTCGGCCAATTCCTGAGCGGTGAGCTTGCGCTTATTACGCGCTTCGCGGATCAACGCGCCGAACAAGGCAGCCGCATCGCGGCAATAGCGTGAGTAGGTGCGTTTGATGGGCTTTGGCATCGCCTCTCCTTTGGTTCGCATATAGACCATAAAATAACTTAATGATCTTTCTGTGAACCACAGATAATGAATGTTTATCATCTTTTCAAGACCAAATTTTTCCATATATAGACCGCAAAATGCTCTTATGGACTATATGGAGAGTATTTTTTTAACGTTTTTTATCATTTGAGACTAGAAGGTGAATGTGATTTGAGGTGACAGTAAATAGCTATCGCCGGATTGTAAGCAATTTTTAAATACAGTTTAATGCGGTACTGGACCTAGTCAGCACCGCATTCCTGGCGGCGCAGCCGCCAGGGACGACGCTTTTCAGCGGACGCGGCTTTTTGCGCTCCGCTGCAAAAGCCTAGTTGGGCAGTTGCTTCACATAAGAGCAGGGAATAACCCCTTAAGACCACTTGTAATAAATTCTATCGATATAGCTGCCAAAATTAACCCCATTATTCTTGTGAAAACATTTATACCGGTTTGACTTATATATTTTGAAATGTATGGAACAAATTTGAATACTATAAACAAAAGTAAAGTCAAAGTTAATATAATTAGCCCTACAATTAAATAATGCCTAAAGCCTATGCCTTTGTGCGCATAAAGGATAACGGTACTGATAGCACCTGGCCCTGCCAACAGCGGTGTTGCTAATGGAACAACTGCGATCGAATCTTTTCCCTCGCTCTCTTCTGCCTCTTCTGCAGTACGTTTGATTCGACTTGTTTTTGCATGCATCATAGAGATGGCCATTAACAGAATAAGTAATCCGCCGGCAACAAGAAATGAATTAATTGTTATACCGAAAAAATTTAAAACAAATTCACCGATAAATAGGGATAAAAGTAAGATAGTTAATACTGAATACGTAGCAATGTTAGAAACAGTGCGTCGTTCAGAAATATCAAACTCAGATGTTAGAGAAATAAATATTGGAATAGCACCAATAGGATTCACTATAGCAATAAGGCCAATCAGCATCTTCATATATTCTGAATATTCAAGCATGGTTAATTCATTCTATTCTGACCAACGCTACATTAAGGTGCGGGTAGGGTAACCGAAAGCTCAAAGGCCTACGACCTATGAGGAACCCAGGATGTTTAAATAGTTAAGGCCGCCCGCCCCTGCCCGTCAATCTTAAATGTGATGTTGAACGAAGCCGCTATGCGGCGAAAAAATCAAAAATAATGTATACTCCAATTATCTGCTCAAATCCGGGCATTTACAAAAAAGGAGTATACACTATGAAGAGATCGGAAGTAAATCGATTTAACAAACTCTACCAGCGTCACCTGAGATTGCTCAAGCTTCAGGGCAAGAGCGAAAAAACGATTGATGCCTATTCCAGGGCGGTGCGACGGATCAGAGACTATTTTGATTGTTGTCCCGACCAGTTGACCCCGGATCAGTTAGAGACCTATTTCGGAAAACTGGTCGAGTCCCATTCCTGGAGCATGGTTGTAATATGTGTGTAATATGGGACGTTCATGCAGAACGTTCATAAATTCAAATTGATTTCAGTGCTTTTCTACTTTTTCTCTACTGATATTATTCGAGTCAAGCACTGAAGTGCAGGAATTTATATTTAACTTTTTATTTAAGAATATTCTGCACGAACGTCCTCTATTACCCTAGAACTTCCCCACATTGCGTTATCTGTTACTTCATGGGTCTAGCCCAAACTCTGATATTGCCCTTCGCCGAACCTCCTGTTGCAAGGAGCCGATCATCGAAACTAAAAGATAGTGCACCGACAGGCTCCTCATTTTTTATTTCATGGTCTAACATACCCGTGTATACGTTCCAAAGTTTGATAGTATCTGAAGAAACTCCCGCGGAAGCCAGAAACTTTCCCGTATTGCTGAATAACAGGACGGTAACCCCCTTATCTGGCTCCGAAGACAACGCGAATTTCACTGTGCCGTTATTTGTGTCCCAAATGCTTATCTGACCATCGTTATCACTTCCTGAGGCCAGTAAACTACCATCAGCGCTGATAGAAAGGTGACTAACAGGCCTTTGAGACGAGATTCTCCTTATAATACCCCCGGTGTCAGTGTCCCACATTTTAATTGTAGTTTCCTTCGATTCCATGCCCTCTGCTGAGACAAGCAGTTTCCCATTTTCGCTAAACGCTAACGCGGTTATGATGTCTTCACAGTGTAATGTATGTTGCTTGGTTCCGTTTGAACTTCGAATATTGATATTAAAATTTTCATCCCCCTCGGTTTCAGCTGTGGCTATCTTGTAAGAATCACCGCAAATACTCAATAGTCCTATGGTGCCCAAAACTTCTTGCGTGCTTCCTCCTCCGCTACTACCGCCGCCTGGCCAAAAGTACCAACTGAAAAACTTCAGGACTCGTCGATCCAACGACACTCCTACCGTTATTAAATCTATGCCTCCCTCTCTTGTTTTAGGCCTATATGCGACATATATAGGTTGTTCATTCGGATTTAATTTTGAGCTATCCGTACTTGTACTTATATGCTCATTGGATATTGCCGAGGATACCGATGTCTCCATCGCCAAATTTGACATTAATTCTTTTTCCCCGCAAGCCTCAGCGGTAGCAATATCCCAGAACTTGATCTTGCCATCTCTTACGCCTGCCGACGCTAACCGAAGCCCCCCGGACCGAAACCTTCCTTGGTCCGGCCCAAATGACAAGGATCGAACACCGCCTGTATGGCCGGGGAGAGCATATACAAACGAATAAACATCCTTTTTCCCCGGCGATTTTCTCGCGGTTGTGATCTCAGTTAGGTCGACAATCTTTTTGGCAATAAACTCCTTGTAGTAACCACTTCCAGTTTGTCTTCTGAAGTGTATTTCGTCCCCCCTTATCTCACCGTCGTAGTAGACAACGAGTTCTGCTATAATATCGGGGGCCTTTTGCTTTGTTTCAAAATTGTAAACTCCAAATTCCTTTATATACTTGTTTTTCGTAGTAAATGAAACCCGCTTACCAATTATCCGGCCTTCCAAGATTCCGCTTTCGCTATGCTGCATGGAAAAAGAGGGAGACACCCATACTGTTCCATATAGGTTGTTATCCACAACCTTAAAATCAAAATAAGTAGCGCTTGTTTCTTCATTCTCTGCCGTCCTCCATTTACCGGTGATATCAACAGGAGACGGGGTTCCTACTATCTTGTGTACCGTTTTTAGTAGGTTCTCTATAGCATCAGTGAATGTAGCGAGAGCGATTACAGCTATCCCAATAGTAATTAAAATTGATAAAACCGGATTGTTCTTGATTCTGGTAACGATATTATCAACCTTTGATAATTTCACGAGTCCTATCCTTCGTATTATCATATTCTCGGCATGGAATACGTCGAATATGGAATAACATCCGTGCGGAACGTTCACAAATATAAATTGATATCATCGATATCCTGTTTTCATCCTGCATATTTCATTCGCATCCCGCAAGAGCTTGTAGCACCTAGATATCCGCTAAAATAAAAAGAATCCATAACATTATAGATTTGAGAAGACTACCGCCCTTCTTCAACCCCCTGACCCAATTCACCCACAAAAATATTATAATTTTCAGGCACCTGTTTGCAAGGACTTTAATACTAATCCATAGTTCGGATAACCGTAAGTAAGTATCTACCGGCGGGGCCGGTAGCTTTGTGAGGGCCCGCGTGCATAGTGCCTGGCCTGGGCTGGTGCCTATGGTCGACTAGTGCCTGGGATCGGACCACAATAACTAACTATAATAACGACAAATGATGAAGAAAATAGGTTCTAAAATCGTCTTAAGCAACTCATTCTGACCCTAAGAATGATTTTTTAAGCAAAATATTCAAAATATTGTTTCATAAAATATTCTTAAACTCGATATTTAATGCCCCAAATTGAACGTTTAAGACCAAAAAGCAGCTGTTTTTAGACTTCTTTCTACAAATATTCAGATAGTTACCGTGGCCCGACCCCCATTTCCCCCCCATTTCCCATTTTGCTCCAAATCAGACCAAGATGGTAAACCAAGAAGCATTGATGCGCCCGCACCTACAAAAAATACGAGATCACCATTTAAGCCTGCTTGTACT
This sequence comes from Desulfobacterales bacterium, assembly GCA_016931455.1. Classification (GTDB taxonomy): domain Bacteria; phylum Desulfobacterota; class Desulfobacteria; order Desulfobacterales; family JAHDSC01; genus JAFGES01. The sequence continues at coordinate 939 of JAFGES010000081.1, read as the reverse complement.
ATTTCGTCGGGAGGATCAAAGATTTCTCGTAAATCAGGAGCTTTTCCCCTATGTTGTAACCACTCTTTATGTTTTAACTTTATCCCAATTCGAATTTTACTTTTGGCCGACTACCGTCGCACCGCATAACGAAAAAACTGACTTGCCAGTCTCATTGCGGGATTTAGGCGCGGTGATTTTCTGGTCAAGTCAAGTGGCAGGTTCGCCGACAACGATTTTATTCCATGGCCTCGGCGAGCTTTATATCGCCCTTGAGAAGCTCATTCACCACCGAGGATCGATCAACTCCCTTCTTCGAAGCGATTTTTTCTATAAAAATTGAAACTTCCTCATCAAGATAAATTGGAATGTTCAGCTTCAGATCAGGACGAAAAAATTTACCTCTTTCACCTTTTGAAAAATCGTATTCTTTTCTCATGTTTATCCACCATATATTCTGGTTTCGTGTTTCGTTGCCTTACGGCTTGAAATAATTCTGATCGTGACGGCACTTTCACTTTCTTCTCGAAATGTATGAATCACGACCAGCAATCTTCCTTTTTCAGAGATACCCAGAGTTATCCATCTGTCTTCAATTTCACTGTGGTCTGGATCAAATACGGACAATGCCTGTGAATCTTTAAATATCGTTGCCCCCTCATCAAAAGTCACATCATGTTTAACTCGGTTATCATGGGCTTTTTGGGGGTCCCATTCGAAATTGTAATTTACAGTCATTTTATCACTCACATGGTTTTATTGCAAAGCCATCTATTTATTGGGCGAACGCCAGCGCATCACCTGCACCCAAAGTTACAAGTGGTCTGTAAAGATTATCCGGGTATCCGGTCCGGTATCCGGGGGCCGGGCCGGTATCCGGGGTCGGACCAAACTATCCCATTGATATTCCATCAAATACATACCAGAAATACGCATTCTCAGGTCTTAGCGATACATTTT
>JAFGES010000080.1 GCA_016931455.1 Desulfobacterales bacterium | reverse complement strand
TTTTGTCCACTGTCCACCAAAATTGATCTTAAAAGAGGAGTCATAAAAGGCCCTGTATACGCTGGAGGGCCGAAGGCACATTGAAATAAGGTTTTCACGCTTACGATCCCAATGATGACAAGGCGGCGGTAAGCCCGCCTTCTCAATCTGAATATTGGTTTTCATCTGGTTCAAACTCGCACATGCCATCGGGAATGGTCGCTGACGGATGGTCGTAAAGGCAGGCTTTTGGGAATGTGCTTGGATAGAAGCAGGGTAGTGCTTCGGAAAAATCGGGCGTTTTCAATCTTGATGATTTATCGAGCCGCGCACGTGTCGGATACGTGGGCGGCTTTTTTTTGGGGAGCGCGGCTGCCTTCAGATTCAATGTGGAAAGCCGGGGCATGATTAAACGGAAGGGTAGGGCACATATTGTCAGTTTTGATTTTTTTGATGAATCTGAATAGGAACATGATGCGGGAATCTTTCTGGATAACACGACAGAAGTGATGTTATGCGGATCTGGACAAGCTGTTTGTTGTTCCAGGCGACTGCGTCGAGGAGAATCGCGGTGCCGAACGGCGGCGCTATTATGCCAAAGAGATAGAGACACGAGATGAGCAGGAACACGAACAAAGAAATAAAGATGATCGTCGAATCCATCAACAGAAGGCCATACGGGGCTATGCTGTCGGTTCTACTTGATGATTCGACGCGCATGATGCTCCATGGCGAAGCGTGCCTGCTGACCAATGCCGACTACATTGTCAGGGTCCGCCCGACAAAATCGCAGGCTGCCGATGAATCCGGCGCAGCGTCAGGGTTTCGATCGTGGGAGATTTTTGTTGAAGGGTTCGCGACAGCAGGAGAGGCAGAGAAGAAGGGGCTTGAGGTGGCTTTCGGGATATTATGGGGAGCGGTTTCTGAAAACTACTCAATTCGCCTTCAGTATCAGACCCCTTTGCCTTGCGTGGTTTACGACCGAACGCGGCAAGGGTCGGGAATTTCTTTCACATTGAATGCTACTCTCATATTGGGAAAGCCTCTGGCAAGTATCGCTACTGCGATTGATGAAGGGCTTTCGTCCAAGGAAAAAGGTAATGAGAAACTCTTGCTTGCAATGGAGCTTTTTGCGTCCGCCAGGCAGGAATCGACAGAAAGATCGCGCTTTATTGGCCTGGTTTCATCAATGGAGCCTTTGGCAGAACAGCAACGTTATACCGTAGATGTATCGGCAGCGATAGAGCAATTCAAAGGCCAGATCAAAGCATTACAGTTGCCTCCGCACATCGAAACATCGTTGATGGGGCGGACAGCCACCCTAACTACTGAGTCTGTTTCGAGCGCAATACGTAGGCTGGTCAAGGAAACCCTGCCCGATGACAGTGAGGCGTTAAAAGTCATCGGAGAGGCCTACAATTTGCGAAGCCGCATTCTGCATGACGGCACTACTGATGCTGATTTGAACGAGAAGAGTCGAGAAGTTGAGTCCGTCGTGAGGCGAATCATCGCTTCCAAAGCCGCCCTGGGTCTAAGAGTATCATGAACGTGTGCCGCATAGCTACCGCATGCACCGGATCGGCAATAAAGGCGCTTGCGTCCTGGTGATGCAGGCGTTCGACAAAGAAAGGAAAACACAATGGCACGAAAGATTTTCTCCAGTTTCCACTACAAGCCTGATAATTGGCGAGCGGCCAACGTTTGAAGTATCGGAGCAATTGAAGGCAACAAGCTGGCCTCTGACAACGACTGGGAATATGTCACTTCAGGCGGTGACCCCGCAATAGAGAAGTGGATTGCCGAGCAGATGAAGGGAAAGTCCTGTGTTATCGTCCTAATCGGCGCAAACACAGCAGGTCGCAAATGGATCAACTACGAGATTAAAGAGGGATGGAATGGCGGCAAGGGGCTCCTTGGGATTCACATTCACAACCTGAGGGATCGAGACGGCAACAAAACTACGAAAGGAAGCAACCCCTTTAACGGATTTACTGTAGGAGACGAAAAGAAAAAGCTTTCTTCAATTGTAAAAACGTATGATCCACCCTACGCCAAGAGCACGAATGTATACAACCACATCAAGGAAAATATTGTGGATTGGATTGAAGAAGCCATTGAAATCAGGAATAACTATTGAATATGGCAGATAAAGAGAGCAATACATTCCATGAGAATTCAGACGCTGTCCAAGCGCATCTTGGAATCTCACAGGCTGTAATACAGCGAATGGCTGCAAATAGCGCCTCATGCAAAGGCTGGTGTATCGCCATAACATCAGCCATCCTCGTCTTGGTTGCAGACAAATCAAAGCCTGATTACGCCTTGATTGCGTTTATTCCAATCTTGCTTTTCTTGGCGTTAGATGCGTATTACCTCGCTTTGGAAAAAAGGATCCGGAATTCATACAACTCCTTCATTGACAAGCTTCATCGCAAAGGAATTGAATCTACGGACCTATATGCGATCATTCCATCTGGAAGCGCTTCAAAGGCTATCGGCACTGCATTAATATCGTTCTCAATTTGGCCTTTTTATTTAACATTAATGGTGATGGCCCTCGTGGCGTGGAAGTATATTGTCTAATATCTTGTTAGAAAAAAGCAAAATGAGCCTTAGAAAACGAATAACTAATTGGTATCGTGGCACGTACGTACCTCCACCGCCTAATGACCCTAATAGCCTCTTGGTCATCATCTCATCAGGCCATTACAAACAACCACTGCTTGCAAAGCTATTAGGGGCGATTGGAAAGTTTTGGTTAGCCCATTGGCAGTGGATAATAGGGACAAGTATCGCCATTATAGGAATTATTTTGGCATTAAAATCTTTGCCTAAATGAAAAACATTTTCTAACATCGGCATTCAGCAGGACGCGCAAAAAAGCCGCGCGCCTCTCATGCCGGGCGTTGGGTGGCGGAGGACCAATGGCAACAATGCTCACATGTCCGCTTTGTGCGAAAGAAGTAAGTGAATTTCACAAGAGGAGCCACCTTCTGCCAGAGTGGATGTACACTGAATGCTATGATCAGAAGCATAAGCTTCTGGAAGTGTCAAGAGCTGATCAGAAGCTAGCCAAGAAGCAAAAAGGTTTCTACGGAAGTTTCATGTGCAGTGAATGTGAAAGAGAAACTCAGAAATTTGACCATTATGCGAGTCTTATTTTGACAACTCGGTCTCCCAACTCACCTGAGTACCGCGCAGTCAGGAAAGAATGCTTTTCAGAATACCATAGAGGAGCAAGACATGACTTCAGCAGATGGGAAAATTTAGATTTCAAGAAATTCCAGCAGTTCGTGTTTGCTATAATTTTGAGAACGCATTTCGCTGGGAAGATGGATGGGGTACTTTCCTTGAGTACAAAGCATCTGAATGCCATTTTGAATATATATAGAGATAATTCAAGGATTGATGATTATTCGTACCCTATTTTGCTAACTGAGTACCCGAGTGATGATAAGCTAAGAAGCCATATTGTAATGCCTTTCATAAACAAGAAAGGAGGCCACCACACAGTTGATTTTGCGGGTGCTGGGTATCTTTTTCAGGTTTACGTATCTAGCCATTCAAAGCCCAGATTTGCGGAATCGCTTCGGCTGAAAGCTGACGGAAGCGTCTTTGTGATAAATATGTTCCTGAAAGAGATGGGATTATACAAAAACGTGGTTGAACTTGTACATGCAGCGAAAAATACTTCTAAGTTCACATAAGTATTGCCCAACAACCGCATCAAGAAGGGGTCAAATCTGCTCTTGACTCATTGCGGCAAATTGGTTGATGCCCCATAAGTTGTAGGGCATCGCGTATTATTGATGTACCTTTAAACGCCACATGAGGGGCTATGAATGATAAATGGGTCAAAGGCAGACCTGACCCCTTCTTCAAAGGTTTCAACGCCGACAAGGCGTTCCGCCTTGCCGGTTAAACCTGCCGTTGGGCGAGGAGATAAACACTGCGGGGAGTATATTTATCTTCATTAATTCTATATAATTTCTATATTATATAGATCTCTGATTATTTTTCTTTTAGGGTATGCGCATGGATAAAACACTTCAAATGACTATTCACAAAATTAAGTCCATTAATCATGCCGTTCTTGAGCTCCCTATTGAAAACGGAGTTTTTGCAATTGTTGGCAATAATGGAACGGGTAAAAGCACAATAATTTATTCATTTGCCCAACTCATTAATAAAGGCAGCCTTTCTTCGTTTGGCATAGGATATGGTGATGGAGATTCCTATGTTGAATTTGATTTTGAAGGTGTTAATAACCGTTGGGAAGTTAAACAAGATAAGTTTGATCCTAGCAAAGTATATTTACCTACACCAACTAATCAAATTCATATTAACGGTATGTATGAGGGCAGTTTATTCTTTGGTTTTCGCTTTCAAAACTATGAAAAGGTGAAAAATCTCATTAGTGCAGGTAGAATTACTGAAGATAATTTATCGGATGCAGATGATTATATTATAAAAAATTTAGGCTTCATTCTACATGGTGATGAAAATCACTATAAAAAATCCAGAATCGTCCGTATCAAAAATAAGCATATTGTTAAAAGCTTAGGATTAAATGAAACACCATATTTCATGTTTTCTGGAGATCTTCTTGTTTCTCAATACGGTATGAGTTCTGGAGAATCTCTTATGCTCTCTTTACTTCACTTTATTCATAACTCCATAGTACGCCGTTCACTAGATCCTAAATTACCAGCTCTTATGCTTATTGATGAAATTGAAATAGCACTGCATCCTATTGCTGTTTCAAGATTGATTGATTTATTAAACGACTTAATAACTAACCGTGAAAAGCTCACCGTTTATATAACCTCTCACTCTCCAGAGGTTATTAATAAAATTAAACCCATCAATATGTTCAAACTTGACTTGGATGATAGTGATGGAGTTAATTCACTTATTGTAACAAATCCATGTTATCCAAGTTATGCTATAAGAGATGTTTATTGTCATTCTGGATATGACTGGTTACTTCTCGTTGAAGATGATTTAGCTAGAATTATTGTAGACAGTATATTGATAGATCAAAAAATAAATGATAGCAGACTGGTTCATCTTACTCCTGTAGGAGGATGGGATAATGTATTAAGACTGCAAATAGATTTATTAAAAAATAATGTACTTGGTGAAGGTAAAAAAATTCTAAGTATATTGGATGGGGATATAGAAAATGAATGTAAACGTAATAAAAAATATAAGACGTTACCTAAATTATTTTTACCCATTGCAAGTGTTGAAAAATATTTAAAAAGAGTCTTGTTAGATAAAAAGGACAATACAATTTATAAAAGGATAAATGACGAATTTTTTCAGTTGCGCTCCCTTAATTCGGTCGTTCAAGACTATAAAAATAGCAGTATTGCAAACGATAGTAATGGAAAAAAATTCTACAAATCGTTCATATTAAGAGCTGTTAACGAGCGAAATATTGATGAGCAACAATTTATTATGCGTTTAGCAGAAATCATAAAGGAGACAGTTGATTTTTCTGCATTCAACGCCTCAATTACTGAGGCAATACAATAATAGGCTGTTATTTATATGAATAAATAAGGCCCAACCAAAGCATAAACACCGACGCCTGATGGCGCGGGTTATGCCGGTCGTTGATAAAATAAAATCAGAATTACCAGCAGGATGAAAGAAAATGAGGAGCGAACATAATGGGTAAAAAATACAAGGCTACAGATATTCAGGTGGGTTTTCATCCTGAGGGATATCGTATAGACAAAACCGGCTCGCCAATGGATTTTTATACAAAATGGCAAATTACTCCGGAAGGTAAATGGATAAATCCAAAGCCGACAAGCTTTCATTCAATGCCGCAGGAAGGTTGGTATAAAGAATGAAGAGGTCAAGTCTGCTTTTGAATCATTATGGTAAAATGGATGATATTAATAATTATGTTGTAGGGCTATCGTATATTATTGATGTACTTTTAAACGCCATATGAAGGGCTATAAATGATAAATGGGTCAAGAGCGGATTTGA
>JAFGES010000079.1 GCA_016931455.1 Desulfobacterales bacterium | reverse complement strand
GCAGTGGTGTAAATCCTATGCTGATAATGATGAACGCCTTTATTGCCGGTTGATTTAACTTGCTCCATAAGAGCCGCACCCAAATCATTACTACTTTAACACTTTGAAATTTGGGGAACTGAATTTGCTTCTAATTTTTATTTCTCCCTTGCTTCCGGCATCTAAATAAATATTTGTTTTTGTTGTAAGTTCTATATCATTTTTACTTCTAATAGCGATTATACCGTCTCTGTCTTGATTATCTAAGCTGATTTCTCCGTCAGATTCAAGTATGGCTATCTCGGCACTTTTATCTTTTTGATCCTTCTTGCTGGCCCGAAGACCTATTCCCTTTGGAGCGGTTTTGTTATTTAACATAATCTCCAAATTCTCTCTTCCCGGCTCCCCTGAAAGAATCCGAATTTGGTTTTTCTCCACAATAATATTGGAGCCTTCGCCGAGTTTCTTGTGGGTTTTATTTAGGGGTTGGCTCAAAAATGCTTTTAACAGGTTCTTTCTATCCTCGTACTTAAGTTTCCGGTTTCGTTCCCATAAAGCTTTTGCGTTTTCCAGTTGATCAACTGTAGCATAAGTATCATAGTACCGCCATGCTGCATCCGCTGGGGGTTGTCCATCCGCTTGTTGGTTCACACCAAGCACGATTCTCCCCTTCGTTCCATCTATTGGGTTAAGATCACCCCCCTTTGTGGATACGATTCCGATGGTTCCTTCCCGATGCATCCAGATTTTTTGAGGAGGCGCCACATGCCTGACCGGTTCAATTTTTTCATCCCTGAGGTTCTTTTTGTAAAAATTCCAAGCAAAGACTAAGGCAAGTGCTTGTAATACAGAGCCGCCTGCTAAGGTCCCAACAAAAGCCCCGATTTTGGGTATTTCTTTTGTTTTACCTTGGCCATCCGGCACCTCCTCCGTTCCTAGATCGGAAAGCGCATTGATTATAAAACCGATAGAGACCATTGCCGGGATAAGAACATCCCTTTCCCAAGCAAAGGGCGCTTCTTTTTTATACCAATTCCCTTCACCGATTCCTTCCCCGGTCTCCGTTAAATCCTCGCCCAATCCAAGGGTAACTCCATCGGGGGTTGCTCGAATGACGGTTTTGTTTTTGTTACCGGCGTCCGGTTCCTTTGTTCCCGCAGCGAGACAAAACTCGTCGCCGGCGCCGATGATGCAGTCTTCTTTTGAGGCGAACAGCATATCCTTATTTGATTTCTGAGATACCGACCCGCGATTCCAATTAGCACTAAAACCAAAATTATGACTTAAATTAGCCGCCCAACCCAGATCCCATTTTAATCCAGCTAGTGCTGTGAACGCCGTGCCGATTGTTCCTTTGACATCGTAACCGCCTTGAAGGGTGACTTTGTCTCCAAGTCCTGCGGTGACTCTGTTTCCTTTATAATAGGTACAATTGTCGCTCCCTGTCCAATTCTGAAAGCTTTTTCCGATTTCGATGCCTGACTTGTGATGCGGACTGTACAGACGCATATGTTCTTGCCCCGGTGTGGCATCAAAAACAATTTCATTGCCGAAGTCGTCGCGAATGACGCTCTTGGTCTTCTGATCAGGCAATGAATGATGCGGCAGGTTGGTGCCGTGGTAAACCCGTCCGGTGATGATCGGGCGATCCGGGTCTCCTTCCAAAAAATCGACGATGACTTCGTGGCCCACATGGGGAATATGCATCGCCCCCCATCCCTGGCCGGCCCACCCCTGACTAACGCGAATCCAGCAGGAACTATTGTCGTCGCATTTTCCTTCTCGGTCCCAATGAAACTGAACCTTTACGCGACCGTATGCGTCGGTATGAATGTGTTCTCCTTCAGGCCCTACCACAATGGCGGTTTGTGTACCCTGCATTAACGGCTTGGTTGTCTTCCGCGCCGGACGGTACGGTACGGTAATAGGGATACAGGTAAATCGGTTTTTATAGGAAACATCCGACGCTGTCATTGCGAAAGCGGTTTCAAACGGCTGTGCCATCTCATGCTCGATACAAGTCAAGACATATGATTGATTATTCATATCCTCACGGTAGTAATCCGTGAGATCAAACCGATACCCGCTGGTAAAGGCTCTGCAGTTGCTTGCACCTTTTATGGTAATGATTTTTGCTTCCTGCTCTTCTATTCGGATTCGGGTCAGTCGATCACCGGCTTTTCGCTTGGTGTAAGCTCCCGGATAATCGTATATTTTGCATATTTCTTTTTTTTCAAATTTAAAGTCTTCTTTGCCGCACGCCCTTACGCTCAGGTTCGCCTTCGGTTCTTGAAAATCATAATCATTAAGGGCATATTCACAGACACCGGGCTGCATTTCCTGCCGGCATTCCCATTGCGTGACGACATCTTCCTCCAGGAGGCTGCTGCTGCTGATCTGATATCGCACACATTCCTGTTTGGGGCAGGCTTCGAGTATCGAGGAGCTATCGGTGAGCACTAAAGTGTGTTTTGAATTCTCATGTTCAAAAAAGTAAAAGATTCCTTCATCTTCCAGAAGTCTGGAGAAAAAGTTAAAATCCGTCTCTCTGTATTGAACACAGTACTCTCTGGGTTCGTATGCGTCATTGAGCTGCAGTTTGTAGCTTTGAAACCCTTTTTCGACAAATATCTTTTCGACAATCTGCGGAACGGAGAGGTTTTGGAATATTCTTGAGTTCAGTGTGCGGGTTAGCAGCCACGGCCAGGGAACCAGGGTAGCGGTGTAATAGGCAAAACGTCTACCAACTTCAGCTTCAGCTTCCCCAGCCTTTTGGGTAAAGCAGGAAATAATACCATTAAAATAACGCTTGGTGTCATCGGTCAGGGTGATGGAAACCGTTGCGTTTTGCCCGATAATGTCTTTAAAATTTATACTGTGATCTTCCGAAAGCAGATCGAGCTTAAAACAGAAAAGTTCAGATATCCCCTCTTTGCCCTTAAATGCGGTAATAAGTAAGGTATCCTCGCCCAAAGGGGTATCGATGGTAAGAAATCTATCCTGCTGGGTATAAAGCATGGTCTTTCTCCTTCCTTATCTCTTCCTCACATGAAAAGATGTTCGAAAAAGAGAGATTTTCGCCGCTGAAATCGCTTCTCGTCACAAACGCTTTCTGAGAATACAAAAAGTCAACTAACAAATAACCAGTAACGAGTAACAAATAACAGATAACAAACACGATCCATGTCAGAATCTATATTCGGCTATACAATTACAGGTGCTAGTAATGAGATAGTATTAAAACGTATTGCTTTTTTTCTCAGCTGGTTATGAATATCAGTAAATGTGGATATCTTTTGAACAAATTAAATCGTAAGGAATTGGAAATTGATCCGGACGGATCCACAGGTCCAATCATTAATAATATTAATAAGCTATCAGAATGAGCCTTTTAAGTCAATATTAATTTCGGCCTTGCCCTGGAAATACAATTGTTTTATCTAATTCCTTCAATTTTATTCATTGTACCATGATTATCGGATATTTTAATTTCAAAAACATAAATGAAGGAATCTCAAGTGAAGTGCGTCCAACTGCGGTGACATTGCCACGGGATGTGTCATTCCGGTTTTTTCTGCCGGAACAGTACTTCTTTTCATAAAAAATTGACTCTGATTACTTTGAAGAAAATTAATGCATTACAGAACAATGCAAGTTCACGTGAAAAAAAAATTCGATAAGTGACAAGTCGTTCTATTCCAACTCTTAAAAAAGCAATATTAGACATTTTTCTTGCATATGTTATAGCAGGTGTTATATCTGAAATTTAACATTCAAAGAAGAAAAGGTGAAGTTATGACCACAGGGGCTGAAAAATTTCCAGAATTAGTTAGAGAAGTGCGCAAACAGCTTAGAATAAGCCAGGAAGACCTCGCACATGCTTTGGGAGTCAGCTTCGCTACTGTGAATCGGTGGGAGAACGCAAAAACTTCACCTTCGAAATTAGCTCGAACACAATTTGATTTATTTTGTGAAGAAATGAGGAAAAAGGGACAGCTCAATGACTGATCTTCCCAAAAATTTTTCAATCAAAAGATGGCCGGAGGGGGAACGGCCCCGTGAAAAATTGATCCAGTTTGGTGCGGAATCTCTTACCGATGCCGAGTTGCTTGCAATCTTGCTTCGCGTGGGCAAAGCTGGATCATCTGCAATAGACATGGGGCGGCAACTTATTGGCAAGCTGAACGGAATTTGCGGCATTGATCGAGCGCATGTTGAAGATTTTCTTAAATTAAGCATTGAAATCCATGCCCTTTGGGCATGGTCATAGTTCAAAGGCTTTGCCATTTGAACAACTCATTGTTACTCCTAAATTGAGTTGTCCCCACAATCTCAAGGTAGTGTCAAAAATTTTATGAAAAACCGAGGGGTAAAAATGGAGAAAAAAACCGAGGAAGCGAACCGCAGAAAAAACATCATGCGCTCCGACGAGCTCTCTATTGGCCCATTTTCGTACATGATGTTTTTCTGCTCCTGTTGCGCCACAAACAGCATTTCGCACTCCGAAAGAGGGAGAAAATAAGGAGGTATGAATTTATCGCCTAATGGCTTGTTATTAGGTTATTTTTCCCCGTTTTTAAACGAAATTTTTGACATAACGTGCCATAATCGATGGAGGTGATTTATGACAGGATTCAACCCCAAATTCACCATAACCAACCGCATGACATCTGCCATCACCCAGATCGAACGGGCCCGGGGATTTCTGGAAGCCGCAAGATTATCCGATGACTGGGTAAGGGATATGGGAAATCAAGCCCTTATTAAAGAGGCTCATCATACAACCCACATCGAAGGAACGCGGTTGACCCTGGATCAGGCCGAACGCTTATGGAAAGGTGAAGCCGTACCTGAGGCCGATCCGGATGATACCAGAGAACTATTGAATTACAGGTCTGCCTTTGAATTTGTATCCGAATGTCTGGATAGCGGAGATCCCATTACCGAAGGCATGATTCGAGAAATTCATCGAAAACTGGTAGAAGGCGTTCGTGGCGGAAAAGCAGCTCCAGGTGATTACAGACGCATACAAAATTATGTAGCCAATTCTCAAACTGGCGAGGTTATTTATACACCCCCTTCAGCTGTTGAGATACCGATCATGATGTCTGAAATGGTCAAATGGCTTAATTCGGATCTTGAGATCCATCCGGTTTTAATCAGCGGTATTGCCCAATTCCAACTGATCCATATTCATCCGTTCCTTGACGGGAATGGACGAACCTCAAGGCTGTTGTCGACCCTCTGTCTTTACAAGGCAGGATATGATTTCAAGCGGTTGTTCACCATCAGTGAGTATTATGATCGTGACAGATCCACCTTCTATAGAAAAATCCAAAGTGTTCGTGAAAACGACATGGATATGACCGGATGGCTGGATTATTTTATCACCGGCCTGGAAACTCAAATGATTGAGGTCAAAGAACGTGGTGAAAGGGTAATCCGCAGAGACGTTATGGTACAAAAACACGGGTTGAACGAACGGCAGGGGAAAGCCATAGAATTTTTATTAACCTATGGGAAACTCACCATAAAAGACTTTGAAGAGCTTTGCCCTGAAGTGAACCGACGTAGTTTGCAACGTGATTTAAAGGCCTTTTTGGAAAAAGGTTTGATTAACGAAACAGGAACCGGGTCAACAGACCCAACACGCCATTATGTTTTATCATAGCTATGACAAGCTGTGACGCATTACTGTGACACTGCTATGACAAATACTGTGACATTTTGGATTCAAATTGATAAGTCACAATGTTGTTTTATGCAGGAAAGGGGCCGGGCCTCAGTAACCGTTAGAAATAAGAAAAAATATTTCCGGCGATTGTTGATTTGACCGCTTGCTTATACTTAGCCTACGCAGAATAATTACTAAAGACACGCTCTCTTTCGCCGGAAGCACCGTGTGTTTTGCTTTCACCGCTCCTTTCGGGAAACCACCCGTCCATAAGCCTTGAAACAAAATTATTAATAAATTGAGCTGGTTTTTTCTCTGTAGCCTCAGAGGCCTCATCCACCCCGGAAGTTCGCCTTTCCTCCGCTAAGACGTGCAACAATTTGCCGATAACCGCTCCAGGACGTTCGAAGGTGTCCAATGCTGGATGTTTAAAGACCCTTTGAATCTTTCCGGCAAGCCCCCTTACACGATTTTGGTTATGGGGAGCGTTCATAGTCCTGTTGCTGCCTCTGTCTTGGGTTTCCGTCTTCACGTTATTCAGCAGCAGACCCGCGGTGTAGCTGTTTCTCTGGCGTGTCATGTCCAGTGAAAATCCGGTAAGTTCTTTGTCATCAAAACCAAATTGTATCGCCTGGTCAAGTGCGTCCTGGCTATCACCGGCGAAAAAAGCATCTGCCAGGCTCCCCACCTCTTTAAGAAATTGTGCGATCGCGTCGAGTTCACCAACATCCAAGTCACCTTTCACCGAAAATTCCAAATGCTCATTTAAATTTCCGAACTGTTCCTCTGTGTTAACGGAAGCATCCCGACATTCACCTTGAAAACGAGTTATTCCCGAGGCGAGAGATTTGCCAATTTCAATAGTTACCGCATCCCCGTCCCTGGTCATAACTTCAAGCTTTACGGTCCTCTCTTCACTATAACCGGCGCTCACCATGGAAACGCGATTTCCGTTATCATTTGATTTCGGTCCACGATGCCTCAAGCCATTTACACCACGCTTAATAAGAGCATAGGCCTCATCCACCCTTTTGAGATCTTGCTGGGGATATTTCTGTCCGAACCGGTGCCTTTTGGCCGTCTGCTCATTTTTTTCTGAAAGCTCAAAGAGTGTTTCCCGAAAGGCCACATCTATTTTTTCTTCAACGAATTTAAGACGTTCCGCTCTCATTGTCTCTACGCCTGACCCCCTCTTCCTCCTCATCCACCGGCATTTCCGTACTCATTGTATCAGCCACAAGGGTGGTTTCAGGTTCCAACACCTTTTCTTTAATGCTATCAAGACCGGGCCTGGTCCGGCTTCCGAATAATGCAGTTTCGATCCGTCCCAAAAGACGCCCTGCAACGCCCGCTGGGGTATCCATGCCATCATGCCCGCCGTAACTTTCCATTTTTTTCAGATCCAAAGCCTCTCCAAGCTCAGTCTTTATGCGATTGAAAAAATGGTGAAGAGATGAAATGGATCCAGAATCGCTCAGGCTGACGCGGTCAGATTGAATAACGGTGTTGGACGAATAGGAAATAGATTGAGGTGAACAGGTAAGGGCCTCGGATGAGTAGGAACACGAATATTCCCGCTGCATCAAACTCCCACCAATATCGTCTAAATTCTGTGGGGCAAAGTGCTGGTACGCGTAACCGTTGATGTTAGTATTCATCATTTCAACTCGTTAGCTCATTGAATTTATCTTAGAGTCACAATGAGGACTCTTAGAGTTTTACCTTAATTATCCCATCCATTATACCTGATCCGTGATGGGTTCCCTTCCTTTTGATATCGGATGTGCAATCCAAAGACTTGAACGATGCATTATGATAAGGTGATGGATATCAGTTTTAATGTTCTTGTGAATTTTTACGCTGCCCTGTTGGTCGATAATACGGATGTACATTTTTCTTGCATGCAAATCGATACCGCAATAATATTTGTGTTGTTGTGTGTAGAATTTCATTTGCCTAAGGGCAAGGCCCTAAGTAGTCACTTTATTGGAGAAGGCTATAACTAATATCAAAGCGATTCAGTGGACTTAAGCGGCCACTGATCTCTTATACGATGCCCCAAAAGGAATGAAAAATGAAACCGCGCATTAATATGATTACCCTCGGTGTTGAAGATATGGAGAGGTCAACTCAGTTCTATGAAAAAGGACTGGGTCTTCCTCGTATGCCTTTTGAGGGGGGTGCTGCTTTTTTCATGCTCAAAGGATCATGGCTTTCATTGTATCCGTGGGATGCACTTGCTGAAGATGCTGAAGTCGCCGCTATCGGAACTGGTTTTCGTGGAATTGCCTTGGCACATGTTGTGTCCAGCAAGGAAGAAGTCGTTGAGGTTCTAAATCAAGCTGTTCGAGCTGGCGGCAAGCTTGTCAAAAGTGCTCAGGATGTCTTTTGGGGTGGTTACTCAGGATACTTCGCCGATCCTGACGGACACCTATGGGAAGTAGCCTGGAATCCCCATTTCTGGCCTGGACCGAATGACAACGCAGAGGCATAACCTATTGTAGTGATATAGAAAAGGAAGACTTTATGCAATCATTTATTGATTTGATATTAACTCGACAGAGTATTCGCGAATATGCTGGTGAGCCTATCAAAAAAGAAGATCTATAAACAATAGTAAGAGCCGGAATGTCTGTGCCTTCTGCAGTTAAATGTGATACCCTTAGGAATACCTACAAGTACAAGATCAAAGCCAAAAGATAAATATAAAAAGGAAAACATTCACTGGAACATATGGTAAAAGAAAAGACTTGAGAGGCAAATCTTTATTCAATGAACCGGAGTTTGAAATGATCATAAGAAGAGAAACGGCCGATGATACTGAAAAGATGTCTTTAACCTCCTCACATTAACCGTTCACATCTCACGAGGTGAATATGATTGAACATTTCAATTCTAAAAACATACATAATGCCTTATAATTGTTCAAAGATACTTCCTGCAATAATAGGGGAACATTTACGGAATATTTTTGTCTAAGTAAATGAAAAGTGAGATCGAAAAATCAGGCGCTTTTATCGGAGAAGATGCCGCTTTGGTGCGTAACTTTCAATCCGGTGACAAGACCGCTTTTGATCAGTTGGTACTTAGACATAAAAATAAGGTGTTTAATTTATGTTACCGGTTTCTCGGCGACTATGAAGAAGCCGATGATTCAACCCAGGAAACATTTATCAAAGTCTACCGGTCTATAAAAAAATTTAGATTCGAATCCGCATTTGCAACCTGGTTGTATCGAATTGCCGTCAATACATGCAAAAACAAGCTCAATTCTTTGCAATACCGGCTTGAAAACAAGACCATGCCGATTGATACCTGCGGCAATCCGGAAGGTTGTAATCGCTGCGCTGAAATTGTAGATGAATCCTTGTCACCCCTTCTTAAGCTCGAAAAAAAAGAGCGTTCAAGTTTGATTCAGCAAGCGATCAATACCCTGCCGATTGAAAAGAAGACGGTGCTGGTTTTACGAGATATCGAGGGGATGTCCTATGAAGAGATTGCAAATATAACCGGGTTTAATCCAGGTACGATAAAATCAAGACTCGCTCGCGCCCGGCTGGAACTTAAAAACAAGTTAAGGAACATGATTTAAATGGACTGTGCCGAAATCAAATCGCTTTTATCGGAATATATCGACGGCACTTTGGATGAAAAATCAAAGGAAGTCGTTAAGCACCATCTTTCGCTTTGCAAAATATGCCGGCAAGAATGCATTGCTTTAAAAAATTTGGTAATGGAACTAAATTCTCTGGAATCTGAAAAACCCCCCGCAGATTTTCTCGAAAAAGTGCATCAACGGATTCGATCGACTTCTCCACTTGAAAGAGTCCTTCGATTTTTATTTCTGCCTTTGCGGCTAAAAGTCCCATTGGAGGTTGCAGCGGCTTTGGTTTCAGTGGGTTTGATTTTTTTTGTTTTCCATATTCAACCGCCGGCAAAAAAAATTGCCGAAATTTCAAAGACCTTCAACGCAATCGAACTTGCCGAAGAAAATAGATCTGATCACGTTGCACCGGCCTTTGAGGAAGAATCCATCAAAGCCGGTCCTAAACTAAAGACGGTTGGGCCGCAACCTTTTGAAAAAGCCGAAAAAGGCATTGACCTTGTGATTTATATCCGGCCGATTCTCCGATCAAAATCGCAACGCGCGGTTCAATCGGCATCAAACCGGGCGGAAGAAGGGGAGCGTAAAAAAGAGGGTATGGAATCGACCGCGGCTGAATATGAAACAATACTTGTAAAAGTAGAAAATTTGATTAAAACTTTGCAGGGTGAGGTAATTTACATAGAACCCAAGCGGCAAAACCGGTTTCCAAAAGAGATACTGGTAAAGCTTGATCGAAAGCATTACAGTCTTTTGGGTGAAAAATTAAAGCAAATTGTCGAGCTTCAGATGCCCCTTCCCACCCTTCCGAATGATAATACCCCCGTTATTGAGATCCGTATCCGCATTATCGCTATAAAATAGAATTACCGTCAAAATTTCGGGAACTTTTTACTCTCCTTCTTGTCTAATAAAACAAAGAAGCCGAACCACTTAACAAAAGGAGAAAAAACAAATGAAATCCCAAACAAATATCCGCTTATCCATTATTGGTATTTTGGTTTTGCTGACGGCAATTTCCGCCGGCGCGCAAGTTGCTCCCGATGTTGAAAAGACCTTGTCACCCTATTTTTTTGTCAAAAGTGATGATCCCGATATTGATCAACTGCCTCTCAAGGCCACCTCGGTAAATGTCAAACTCGCCGGTATCATTGCCGATGTCGTCGTGACCCAGGTATATAAAAACGAAGGCCGAAAGCCGCTGGAAGCACTCTATGTTTTCCCCGCATCCACAAGGTCTGCGGTTTACGGGATGAAAATGACAATTGGGGAACGTACCATTATCGCCAAGATAGACAAACGGGAGGAAGCCCGCCAACAATACGAGCAGGCCAAACAGGAAGGCAAAAGCGCCAGCTTACTGGAACAGCAACGGCCGAATGTTTTTCAGATGAACGTTGCCAACATTTTACCGTCCGATGTGATCCAGGTTGAACTTAAGTATACCGAGTTATTGGTACCGACCGATGCGGTTTATGAGTTTGTTTTTCCAACGGTCGTCGGACCCCGCTATGTGGGTCGGTCATCCGATGAAAGTGGTTCTGTCGAACAATGGACGGCAAATCCTTACCTTCACCAGGGGCAGCTGCCGCCGTATACTTTCGATATAGTCGTAAATCTTACTGCCGGCCTTCCGATTCAGGACATCACCTGCCCATCCCATGCAGTCAAAATTCTTTATACGGAACCGACTTCGGCTGCCATCACCCTTGATGATGCTGAAAAAACCGGCGGTAACCGTGATTTTATCCTCAAATACCGGCTGGCCGGCGGCAAGATTCAAACGGGGTTATTGCTGTCCGAAGGGCAGGAGGAAAATTTCTTTCTGCTCATGATGCAGCCTCCGAAACAGGTCAATGAACTTCAAATTCCACCGCGGGAATATATCTTTATTGTGGATGTTTCCGGTTCCATGCATGGTTTTCCGCTTGATATATCGAAAAAATTGTTAAAAGATTTGATTTCAAACCTGCGACCGACCGATCAGTTCAATGTTTTACTTTTTGCCGGAGGATCTTCGATTATGTCACCGGAATCGCTTCCGGCCACATCTGAAAATATTCGCAAGGCCATTGACCTGATTGAACAGCAAAGAGGCGGCGGAGGTACCGAGCTTTTACCCGCGTTGAAAAAGGCACTATCCCTGCCTAAAAGCAAAGGCGTTTCACGCAGTCTGATCCTTGCCACCGATGGCTATGTTTCGGTTGAAACCCAAGCCTTTGACCTGATTCAAAATAATCTCGACAATGCCAATATGTTTGCTTTTGGAATCGGCTCCAGCGTCAACCGCTACTTGATTGAAGGAATGGCAAGAGTCGGCATGGGTGAACCTTTTATTATCACCCGGCCGGAAGAAGCCGTGCAGAAAGCTGAAAACTTCAGAAAACTGATTCAATCACCGGTTTTAACCGGAATCAAGCTCGACTTTAATGGGTTTGACGTTTACGATGTACAGCCGCTTCGCATTCCGGATGTTATGGCCGAACGTCCGGTGATTGTTTTCGGCAAATGGCGGGGAAAACCCAAGGGGTATATTCGGTTATCCGGAACCACGGGTAATTACCCTTACGAAAAAGAACTGAACGTGACTCAATTTAAACCGCTGGAGACAAACTCGGCCTTATGCTACCTTTGGGCGCGGCACCGAATCAGCCTACTGTCTGATTATAATCGTTTAAACCCCAGTGATAATCGCGTTCAGGAAGTGACTCATCTGGGATTGACATACAACCTTTTGACGGCTTACACTTCGTTTGTGGCTATTGATAATCAGGTGCGGTTGGAAAACGGTCAGGCCTTAACAATCAAACAACCGCTTCCGCTGCCCCAGGGAGTTAGCGATTATGCTGTGGGAATCAGAGGCGCGATGGCCCAAACAGGGAGCATTGCCCTTGATCCCGCGACTTTACGGAAGCATAAATGTGAAGCGGCAAAAGAAGGCCTTATTTCAGAAGAAAAAGACCGATCTGCTGAACCGGCTCCCGAGGTCGTGAATTTAGAGCAATTTCATATTAAATTGAAAGAAATTGTTGTTACCTCAGGTTTAGAAAAAGATCAGGTTGAAAAATTAATCGAAAAACAGATGGAATTATTGAATCGCTGTTATAATGAGGCGTTTGTTCAACAGACGGGTTTAAAAGGTGAAATTGTTTTTGTAATAAAAATAGATCCACAGGGTCGCGTCTCATCGGTAAAGGTACAAAAATATCCCCAAAAAAACAAAACGTTTGATGCGTGTATGCTTAATACACTGAAAAACCTTCAATTTCCTGCTCCGCAAGGGGGTCAAAGCGCAACACTTACGCTTACTTTTCTTCTGAAGTGAGCTTTAAACCCTAAGGACGTAAGAACGCCGGTCTTTTCCGCCAACTAAAAGACCGGCGTTTTCATAGAGTAGGACATCAATGATGCAAACGGCCTCGATGTCTTCACTGCCGTCTGCAATGGGTACTAAGACTCTTTTAGACATATTCTTTTCTTACTTACGTTTTACCCAGCTAACGATTTAAAATGCCAATCGGTACGGCCATTAATGTGACCATAGCCTTGGAGATCAGCTTCTCTTGCTTTTCGGATACCGAGAACACTTCGGATTCGGATACGATGATTTTTTTGCCGTTCTTGATGACTTTGGAGCGGCAAATGATGTTATCACCCAGCGCGGGTTTGAAGTAGTTAATTTTAAATTCGATGGTTAAAATGCGAAAATTTTCAGAAACAGTCGTAAAAGCCGCATATCCGGCAGTATGATCCGCCATTGTGGCAATAACACCGGCATGCACGAACCCATCCTGCTGGCGGTGATCCGGGCGGATTTTAAGCTGACTTTCAAATATTCCATGGCCCACATGGATGACTTCAAAACCGCAGTAGGCGGGAAAGCCTTGCGTGTAATCTTTTTTAAGATATTCGAACCTTTCGGTATTCATGCATACCCCCTTTTATTTTCATTCCTAATCTTAATCTTATTCATAATCGCATCAGTTTTCATAGTGTAATAATTTGACGATAATGAAATCCAGTTTGATTACGATGATGAATAAGATTGGGAGTAATAATAAGAAAAGGATTACGATAAACATAAACAAATATCAAGACCGAGATGACATTTTTATTGAAATTAAGTGGTTATATAATTTTGATAAATATGATATAATGCGCATATTAATTACATTAATGGAACAAATTGGCTTAGATGTAAATTTTAATCAAAAGATAAGAAAATTTTAGGAAAAATAAAAATGGAAATTCAGCGATGTTTTGATCTTCTCGAAATTAATCCGAATGCTTCACCCGAGGAAGCCAAACAAGCATATAAAGATATTGTCAATGTATGGCATCCGGATCGCTTCTCAAACAATCCCCGGCTCAAAGAAAAGGCCGAGGAGAAATTAAAAGAAGTCAATGTTGCGTATGAAAAGGTAAAATCTTATTTAGCGGTTAAGCCTAAATTGAGGCCACAGCCGGATCAATTTTCGAAAGTTTATTCAGCAGCTACAGAGCCTGCGACGAACATGGAAAAACCAACCGATAAAGGCCCTTTACGTGGGATTTTATCTTATTTTTCGAAAACACTTGACCATCTGTTTGACACGCGATCGCTTCGAAAATCGGTTGATTCCGGCGGTTTTAATACCTGTCGGTCGGGCAAAGGACCGGGGCAGGGTTACTGCGGCGGTATGGGGCGCCGCATGGGCAAAGGTTCGGGCAGAGGAAAAGGCGGCGGTCGCGGGCGATGATGGACCGCCTTGCCTTTGGGAAATATGTGCCGCTACTTACCCATTATTGGGCATAAGATGTTAAAAGTGCCGCTAGAAAATTTTGTACCTTGGCAATTGAAGGGATATAAAGCTTTTCATTGGGTGAATGTGGATTTTTGATCGTGGGCCCGAGTGAGATCATATCGATGCCCTCGTATTTGGAACCGATGATACCACATTCCAGGCCGGCATGAGTGGCTTCCACAATCGGATTTTTGTTGAAAAGATGTTTATAAACTTCTTTACAACGTTTGAGCAATGGTGATTTCATATCGGGTTGCCAAGCAGGATAACTGTTGCCGTGCCTTGTATCTGCACCTGCCAGTGCGGCGATGGCTTCAATTTTGAACGTGATTTCAGCAAGCGCGGACATGACGGAACTTCGCTGACTGGTCTGAATGTGCAGATAATTATCTTTTGTGGCGACCATCGCCAGATTACTTGATGTCTCAACCAGACCTTCCATTTCCGCCGACATTTCAGCAACTCCATGAGGCAGCGCAAGCAGTAGCTGAATAATTCTGGCTGTATTGTCCGAGGTAAGTCCGGGGGGGTGATTGACCGCAGATTCATCTGCCTCGCAAATTGAAAGTGCCACTGAGCGATCCGTAGTGGCATATTCTTTTTTTAATGTTTGCTCAAATTCATCAATCATACCCTTTAAAATAGACCCTTGCAAGGGATCACAGGCCAATAATGCTTCCGCATCTCTAGGTATGGCATTGTGTGCCTTGCCGCCCTGAACGGAAATCAGTTGGATATTGAAGGCGTCGTAAGCCATTTGAAGTGCTCGGGCGAGAAGCTTGTTTGCATTGGCTCTGTGCTTGTTGATATCTATACCGGAATGACCGCCGCGAATGCCATTTACCCTTAGCCTATAAATTTTATTTTGTTCGGGTAGGTTCGAAAAATGAAGCGGGAGCATGAGGGATGTATTTTCGCCGCCGGCACAGCCGATTGTAAAAACACCCTCATCTTCCGAATCCAGGTTTAAAAGAATTTTACCCTCGATAAACTCAGGTTCAAGATCAATTGCTCCGTTTAAACCTGATTCTTCATCAACGGTGAAAAGAAGTTCAAGCGGTGGATGGACAATCGTGTTGTCCACGGCTAAAGCCATAGCGATAGCCATGCCGATTCCGTTATCAGCGCCCAGGGTTGTTTTATCCGCTTTCAACCACTGGCCATTATAGACGAACTGAATAGGATCTTTTGAAAAATCATGGGTTGAATCCGGTATTTTTTCACAGACCATATCCATATGATTTTGCATTACGATGCCCGGTGAATTTTCACATCCATTGCTGGGTGGTACGTTGATAACCAGATTGCCTATCCGGTCCTTGCGAACTTGAAAATTATGCTCGGATGACCATTGCTGCAGCCAGCGTGAAATATGTTCTTCGTGTTTGGAACAGCGCGGGATAGCACTGATCTTGTTAAAAATATCGAGTATTTCGCGGGTTTTTCCACGCATAGGAAACCTCCTCAAGCATATCAAAAAGATTATGGAATCATTTTAAGGAATCAAGTCTTCCGGAGTTTATTCGTCAGGCGGCCGATCATAGTAACGATTTCTTCAATACGGAACAAATAACCGGCAGACACTAAAATTACGATAAACACCATACCGGTGATCACTGAAATTATCAAGCTCCCTGAAAAAGTCTGCGGATCGATGCCTTGCAGAACCATTTTTCTGAACGCCTCCAGCAAGATACCGATAGGAATACTGAGTAAGATGATTTGGATAAAAAAGCGGTATACATTGCGGCTTTCTTTGTTCCGGCACCGTCTGTTCCACAGCCCGTACAAAAGCATGACTTGAAAAACGGCGGAAAGAGAAATTGCCATTGCAACGCCGTTAACCCCCATGGCCTGCATCCCATAAAAGTATAGCGGAATGCTCAGAAGAACTGCAAGGGTTCCAAAGATTGCGGGAAATAAAGTATTCTGGATGGCATAGAATCCTCTGACCACAACCGTTTGGGCCGAAAAAGCAAAGGCACCGATCAAAATATAGATTAACAGCCGGCTTGTCAGCGCAGTGGCCGCCGTATCAAACTTACCCCTCTGGAAAAGAAGCAAAACGACTTCCTGCCGCAATACCATGAGTAAAACCGAAAAAGGAATAACCAATGCAAGATATCTTAGGCTTGTGTTAATCAATCGGTTCATTTCCGGAATTTTATTTTCGGCAGCCAGCCGGGCCATAAAAGGAAAGGAAGCAACACCTACAGCCTGACCGAAGAAGCCTACAAGAATGAGCATTACCCTGAAACTGTAATTTAGGGCGGCAATACTTCCCTGCGGTAAATAGGAACCAAAAAATTTTAAAAAGAATTCCGTTGAAAATGTCATTGTCAGACCGACCATCAATGGTATGGTTAGCAGGATATATTTTTTAAGTTCAGGATGCCGGAAATCAAAAGTAAGGTGGAATTGCAGTCCGATTTTGCGAGCTCCTAAATATTGCAGCGCAAAATTGCCTGTAAAAGCCCCAAACAGCACTCCCCATGCAAAACCTTCCATATTCAGTCGGGGACCTAAAAATATACCCCCTGCGATAATCCCTATATTATACAGTAGTGGTGCCAGGGCCGGGATGAAAAATTTTTCTTTTGAAAACTGGACTGCCATAAACAGGCCTCCGACAAAAAAGAAAAACTGGGCTGGCATGATGATGCGGGTCATGCGGATGGCATCGGTTTTTAAAAGCGGATCATGAAGGCCGGGAGCTATTATTCCTACAAGCTGAGGAGTAAAAACAAAGGCGATGAGGATGAAAATCAGCAAGAGAGTCCCAAATCCGGTTAAAATAATCGAAAAGACTTTCCAACCCTCCTCCTCTTGGTCTCGGGATAGAAAATTAGAGAAAATAGGAATGAAGGTGACCGAAAGAAAGCCGCTGGCTACAATATGATTCAATATTTCGGGAATGACAAAAGCAACCTGATATGCATCGACGGCCCCCCTTGCCCCGCCGGCATAAGCAATCACCATTTCCCGGCCAAGACCGATTAAGCGGCTTAAAAAAACAGAGGCCATCATTATTAGAGAGGCAATGCCGACTTTTTGATATAAAGATTTGGACATTTATAATTAGAATTCGAAATAACGTTAACAGCTTAAATACTTAGCCACAGTTTTTTTTATCAGAAAGGCGGGAAGAATACAAAGAGAGTTTATCTTTTTTAGAGCCTAAAGTCATAGATGGCGAGTGACAAGTCGTGGGTTTCGCACTTGTCACTCTTTTTTTTAGGAGGGACAGACCATTTGGATGGGTTAGGTCTGCATCAGCGGAGAGAATTGTTAATCGGCCGCAAATAAAATTAAAAATTATAGTTTTTGGCCGACTAGAAGCGTGGTTGACGGCTCCGGCTCCTGTTTAATTTGGCGGGTCAGCCAACCCGTCCGATGCGGGGTAATTAACGCATAGAGCGTGATCCAGGAAAGGCTGAAGAACCAGAAAATGCCGTAAACATAATTCCAAAGGCCGTCGGTATTACGATACCGCCAGCTATATAGCATGACTGCCGGGGTGGATGAGATCACAATGCCTAGCAAAATATTGAGGCCGATTTCTAAAGGATATGCAATTAAGTATCCAAACGTAGCCAGCAGAAACAACTGTGACTTGGTCAGAGAGAGCCATTGCAATAACAGATTGATACGGGCACCGAGCATCGGACTCTGACGGAACTTGTGAAATGCAAAGGTACTCATCACCAGAGTTTCACGGATATTACTGCGTGCCCAGCGCAAGAACATCTTGCATAAGTTTGAATATCCGGTCGGTACATTCGTATGGACCATGGCAGTTTGCTGAAAGTGTACATGATAACCTTCGCGTAGAATCAGATTGGTCATTGCTCGATCTTCACCAATATTTGCCGGGTTGCCGAAAAATTTTTGATCCCTCCATTGCATCAGTACGCGCATGACGATTTTTTTTCGATAAGCCGATAGTGCACCCGGTGTGCACATAACGGTGTTTACCATGCTTTGACCGGCACGGATGAAATCGAAGCTGAACAAAAAAACAACATCCAGCATCAGTGGGATGATACCCGCCTGACGATTCAGTACTCGAACGTTACCGGCAACAGCTCCAACTTGGCGGTCATGCACAAAAGGACTTATGAGGCAGCGAAGCGTTTGCGGATCCACCATCGAATCACTGTCTATAGTGACAAGCACTTCACCTTGACTTTGCAGGAAACCGGTATAAAGGGCATGGCGTTTGCCGCGGTTTATCGGCAGGCGCAGTGCTTTGACTCTACCGTTTAATTCTTGTGCGGCTCTGCAAATCCATTTCCAGGTGTCGTCCACGCTGCCGTCATCAACTGCGATAATTTGCAATTTATCCGCTGGATAATCACTGGCGGCAATACTTCGCAGGGTCTTCAGGACCTGCCGGCCCTCATTGTAAGCCGGTACAATGACACTACACATCGGCAGTCGGGTATCGCTGCAGGAAGGCGCCGGTCGATATTTCCAAAATAGGACTACACGCCAGATAAAGGCCAGAATATTAACGATCAGAAATAGGCCGCCGAAAAATAACAGAATCGTACCCCAGGTGTTTTGATTTAAACCGGCTTTTACCAGTTCCAAGCTTTCAAAATTCAATATTACGCTGATTATTACCGCCATAACTGAGAGGCCGATCATCAACTTGATCGGCTGCTGCAAATTTGGGGATATATTCTGTTTTATGCTTCCAAGGTTATGCCATATGAATTTGAGAAATTTCAATAACTGTTTATTGGGTCGCAAACTTTCGATGTTTTGTAATGTATTTTTTAATGTATCTATTGTGTTCATTTAAACTCCAATCAAAAAAATCAATGCTGACTATTTTAAAAATAAAATCATATGTGCCTCTAACAGGCTATCAGATGCTGAAAAATTCAGGATTTATAAATTAGGCGGAACGTTTTTCAATACCTGAATTTAAACTGACAACGGATGGGTTACCCGTGTGCAGTAGACTAAGAATTGTCAGCAATAGATATGCCAAAAAAATAACTTTCTGAAATGATTCAATTTAAATATTTTTTGGATGAGGATTTTAATTTTTCTATCAATTAAATTTTGCACATTCAATTACGATTTTTGCACTTATCCGGTATCGTCTAGTAGAACTTGGCCGGCAAAAAAAATAGTTTGCTAAAAAAATAGTTTGTTTTATCCTAAAAACTTTTTATAGTTAAAATCATGTGTTCGTTATGTTCAGTGCACGGCAATAATGGCATAGATCAACTGGGGAAAAAGGAGAAATTATAATGAAAAATTTTCGAAATTCAATAGGTATTTTTTTATTAATAACTTCTTTTTGTTTGGTTGCCTGCAGCACGGTTCCGATTACGGGTAGAAAACAGTTAAATATCATTCCCGGCTCTACCTTGCTCAGTATGAGTTTGCAACAGTATGATGATTTTTTAAAATCTCATCAGATCAGTACGAATCAGAGCCAAATCCAAATGGTAAAACAAGTTGGTGGTCGGATTCAAAAGGCAGTGGAGCAATACTTTGCTGAAAATAATATGTCGCACCAATTGGAAAATTATGCTTGGGAGTTCAATTTGGTGGAAAGTGAAGAGATGAATGCATGGTGTATGCCCGGTGGGAAAGTTGTGATATATACCGGAATTTTATCCATTTGCAAGGATGAGGCGGGCCTGGCGGTAGTGATGGGGCATGAAATCGCGCATGCTGTTGCCGCCCACGGCAATGAACGGATGAGTCAATCGCTGGCAGTTGAAATGGGTGGTATGGCCCTTACGGCCGCCTTGGCTCAAAAACCGAATGAGACCCGCCAAATTTGGATGACTGTTTTTGGATTGGGAACACAGCTCGGCGTCATGCTTCCTTACAGTCGATTGCATGAGAACGAAGCGGATCATCTCGGATTGGTATTTATGGCCATGGCGGGTTACGATCCCCAAGCAGCAGTCGGCTTCTGGGAAAGAATGTCTCAAAAGAAAGGTGAAAAGTCGCCACCGGAATTTTTAAGTACTCATCCGGCCGATAAAACCCGCATTGAAAATATTAAAGAATTGATACCGGAAGTCATGTATTATTATAAAAGATCGCGTTGATTTTAAAAATAAAGAAAGCCGGCGAGCGGAATTGAACCGCTGACCTGCTGATTACGAATCAGCTGCTCTACCAGCTGAGCTACGCCGGCACATCATAAATATACTTCGTACTGTTTTTATGAACCAAAATCAAGAAAAAATTTCACTTCGATCTTTAATAGATTTAATTCCTGCAAGACGCGGTGGTATTGATTGCAGCGGTTTGAATGGATCTGAACAAGCTTATCTTATTTGTCGTTTGCGTCGGGAACTTAAGGTGCCGTTGATTATCATCGTTTCTTCCCACAAAGATGCGGAAATTTTTTTACAAGATTTGCATTTTTTTTTAAATTCGCTCGATATACCTATTTTGTATTTCCCGCCCTATAATATTTTGCCGCATAAATTTTTGGCCTATCACAGCGAAACCGCAGCTGCCCGTATTCGAACGCTTTACCATATGATTGAAAGCCCCGCGGCACCTATAGTGTTGACAACAGTTGGTGCCTTGCTGCAAAGGCTGATCCCGAAAGAGGAACTAGGAAATTATGCTGAACTCATCATGGAGGGTGAGGAGATCGATCATGATCTTTTAATCAAAAAACTGATATCAGGCGGTTATCAGCGTACAACGATTGTGGAAGAACCGGGAGATTTTTCCATCCGTGGCGGAATTTTGGATGTTTTTTCTCCTTTGTATGAGGATCCTCTCAGAATAGAGCTCTTTGGCGACACAGTAGATTCCTTAAGATTTTTTTCAGCTTCAAGCCAGCGTACAATGAAACGTATCCAAGAGGCGATTATTCTGCCGGCCAAAGAAGTCATTCTTAAAAAAGAAAGACTACCCGAGATTGTCAACCGAGTCAGAAAGCAGGCTTCCATTCCGGATATTCCGGTAACAAAGGTTCGGGAACTTATCGATCGAATCAAGAAAGAGGGAGTATTTCCGGGACTGGAAAGCTTAATTTCGCTGATTTACCCTAAACTCGATACTTTTTTTGACTATACGCCGGCCAATTCGCTTTTTATATCGATTGAACCGGAGAAATTGGAAAAAATTGCCGAAGAATTACAAACACAGGCCCAAGCCAATTTTGCGGCGTCATCGAATGAAGACCGGCTTTGTGCTGATCCGGATACCCTGTATCTCAAATGGTCCGATGCGCAGAAAACTCTTGCTGAAAAAAAACCGCTGACCATTAGAATGCTATCCTTGATGAAAGGCGGTGATACGGAAAACCAATCGTTTTCGCACTATTATTTTTCGGTGGAAAACAATACGGTGGTGAGTCATGAGCTCAAGAATTATCAGGAAAAGGAAAACCTCTTTTTGCCGCTTGCAAACTGGATAGATGCTCAAAAACGCGGCGGATTCCGTACAATGCTGGTTTGCAATACCGATTCGCAGGCCGAGAGGCTGAGATCGTTACTGATACCTTACGGGGTTCAATTTAAACTAATCAACGAATTTCCCGACTTTAAAAGCTCTATCGGGCTCATATATGGATACATAGGGCAAATTTCCTCAGGATTTGTTTGGCCGGATGAATCTTTGGCTATTATTACTGAAGATGAAATATTCGGCATTAAACATCACCGTAGAAAAATCTCCCGGCCAAAGGTTCAAACGGAACTGCTTGACTTCGAAGATTTAAAAAAAGGGGATCTCGTCGTCCACGATGAGCACGGAATCGGGCAATATGAAGGACTGGTGAAACTCAAGTTAAACGACGTCACCAATGATTTTTTGCTGATTCAATATAAAGATCAGGATAAACTTTATCTGCCGGTTGAACGGATGAGTAAGGTACAGAAATACATGGGAGTAGACGGCATCGAGCCGGTGCTTGACAAGATGGGCGGAAAATCATGGGATCGGGTTAAAAAACGGGTAAAAAAATCGGTTGAAAAGATTGCCGGAGAGTTGCTGAAACTTTATGCCGCACGCAAGATCGGTAAAGGTCATGCTTTTGGAGATATAAACAGTTATTTTCGAGATTTCGAAGCCGGTTTTCCATATGAAGAGACTGCCGACCAGTTGAATGCTATCCAGGATGTGCTGCACGATATGGCTCAACCCCTTCCTATGGATCGACTGATCTGTGGTGATGTGGGATACGGCAAGACCGAAGTGGCGTTGCGTGCTTCTTTTGTGGCTGTAAATGACGGCAAACAAGTTGCCGTCCTTGTTCCCACGACTGTGCTTGCAGAACAGCATTTTGCGACCTTTTCCGAAAGGTTCGAGCGTTACCCGATTCGCATCGAGTGTTTGAGCAGATTCCGCTCCGCAAAACAGCAGCGGGAAATTGTAAATGATCTCAAGACCGGCAAGATCGATATTGTGATCGGAACTCACCGGCTACTACAAAAAGATATTGCTTTCAAAGATCTTGGCCTTGTTGTGCTGGATGAAGAACAGCGTTTCGGTGTCAAACACAAAGAAAACCTAAAAAAAATGCGCAAGTCGGTAGATGTTTTAGCTTTAACGGCTACGCCGATTCCACGGACACTGCATTTGTCTTTAATGGGGATACGGGATATCAGCATTATTTCCACACCACCTGAGCAGCGTCATGCAATTATTACCTATATTTCTGAATTCGACGACACCGTCATAGCAGAAGCCGTTCGAAAAGAGCTTCATCGCGGGGGGCAAATCTTTTTTGTCCATAATAACATTAAAAGTATCTGGAGAATTGCTGAACATTTACAACAATTGGTACCTGAAGTGCGACTGGATGTCGCCCATGGCCAATTGGATGAAAATGAGTTGGAGCGGGTGATGCTTCGATTCATGAACAAGGAAATTGATCTGTTGGTATGTACGACAATCATTGAGTCCGGTCTCGATATTCCTGCCGCAAATACCATTCTTGTCAATCGTGCCGATAGATTCGGACTGGCTCAAATTTACCAACTGCGAGGCCGTGTCGGGCGTGCAGATGAACAGGCCTATGCCTATTTGTTTATTCCACGCAATACCTTGTTGGGAAAAGAGGCTCAGAAACGTCTGAAAGTTCTTATGGAACATAGTGATCTGGGATCCGGTTTTCAAATTGCGATGAGTGATTTAAAAATCAGAGGTGGCGGCACCATGCTAGGGGTTTCTCAATCCGGTCATATTGCAGCGGTCGGTTATGATATGTTTCTCAAACTTATGGAGGACGCAGTTGCAGAGCTAAAAGGTGAGCCGCTACAAGAGCGCCTGGAGCCTGAAATTAATATTTCGATATCTGCATTTATTCCTGAATCGTATATTGCGGATATTGACCAGCGGATGACGGCTTATCGACGTCTGGTAAAAATGACGGAGCTAAAGGAAATTGCAGAATTTAAAGCTGAGTTGATCGATCGTTTCGGTCCTTTGCCGATGGAGGCGGCCAATCTGCTTTTAAAAATAATGTTAAAGGTATTATCCGTCAAAGCAGGAGTGAAACGCCTTGACTTGACAGGTCAACAACTTTTATTTTACTTTTCGGAAGCACACCAGAAATATCCATATGGAATCGTTGATATGATTACGGCTAAGCAAGAATGCTTTGAGTTTACACCCGAACATGTGTTGAAGGTTAGACTTTCAAAGCAAAGTCCTGCAGCCCTGTTGGCTGAGACCAAAAACATCTTGAAAGAAATTTCTCAACATGTTAACGGCTGAAAACTCTTAAGGAACGGAAATTAAATAATTTTAGATATTTAACTTCCAGCCGAAAATGGTTGATTTATATATGGTAACATATGCTCATAAAGTGGCTTTTCCAGCTCTATTTTTAGTTGCGATATGGAGTTGTATCGGCTGCAATAATTCCGGAAATCAAGTTGATGATGAATTTTTGATTCGGGTCGGAAGTCGCGTTATTACGGTATTTGATTTTAATATGGCTTTTGAAATGGCCAAAACTGCTTACCCGCATAATATGATTCGGAATTCAGATACTTTCATAAATGCTCAATTGCGGCTTTTAAAGCAAATCATTGAGGAACAGCTTTTACTGGAGTATGCCGGAGAACTCCATATTGATGTTTCTAATCCGGAAGTTGAAAAAGCCGTTGCGGAATTAAAGCGGGATTATCCGGAAGATGTCTTTAATCAGATGTTGCTTGAGCATGCGGTACCTTACGAATGCTGGAGGAACGGATTAAAAAAGCGTTTAATTATCGAAAAGCTCATTACCCAGGAGTTGGTGGAATCGATTGCAATAACTCCGGAGGAAATCTCTACCTATGATAAAGAAAATCAAGCGGCCGAAAATCCGACGTCTGATTTGATCTATGGTACAAAAGCCGGAGATGAAATGATAAAAAAATATTTACGTCGAAAAAAGGCCGAAAAAGCTTATCATTCTTGGATAAATAAACTTCAAAAAAGATATAAAATTGAGATAAACAAAGCTCAGTGGCAAAAGATAATCGGTTCTTATACGGATTCGGATTATAATATGGAATCTTACCTTTTTTCCGGAATTTTTGGGAATTTTTGAAATGAACCAATATTATTTTAAAAAAATATTAAAAAATGTTATCGGTTGCATAATATTTACTGTTATTTTTTCCATATTTAATTGTTGCTTAAATATCCGCGCAGAAGGCGGTGAGATCATTGATCGGGTTGCAGCCGTAGTAAATGATGATATTATTACGCTTTATGACCTAAATCTTTTACTTAAACCTTATGAAGAAAGCATTCATGCCCAGGGATATCCTTCCGAAAAGGAAACGAAAATGTTGACGGAAATTCATGAGAAGTTACTCAATCAGCTCATCGATCAAAAACTTGCCGATCAGGAAAGCCGGCGATTGAAAATTTCAGTGGACGAAAAGGAAATCGATCAAGCAATTGAGACCATTAAAGCCGCCGGTAATTATACGGATGAAGAGCTAAAGGGGGAATTGGAGAAACAGGGCTTGAAATTAGAGGTTTATCGCAGACATATCAGGGAACAAATTCTTCAGACCAAGCTGGTTGAATTTGAAATAAAATCAAAAATCATAATTTCTAAAGAAGACATAAAATCCTATTATGAAGCACATGATGATATTTACGGCAGCAGGAAAAAATACCATCTTCGAAATATTCTTATGAAAGTATCGGCTTTCGGCGGTGATCAAGAGAAGCGTGAGGTTTATAAACGAATGGAAGCGATTCGGGAAAAATTGAAAAACGGGCAGGCGTTTGAGGATTTGGCGCGAGTATATTCCGAGTCATCCTTGAATGCTGAAGGGGGTGATTTAGGATTTTTTCAGATCGATGAACTTTCGCCCCAACTGCAAGCAGCATTAAAGAATTTGAAGGCGGGTGGGTTCACATCCGTACTTGACACGGATCAAGGGTATCAGATTTTTTTTATTGAAGAAATTTTGGAGACGCCGGGAAAATCCATAGAAGAGGTATCATCCGAGATTCAGCAAAAGCTTTTTAAAGAAAAAGTCAGCCGCAAATACCGGACATGGCTCGAAGACCTGCGTAACCGAGCACATCTAAAGATTATAGAATAAATATGGATATGGATGCGGGGGGAAAAAATTTTTCTTTTGGTCGTTATCTGAAGGCGATAAGGCTTGAAAAGGGAATCACTCTGAAAGAGGTTTCGCGTGAAACTCGGATTGGAATCTATACCCTTCTTCTTCTTGAGAGAGAAGATCATGCCAACCTGCCGCCCGAAGTTTTTGTAAAGGGTTTTATCCGCGCCTATGCAAAAACAATTGATGCGGATGTTGATATCGCTGTTCGGCGATATCTCGCAAGCCTTGATCTTTTTAAAAAAAATGCCAGGATTGAAGCAGATTTAATCAAATCGAATATCAAATTTTGGCCTCGTCTGTTGCTGGTGCTTGGATTGCTGTCATGTATTATTATTGTGTCTATTTTTACCATATCAATCTTTCGACAGCCCCCGGAAACCGATTCATCATTGAATCCGCAGGTGGTCGGTGCCGACGCAGAAGTTATTGAGCCCAAGGCATTTCAGAAGTCTGACTTCTCGGAGGAACGTTCTGAAAAAACGATCGAAAAGTTATTGCTGAAGATTATCACCCTTCAAAAGACAAAGATAAAAATAATCATTGATGACCAAAGTCCAAAAGAGTACAGTCTGAATCCGGGAGATCACCTGGAGCTTGAAGCCCGATCGAGTTTCAATCTTTTGATTGGTAATGCCGGTGGTGTTAAATTGTTTTTAAATGAAAAAATTCTAGAAGTACCCGGAAGAAGTGGTCAGGTCGTAAATATTAAGATTCCATAAGGGTAACGGAAAACAGGCAAAAGTCCTATGCTCAGTGAACATACGCGAATACTTGTTGAAAGCATTAAACGCTTGTTGCGACGGGGAGCGACAACCCATCTGCGCAAAATTTTGAACAAATCCCATGCGGCGGATTTGTCTGCGGTATTTCGTTCTTTACCGGTTGCCGATCAGCGAAAACTTTTTGATTTGTTTGAAGACGCTGAAAAAAAAGGTGCACTTATCAGCGAACTTGATAAAGATACTCCCCTAGAACTCATCGAAAGCATGGAACTGGATGATATCGTTGAAATGCTTGATCACATGCCTGCAGATGATGTTGTTGATCTTATCGGACGTTTGCCTGAAGACAAGTCTGATAGTATTCTTGAAAAGATGAAAAAAGAAGGGTCTGAAGCGGTTGAAGGACTCCTTCGGTATGGGGATGATACGGCCGGTGGTATTATGGTACCGGATTTTATTACATTGAAAGAAAATACAACCGCCAAAGAAGCAATTGAGTCGCTGCAAAAAGAACATATGGATGTTGAAATGCCGTTTTATCTGTATGTGGTTGATGAATACGGCAAACTTGCAGGCGTCTGTTCATTGAGACAGCTGGTGGTCGTACCGCCCGAGACCCCCCTTAAAAATTTTATGAAACCGGACGTATTTTCGGTCAGAACCAACACAGATCAGGAAGAGGTTGCAAAAATCGTCGCGCGGTATGATATTTTGGCCGTGCCGGTTGTGGATGAGACCAACCGGTTGGTTGGAATTGTGACGGTAGATGATGTGATCGATATCATCAGAGAAGAAGCAACGGAAGATATATTGAAGATGGCCGGTGCAGGCGAGGAATTTATTGAAACCCAGTCTGTTTTTAGGAGCACGAGGATTCGTCTTCCCTGGCTGTTTGCCAGTTGTCTTGGCGGAATTATCGCATTTTTTGTTATTGGTCGTTTTGAAAGCAGTTTGAGCAAGCTTACATATCTGGCAGCCTTTATTCCGGTTATTATGGGGATGGGCGGAAATATCGGAACCCAGTCCTCCACGATTGTGGTAAGAGGTCTGGCAACCGGACGTCTTAATGTTAGAGATATTTGGAGGGTTGTCTGCAAGGAGCTGACAGTGGGCCTTGTTTTGGGCTTGATTTACGGAATGATAATCGGATCCGTGGCTCAGGCTCGATATGATACGGGTTTGCTTGCAATAGCCGTAGGCCTTGCTGTAATTTCTTCCATGTCTATAGCCGGCTTAGTAGGTTCTTTAGTGCCCATGGCTTTTGCAAAGATAAATATCGATCCTGCTGTGGCAACAGGCCCTTTTGTAACAACGGCGGTTGATATTATCAGCGTATTTTTCTATTTCGAGATTGCTACAACCTTCCTGGGTATCTGAAGCTATGTCCGGTTTTTCCACTGCCGCCATTATGCTCCGTCGTGTCGATTTGGGAGATTATGATCTGATTATTACGTTTTTAACTTTAAATCAGGGAAAAATCTCAATTTTAGCCAAATCAGCCAAAAAAAGTACCAAACGATTTTCGGGCATTCTTGAACTTTTTTATGTGTTGCAGGTTGTCTGCAGTACCGGACCTAAGCAGAGGCTTCCTATTTTGCAGGAGGCCAGCCTAAAAAAACCGTTTTCAAGGATCAGAACGGATATAATAAAAACCGCCTATGCGAGCTACTGGGCTGAATTAATTAATGCTTGGATAGAAGAGAAAGAAAAACAGGTCCAACTTTACCGTCTTTTTGAATACGTTCTGGAAGAACTCGATCTTGGTTGTATTCCGTCGGAGGTATTAAGTATCTTGTTTCAGATCAGATTCATGAAAATGTCCGGTTTTACCCCCAATTTAAGTCACTGTAATATTTGCAAGGTCGGCATCGAAAATATGGCACCGAATCAGATCAGCTTCGATGTCGGCAAGGGCGCAATTGTATGCGAAACGTGTGCATCCGCTGCCGCCCGACGTGTACGGCTTTCGAAAGGCACCATTAAACAGCTTTTATGGATCGAAAGAAGTGATTTGAAAAAGGCGAGTCGGATTC
Organism: Desulfobacterales bacterium; assembly: GCA_016931455.1. Classification (GTDB taxonomy): domain Bacteria; phylum Desulfobacterota; class Desulfobacteria; order Desulfobacterales; family JAHDSC01; genus JAFGES01. The sequence continues at coordinate 7,263 of JAFGES010000079.1, read as the reverse complement.
GATTCACACCACAAGGTCTGCGGGAGGGGCTGACATTATTAGAAACATTTGTGCCTTATCACATTGGAAAGGAGCCCCGAAGTCTAACTTTTCTCCGTCAAATACGTAAGTGAAAGGAGCGATGAGTTGCCTTTTAATTTTAAAGATATCGGATCAACGGAACTTATCGAGGCATCGGCTCCGTGCCGAATCGATATGGGCGGTACCCTGGATATCAGCACATTTTATTACCCCCTGCGGCATTTGGCTCCATGTACCTTCAACATCGCTTTGAACTTAAGGACGCAAGTCAAGCTTTGCTCCTATGACTCAGGCCAAGTCAAAGTTTCCTCAAAAGGATTTGAAAGTGCGGTCTATTCGCTTAAAGATGCTCCCTTTGATCATCCCCTGGGCCTTATGTTTGCGATTGCGGCTTATTTCAGACTTGAAGGAGTGCATATTTTAATTGAATCCGCATCACCGCCCAAAAGTGGTTTAGGCGGGTCATCTGCTGCTGCCGTTGCCCTTGTAGCCGCATGCTTGAAAATGTTAAAAGCCGTCGATGTTAAAGCGTTTTCCAGGCAGCAGACAGCTATACTTGCCCACCATCTAGAGGCCGCCGTAGCCGGCGTGCCTTGCGGCATGCAGGATCAACTCGCGGCTGCTTGGGGAGGGGTGAATGCGTGGTACTGGCATGGGGATATCAAAAAACCTTTTTTCAGTCGAAAGACCATTGTCAGCCGACAATCTTTTAAATCTCTTGAAGATAATCTGTTATTGGCGTATTGCGGGATTCCCCATGAGTCTAGAAATATTAATAGCCGATGGGTACAACAGTTTATTTCCGGGCAGTACAGAGACCTTTGGGTTGAAATCGTAGAGTGTACCAAAAAATTTATCGATGCCATGATGTGTAAAGACCTAAAAAAGGCCTCTGCCTTGATCAACCGGGAAGTATCTTTGAGAAGAGAAATGACGCCTGAAGTCCTGGATGAGATGGGTGAAAAGCTGGTTGCTTCCGCTATTGAAAACCATTGCGGTGCCAGGTTTACAGGAGCCGGTGGGGGAGGTTGTATATGGGCTCTAGGAGAAGTTGAAGATATCGGCCGATTAAAGCCCATTTGGGAAGAGACGCTTTCCGATCGAAAAGGGGCCTTTATGATAGATGTGAAAATCGATTCAAAAGGATTATCATACTAAATTTTCTAAATTGTCATGAGGAAAGAAAAATGAAATTTCAGGAAGTTATCCTATCGTTACAAAAATTCTGGGCGCGAAAGGGATGCGTGCTGGTTCAACCCTATGATATCGAGGTGGGAGCGGGAACCTTTCATCCGGCCACTCTCTTAAGAGCTCTCGGCCCCGAACCTTGGAATGTCGCTTATGTTCAGCCTTCTAGACGTCCCACAGACGGCCGTTATGGTGAAAATCCCAATCGGCTGCAGCATTATTATCAATTTCAGGTGATCCTGAAGCCTTCTCCTGTTGATGTTCAGCAACAGTACCTGCAGAGTCTGAAGGTACTCGGAATTGATCCTTTGGATCATGACATCCGGTTTGTTGAAGACGACTGGGAATCTCCTACGCTCGGTGCATCCGGTTTGGGATGGGAAGTATGGTTGGACGGCATGGAAATTACCCAGTTTACTTATTTCCAGTTGGCCGGCAGCATTGAGTTGAAACCGATATCCGTTGAGATTACCTATGGTCTGGAACGTATTGCCATGTACTTGCAGGGTATCGATAATGTATATGATTTACAATGGAACGAAACGATTCGATACGGAGATGTCCATCACCGGCAGGAGGTCGAGCAGTCGACCTATAATTTTGAAAAGGCCGATGTGGATATGTTGCTTAATTTCTTTAATCGATATGAAGCCGAAGCCCTTCGCATCATTAAGGATTCACTGATTTTACCGGCCTATGAGTACTGCCTGAAATGTTCACATACATTTAATCTCCTGGATGCTCGAGGTGCCATCAGTGTAACGGAACGGACCGGTTATATCGGACGGATCAGAAATATTGCCCGAATTTGTGCGGAAGAATACCTAAAGCAACGTGAATCAATGGGTTTTCCTCTTATGAAATCAAAATTGGCGTAATACGCAAAAATAGAGTAAATGCATCAAAAATCTAATTAAAAACACGAAAACGATAGCGTGCGAAGATAATACAGGGGTGAATATGGACAGTTTATTGCTTGAAATAGGGACGGAGGAGATCCCGGCAGGTTATATCGAACCAGCCTTAAAGGCGTTGTCATCCATGCTTTTGCAAAAGTTGACCGAGGCCCGAATTGATCATGGTAATGCCGAGACGTATGGAACTCCGCGAAGACTTGCAGTGAAAGTTGACGGGGTTGCAGATAAACAGACCGCCTTGACCGAAGAATTGATGGGTCCTCCTGAAAGGATCGGATTTGACCCGCAGGGCAATCCTTTGGTAGCAGCGAAGAAATTCGCTGAAAAGGTCGGCATACCCGTCAATCGGATTCAAATCAAGGAAACGCAGAAAGGCCGTTATTTATTCGCAACAAAGACGGATCAAGGACTTGCGACGCGGGCGGTTTTAAAAAATATTTTTCCTCAGGTGATTTTATCAACACCTTTCCCCAAGACCATGCGGTGGGCCGATCTGGATACCCATTTTGCAAGGCCGATCCATTCGATTCTAGCCCTTCTGGGGGAAAAACTCGTTTCTTTCGAGCTTGGAAATATTAGGAGCGGTCGATTTACATGGGGGCATCGGTTTATGCACCCTAAAAAGATAATCATCAACCAGCCGGATCAATACCTTGAGGCCCTGCATGACGGCTATGTCATTGCAGATGTGGAGCGGCGCAAAAAAGAGATTGAAAAAGAAATTGCAAAAGCTGCAAATGCGCTTGGAGGAAAAGTATTGCCGGATGCTGAACTATTGGACATCGTCACTAACCTGGTCGAGTATCCGGCTGTTTCCGCAGGTAAATTTGATACCAAATTTTTGGAACTTCCCAGCGAAGTGCTCATTACAGCGATGCGGGAACATCAGAAGTATTTTGCCGTTGTTGATGAAAATCAACGTCTCATGCCGTGTTTTATTGCCGTGAATAATACCCCGGCCAAAGACATGACCCTGGTGGCAAAAGGGCATGAAAGAGTTCTCAGGGCGCGTCTTGAAGATGCTCAATTTTTCTATAAAAGCGATGTTAGGACATCTTTTGATGAATGGATTGAAAAATTAAAAGGGGTTCTTTTTCAGGCCAAGCTTGGCTCCATGCATGCAAAGATATTGCGGGACAAACAGTTGGTTGAATTTTTAGCAGACACCCTGAATGTAGACCCGGATATTAAAAGTCAGGTTTCAAAAGCCGCCTGGATGTGTAAAGCGGATCTTGTGAGCCAGGTGGTGGGTGAATTCCCGAAACTTCAAGGCGTAATGGGAAGAATTTATGCCTGCCTTGCAAAAGAACCGGATGCGGTTTCAGCCGCGATTGAAGAACATTATCGACCGATTTATTCAGGCGGGGTTCTTCCGGAAACACTTACCGGTGCGATGCTCAGCATTGCCGATAAAATCGATTCGATTTGCGGCTGTTTCAGCGCCGGGCTTATTCCGACCGGCGCATCCGATCCATACGCCCTTCGCCGGCAGGGGATCGGTATCATCCAGATTTTGCTCGATAAACAATTTTCATTTTCTCTAAGAGAATTGATAGCAAAAAGTGCAAAACATTTTGAGGGCCAAGGCAATCAAGATGTTAAAGAGATTGCCGATAAGGTTTACACATTTTTAGTCAACCGCATGTCGCATATCCTTTCGGAAGAAGGTTTTTCAAAAGACGTCATTGCCGCTGTCTTAAGTGTTTCAGCCGATCAGGTGCCCGATGTCTGGAATCGGGTCCGCGCGCTTGAAAAATTAAAAAAAGAACCGGATTTTCAACCCTTGGCAATTGCTTTTAAGCGGGTTGTCAATATCATCAAAAAGGAAGGGTTATCGGTTGCTGCAATGGAAGATGTCAACGAAAGCCTATTTGAGGACCCATGTGAGTCTGATCTATATGCTGCTTACCGGAAAGTCAGTCGAAAGGTTGCAGATGATCTGAAGCACGGTTTCATTGATCAGGCGCTTTTGCAGATTGCGACTTTGCGCGATGCAGTGGATGCTTATTTTGACGGTGTAATGGTGATGACCGACGATGCGATGATTCGGGACAACCGGCTCAATTTGCTGCGGCATGTGGCCGGTTTATTTGAGAGATTGGCTGATTTTTCAAAAATATCGACTTGATTACTTATGTGACAATGATGAAAACAAAGGGAGGAAATATATGGCGTTTGAGCCTGAGAAGGATAAGCTTTTAAAACTATGGAGATGTGAAGAGACCGGACTTATTGTTTCGATCAACCAATATAATAACGGCGAGCCGAAGCTTCAAATCGGTCCGAGAGTTGCTATTCGAAAAGACGGTAAAGAGTCCCAACGGCGGGCCGGTCGTCTTTCCATGGAGGATCTGATGTGGTTTTATGAAATTATCGATGAAGTCAAAGACGAACTTTCACGTTTGGCGGGTCCGGAATGATTATAGACCTGGAGACCGGTATTGGAAGTGATAAAAAATGATGCGATTGTAAATCCCGTCAAGGGCAAAAACGCACCGACAATCAAACCCCGGGCCATGATGGTGGCCAATGAAATGGACCTTCAGCTTCTTTACCGGAAAACGGCTTTGAGAGCAGATGACTCGCGCAGGCTTTTCATGAGTCGATTGTGGATCGGTAATGATTGCCCTGATGACTTTTCCATTGTCGGACCATTGATGGGAGCACCCTATGCTGTGATGATACTGGAAACATTAATTGCATGGGGTGCCCGAAAAATTATATTTTTCGGCTGGTGCGGCGCTATTTCCTCTCAAGTAAAAATTGGGGATCTTATCGTACCCACATGTGCATATATTGATGAAGGCACATCCGGACACTATTGTCCGACGGAAACGGACATCTCCCTACCATCGCCGCATATCGTGAAAAAAATCAAGGACGTTTTAAGACAAAAGGGGCATTCTTTTCACCAAGGTGCGGTTTGGTCGACGGATGCGATTTTCAGAGAGACCCGAAATCAGGTTGAATATTTTCAGGGAAAAAATGTTCTGGGTGTTGAGATGGAACTTTCCGCTCTTTTTACGGTTGCAAAATTTCGTGATGTGGAAGTTGCCGGCATTCTCGTAGTTTCGGATGAACTTTCAACGTTGAAATGGCGACATGGTTTTAAGGATGATCAATTTGAAAAAAGCCGTGTGAAGATTTGTGAGGTGCTAAGTAGTTTATGCAGAAAATTATAGATCCTTCCATTGTAAAAAAGATCGAAGACTTGCGAAAGGAGCTTCACCGGCATAACTACCGCTATTATGTGTTGGATGATCCGGAAATTTCGGATGCCGAATATGACCGGATGATGCAGGCGTTGATTCATCTGGAGAGCCTCTACCCGCAGCTTATCAGTCTTGACTCACCTTCCGCCAGAGTCGGGGCTGCGCCTCTTGAAAAATTTGAAACAGCGCTTCATTCCGTGCCCATGCTCAGTTTGGATAATGCCTTTAAAGATACCGACATTCTGGACTTTGATCGGCGCGTCAAACGGTTTCTCAATACCGATGAGGAAATCGTTTATACGGCTGAACCCAAGATGGACGGTGTTGCGGTTGAACTGATTTATGAAAACGGTAAATTGGTATTGGCTTCCACCCGAGGAGATGGGATCAGGGGTGAGGTGATCACCAAAAACATACGAACGATCGGTTCGGTGCCTCTTTTACTGCACGATGGAATCGATCATCCGGTACCTGCTCGAATTGAAGTTAGAGGTGAAGTTTTTATCGGTCTGGAAGGTTTTAAGCGTTTAAATCGCGAGCGAAAGGAGGAAAGTCTGCCGCTTTTTGCCAATCCCCGCAATGCCGCGGCCGGATCGTTAAGGCAACTGGATTCCAGAATTACTTCCAAACGGCCTTTGGAAATATTTTTCTACGGCGTGGGAGAGATAGCCGATGTGGGTTTTAAGTCCCATTGGGATACCCTTCGGTTTTTAAAAAAATTAGGTTTTAGAATTAATCCTTATATTCGGGCCCAAATTCCCATTGAGGCGGTTTTGTCTTATTTTAGGGAACTTGACGAAAAGCGCCATGATTTGCCTTATGATATTGATGGAATGGTCATAAAAGTCGACAGCCTCGCCTTGCAGCAGCGTTTAGGTGCAACCTCCCGCAGCCCCCGCTGGGCCATTGCCTATAAGTTCAAGGCGATGCAGGAAACCACCCGCATTATCGATATTGATGTGCAGGTCGGACGCACCGGAGCCCTGACGCCGGTGGCTCATCTGCAACCGGTCAACATTGCCGGCGCAACGGTCAGTCGTGCAACACTGCATAATGAAGATGAGATTCGACGTAAGAATATAAAGATCGGCGATACGGTTCTGGTTCAGCGTGCAGGAGATGTGATTCCGGAAGTCGTTAAGGTAATTGAATCGACACGAACCGGAAAAGAAAAAAATTTCATGATGCCGACCTCGTGTCCGGTCTGCGGAGAGAATGTCGTTCGTCTTGAAGGCGAAGCGGTGACAAGATGCATTAATACTAATTGTCCGGCCCAGATCAAAGAAGGCATCAAACATTTTGCATCCAAAGGGGCTTTTGATATCGACGGCCTTGGAGATAAACTGGTGAATCAGTTGGTCGATAATGGGTTGCTGGCCTCTTATGCCGATATTTTTTATTTGAATGTCGAAACCCTTGCAAATTTAGAACGAATGGGACCCACATCCGGGCAGAATCTTATCGATGCCATTGAAAAAAGTAAAAAAATCGAATTCGAACGATTTCTTTATGCGCTTGGTATTCGTTTTGTCGGCGAACATATCGCCGCAATCCTGGCGGGTCAATTTAAAAGCCTGGATAAACTTTTAGCTGCTTCGCGTGAGGATATAGAAGCCGTTGAGGGGGTGGGGCCGGTGGTTGCTCAAAGTGTCGTCAGCTTTTTCAAGCAAGAAGAAAATCAAAAAACAATTGAACGTATCCTAAAAAGCGGTGTAAAAATCGTTCAGAAAAAAACGGAAAAAAAAGAACGCTTGGCTGGAAAAGTCTTTGTACTCACCGGTGCGCTGGAGTCAATGACCCGAAGAGAAGCACGCCAACGAATCGAAGCAGCCGGTGGAAAGGTCGGCAGTGCGGTCAGCCGCAACACGAATTTTCTGGTCGTGGGTCAATCACCGGGTTCCAAGTTGGATGAAGCCAAGAAACTG
>JAFGES010000078.1 GCA_016931455.1 Desulfobacterales bacterium | reverse complement strand
TCATTTATCCATTCCATGATGATCTTTCCTCATCAATATAATTCTTTACATTAAGTCCCTTCCAGATATCCTTGCCTTTTCCTTTTAGCTCCAAAATGCTGCGGGTCTTGGTTTTGCCCATCTTTTTCCGAATCAGCGTTGCCATTTCTTCTAAAAGGCGAAGCAGGTCTGAAAGATTTAATGTTTTTATCTCGGATATGACCTGATTGTAATTTGCTTTCGGCATGATACATCTCCTGTTTTTAAGCATGATCAAGCTTTTTTGTTAAAAGATTAAGCATTTTCTTTTTTGTAAGCATGGCATCAATGACGTTAATAACAGTCTCTTTTTCTTTTTCGTCCAGTGAATCCAGCAGTTTGATCTTATCGACAAAAGATTGATCCTGGATTTTGATTTCTTCCGCTCATCATCCGTATCGCTAAGCAAGTAATCCGTGGTTACCTGAAGCGCATCAGTCAGTTTTTTTTAAACTTCAATAGACGGCAAATATTTTCCGGTCTCCAATCGGCTAAGGTGTGTGGTATTGATGCCGAATCAATACGCCTTGACCTGCAACTGGCTATCACATGTTTGAGGGGTTCAGGTTTCCCCGTACCTTCAAAGGGATTGCATTGCATTTCCTTGATGAGTTTGATGATCTTCAGCGCTTTTTTTCTGTCTTTTTCAATCCACCAACCCAGGTCTTCAAATCCGGCCGGATCAAACTCCAATCTTTTCACAGGCTTCGTCAAAGGGGATGCCCTCCTTGCGGGTTTTAGCTTTCAGAAGTCGTTTTTTCATTGTTTCGCTTTTCAGCAGGTAAGCGGTCTCTTTTTCTGATTCAATTTCCCTCCAAAGGTCAATTGGTACGATAACCCCTGTTATGTTGTTGTTTTCGTCGGAAATATATTGAATTTGATTCATAGCGATCCTACTTTAGATTTTAATATATTAAGCAAAAGACTTGATTAATTGTATTACACTTTGTATGATATCTTCTTTCATAAAGATTAGGAAGTATTTTTTTCAAAATTGTCAATAGCATTTCAAAATCAACAATTTTTACCTTTACCTGATCAGCAAATGACCATTTTAAGCAATTATTGCAAGGCATGATGGCGTGTAATAATGTGACTTAAGTGAAACGCGCAGTGCGGACCCGCATGCTGATTTTTGTGGGGGGCTGGGGAAGAAAAACCCCCGGCTACCCGATTTTGCTTGCCTTGATACATTTAAGATATTGACATTCCAGCCCCAGCGATATATATTTTGATATCGATCAATAATCATCAGGGGTACATACCGTGCAAACTGCAAAAATATTTATTAATGGCCGCAGTCAAGCTGTAAGATTGCCAAAAGATTACAGATTTAAAGGAGATGACGTCTTTATTAAAAAAATTGGCAAAATGGTTATTCTTTTACCAAAGGATGATCCATGGTCCCCATTGGTCAATTCCCTTGACCAATTCACCGATGATTTTATGGACGACCGAGATCAACCCAGTCAGAATTCCCGAGAGAATCTCTAATGAAATATATGCTCGATACCAATATATGTATCTATATCATAAAGCGGAAGCCTCAAGTGGTGATAAAACGATTTCTCCGTACCGAAATTTCACAAGTCGGCATCTCATCAATCACTCTAAGTGAACTAATGTATGGCGTCTCCAAGAGTTCAAAGCCTGAACAGAATCAAATGGCCTTGACGCAGTTTGTGGCGCCGCTGGATATTTTGCCCTATGGTGATGACGCTGCCCAATATTATGGTGACATCAGAGTTCATTTAGAAAAGCAGGGAACACCAATCGGTTCTCTTGACATGTTAATCGCCGCTCATGCGCTTTCAGCAGCTTGCACTCTCATCACCAATAACGAAAAAGAATTTATCCGAATCCCGAATCTGAAAATCGAAAATTGGATAAAATAGTAGTTTGTTTTTCTGAATCATTTTCAAGTCTTAAGTAATTTTTTGAAATATTATTCATATAGCCTATAGGCTTTTCTTTTTAAAGAACCGATGCAAGGGGCTTGCGAGTGCAGGCCCGGTATAGTGAGGAATAACAATGAAAGCCGTCACCTTTGCTGACGCCAAAAAGAATCTTAAAGCGTTGATTCACCAGGTTTGCAGAGATTCGGAACCGGCGGTAATTGTCAGCAGTCAAACTCGGGAACAAGCCGTGTTGATTTCTATTGAAGATTTTCAGGCCATGGAAGAAACGGCCTATTTACTCAGCACACCCGCCAACCGAGCGCATCTGGAACGTTCTTTAAAACAAGCGGCCGATGGAAAGCTGGTTGCCTATTCCCTTGACGATCCATGAAGATCCAATTCACTGAAGAAGCTTGGAAGGATTTTGAGTGGTTTCTGGAAAATGACAAGCGCATCATCAAACGCATCCGGGAACTACTAAAAGACATTGGCCGTCAACCCGAAGAAGGCATCGGTAAGCCCGAACGGCTAAGGTTTCAGTTATCGGGATGCTGGTCCCGGCGAAAAAAATTACACAGTTTTTGGCCGGATTTCTCCAGCCAAAACATTCCTATCCACTATATTTGTCATTCCGATAATCTTCCTGTGAATTTATTTACCCAATTGTTATAAACTTAGTTACCTATTTTTACATGAGTTTAACTTCATACAAATTTTAACTATCAAGGATGTTTAACTATTTAAATTTGGAATAAAATTTGCTTATTAACCTCATTTGTGCCTAAATAAGGTAGGTGCGACACTCGGTGGCGATATTATCGATGCCACCTTCCTTTGTTCAACCAAGTGCCATTTTTATAAATTGTAAACTGAAATTGTTCGGGTACGGAGTTGTTTTGCACGCCGAAATTCATTTAGCCGCACTTATCTGTTTTTGGCAGTTGTGCAACCCACAAGAAATCAACACCTCTCCACTTTCTTCGTTTTTTTCGACTAAAAATACAAAGAAAAAGTTTTGGCTCACTGAGAAGCTGTACCCCTACAAGGAAAATACCCTAGTAACACTAAAACATGATAACCCTTGGAGCGAAAAATGCTTGGATATTGTCGGTTGTTCTTGAATCATAGATGCTTATCGGTTTTTATTTTTTCGATTATGTTTGGCTTTATTATTGGGGGCATTGCTAACGCCGAACAATATAGAATCTCTGGATTCGTTATCGATGAAAACGGGTTCGGAATTTCAGGAGTCAAAATCCAGGGGCTGCCCAGTATTCCGATTACCGATGAAACCGGTTTCTATGATGAGGCTGTCTCCAAAGGTTGGTCTGGAACAATCACACCGATCAAGGAAGGTTTTGTTTTCTCACCTGGGCAGAGGGATTTACAGGACATCGGTGGCCATCAATCCTTGATTAATTTTCAGCGCGCTAACATAGCTGATGTTGACTTGTCCCGCGGTTTAAATCTTTTATCCGTACCTGCCGGTATATCGACAATTACTGGCCTGAAAGACTGGCTGCTTCAGGTCGACTCACTTGCCGGCGTTGAATCGGCACTCCTCTACGATTCATTGTCCCAGCGCTACGTTAATGTTTTTCCTGCCAATTACCTCACCACCGATGAACAGGTGCGTGCCGGCAAGGGAATAATGCTCTATTGTGGTCAAGATGCCACCATGGCGGTAACGCTCTCTCCGCTAGAGCATAAGGCCCTGACATCTGGATTCAATTTCAGGTGTGCAGCCGACCTTGCTTCGAATGTCGACTCGGCATTCGATTTATTGACATTATTTGATGGCAATATGTACAGCCTGCAGCGTTTCAATCCGGAAACCGGGAAATTTGAAACAGCTGCAATGGATACACTTAACCACCCGGTGGGTGTGAATTTTCTTACTCGGGCGGCAGAAGGTGTGTTCATCAACATGGCTAAGGACAAGCCGCCACTGATTCAATTCGAAGCCAGGCCGGCATCCATTTTGGCAGGCGAATCGGCCATATTGTACTGGACAGCGCATTTCGCCGATCAGGTCGATATAGATAACGGTATCGGTTCCGTGGACGTTTCGGGAAGGCACGTCGTGGTTCCTTCGGAAACGACCTGTTATACACTTATTGCGAGCAATGCCCTGGCCACATCGACACAGCAAACGACGATTCATGTGGTCGCGCCGCCGATCCCGCCTTCGAACCTTACTGCGATTCCCCTTTCCGAGGGAAGGGCTATGCTTCATTGGCAAGGCTCCACATCAGCAGATATCCATAGCTACAATATTTACTGTGACCATGGCACCGGAACGGTAAATTACCAGGCTCCTCTTGACACGGTGGATTTCATGACGTTCCAGTACACCACCGAAACCCTTGGAGACGGTCCCTTTATTTTCGGTGTACGTGCCATTAACCAGTTCGGTATCGAGGAGAAAAACAGAGACGTCATCATCAGTGTAATGTTGGATAACACACCGCCGGAACCCGTTAACGGCCTGACTGCCGAGGTGCAATCCAACGGGCGGGTCATGCTCAGCTGGAACGGGTCGATTTCCGACGATGTGTCTACATACAGCGTGTATTACGACCGTGGCAGTGGAGATATCGATTACACAAATCCGATGATAACCCTGCCTGCATCAATGATTCTGTTGATTTAGTCGGTATTTAATCAGGCTCCTCCAGGCCACTCAAATTTTGCCAAGAGCCGCATTTTATCGTTTGCTCTTTGAAAATTAAGATAACGTCTCGTATTTAATGCACCAAACAAGACATCTACCTCGTATTTAACTCTGTTTTACGCCTAATATCGTCAGACCGGCACCTCATTATGGGAATACCGGCACCGAACAGCCGTAATTTACCACATGACGAATGAATCGTTTGATATTACAAGCAAGAGCAGCAAATATTAACTGCAATCTTGTCCGGTTTCTTTCTCGATGGCGAGACCGCCTGACTCCATGGGAACGGGTCAACTCCGAAACCGTTGCTTCTGCACCGGCCCTTATCGCACATTCTTTCCGATATTGCGGGTCAGTCATATATTTGTGGTGCCGGGCTGCACCTCTATACTCTGCTTCATCCACGGTATAAGTTGAAACCCGTTTGCCGATTTTAACCGGACACAAGGCTGCTTTTGCACAGGTATTACAAATAGAGGGATCAAAATGTACAATAAGCTTGCCGGTCTTCTCGCTTCGTGCT
>JAFGES010000077.1 GCA_016931455.1 Desulfobacterales bacterium | reverse complement strand
GGTGCGACGCATCGTTGCATGATATTTAGCTTATATTTTGAATATCTAACCCACCCAAAACGGAGATGCGTCGCACCGTCCCCCCCCAAGAGTGACATATTACAAGCGAATTCAAAAACTCCTTTGATTGAATCTGATACACATAAACGCCGTTTGCCTGTTGACGACCATCGAATACCACTTTATGATGTCCGTCGTTTTGATTTTGATCAACCAATATTGTCACCAGGCGACCTGTTATATCAAAAATTTTTATCGATATCCATCCCGGCTTTGGGGGTGAATAAAAAATTGTCTTGGCGGAATTAAACGGATTTGGACAATTTTCGAATAAATAATAACGGTCCGGATCATGAGCAGGTGAATGGTCGAGTCGTAAAGTATGAAAAAACGGTTCTAAATGAGGAATAAGCCACGAATATAGAGCGCCGCTAATGTCGGCCGTCGGATCGTTTCGAAGATAATCCCGGAATAAAGCGAGCATGACAAAAACAGGTTTCTATTTATATCCGCCGAATAACGAAGAAACCGGATTATCCAGATCAACAATACAATCATAAAAGGATTAAAATGGATAAAATATTGCTTTTTAAAATAAAATTGTTTTTTCAAAGCGGAAAGAGTAAAGAACAAAAATGATGGAGCGATTAAATATTGAAACGGATTTCCGATAAAAAACAGATGCATAAATTTTATAAAAAAGTTATAACGAGAGGCACCCAAAAGCCGATCAATTTTGGATATTGCCAGGGCAACAAGAAACAATGAAAAAAAGACATGACTTTTTTCAGCGTTATACAGCAAAAGGAAAACACCAATAATCAAGTAAAGAATAATCGAATGGCAAAAAATGAATCTAAACAGCCTGAAAAGGATATAAAAACTCGATCCGATCGAATAAACCGGAAAAAGCATTTCAATTTTTGCATTATTGTTATAACACGCAGGGAAAGGTCCCCCTGCCGATTTTTCATCGTGGCTGTTACCTTGTTTTCATAGTTACATATTATCAAGTATTTCCATATCCGGTTCCCGATTCATCGGATTTTAGCGGCAAAGCGAGTCTGCCCGAAAGCTGTTGTTAAACTGTAACAAGATGTTCATTATTTTTTAGAATTTCGGTTAAAGGTTGACCCAAATATTTGACTTCTATTTTCTGTTTTTCGAGTTTCTCTGTCACACCAAGTTGATCCGCACAGGCTTTGCATGCCGTTATGTGAACACCTGCATCCATTGCTTCTTTGATCTTTTCTTGAATCTTGACATTCTCACTGACGAGTTGAGCAGATGCACCCCAGATTATCAGTGTAACTTTTTCCCACCAACCCTGCAAGAGAGAATTGATAGTATACATGAAAACCATTTTTTCTGCCGTCACCTTATTGTCACTGGTCCATAATACATACAGATGTGCGTTATTCATTTATTCCCTCAATTTATCTTATTATTAAACATTCGATCGACCCTTTTTATCACGCCACGACCACACACGGTTTTTCCAGCGGCGGCGATTTCTGCTCCGGGTATCATGGAACCATATCATATATTTAAAGATACTTCCCCTAAATATCTTGAATGGTTCGTATCAGCAAGTCTTTCACCTTTGCCACATTGAGTTCAAAGATGCGTAAGATCTCCGACCATTCAACAGATTCTTCATCAATTTTCCAGCAATCATAATCCGTTGAAATGGCAACAGCCGCATACGGAATTCCGGCCTCATTGGCCAGCATAGTTTCCAGAGCGATGGTCATATTGATAACGTCGGCTCCCCATGCGCGAAACATAAAAGATTCAGCCCGTGTGGAAAAGCGCGGCCCCTCGATCGTGATCACGGTTCCCCGTTCATGAAGGCGCACGCCGAGTTTCCGGGCATTTGTAATGAGCTTTTGCCGCAATGGCCCGGAAAAGGGGTCAGCCATTGGAGTATGTTTGGCATTTTCGGCACCGGGCGGAAAGGTATCAAAAAACGTATTGGGTCTGAATCGGGTAAAATCAATAAACTGATCGAGAATCACCAAATCTCCCCGTTGAATCTCCTCCCTAAGGGAACCACACGCTGTTGTGGCCAGAATATGGGTGCACTGCAGGCTTTTCAGCGCATGAATATTCGCACGATTATTTACATGTGTGGGAGGGATGGTATGCTGTCTGCCGTGCCGTGCGATCAAGACCACCTCTTTCCCGGCGATGACGCCGATTGTTAATGGAGAGGTCGGCTCCCCAAACGGGGTGTTGACGATCCGTTCTTCAGCATTCTCCAATATTTGCGGATCATCGAGTCCTGATCCTCCGATAATACCTATTTTGCTCATCTCATTTCTCCTCGTTTGAAAAATTCGTGCCAGATGTGTGCTATACTATTGCCATTGCGGATTATAAAAACACCTTTATGATCCTGCCTCTTTGATGCACATTCAGATGGTCATTGTCTAAATAAAAATAGTAAATAATAAATCCATTAAAGGCAAGGGAAAAAACAATTGGGTATCCCTCAAAATTGTATTTATATCAATAAACATATCGAAAAGATCAACCAGGATATTGCACTTCTTTATATTTCTTTTTAACCTCACGCGGAGCCACAGAGACGCAGAGATATTAACCGGGCTTTTGAATTAAAGCGCTGGCTTCTATTGTTTTGTGTTTTTAAGAATTAAAAAAAGAAGTTTTTGATAAAACTCTTGACTTGAGCCTTTATCCATCTTCTATGTACACTCTGTGTCTTATATCATTACGATCCTCAATCTTTACGGGCTATTTTCGTGAGCCCCTTTCGAGGCTCGCCAAGCTTTGAAATCTTATGGATGGGAATTTTTTGTTTTGGTTAAACCCAGCGCCCGGGTTCGAACCACTCCGGCGCGGGGCCAAGGGCCTGCTCGAGTTCCGGCAAAAACGTCCGGTCGAGCTCATCGACGATGACCGCCAGGTTCGCAACAATTCGCTGCCAGCGCTCGGTACCGCCGATGGGATACTGTCCCGTAATGAATGCAGATAAAGGGAGGGGCACAGTAGCCCTGAAGCCGGGGCCGTTAACGACGTAGATGGCAGTGACCATACGGCTCCAGGTGCCGACGTCTACAACCAGGTCAACGACGTGGTTGTCCGGCGTACGGCGCCGAAGCGTGAAAGTTCCGCTCTCGAAGCGGCAGCCGTATCCGCGAGGTTTGAAGGCTCCTACAAGAGTTGGTTTCAGTGGACCCGAGGCGGTCACGGCCTCGCGCAAAGCCTCCTGTAAGGGCGGGAGGTCGTAGGGCAGGGCGAGTCGTGCGACCATTTCAGGTATTGCTGCGCGGTAGCGGGCCAGGATCGCCCGTGTATCGACGGCGCCGGGTACTTTTTTAAAGCCCGGTCGATCGCCGAAACGCCCCCGGGAACCGGGCTGTCGCTGAAAGCCGCTTCAATGACGGCCTCGAGACCGGCGTCCTCGAATGCGGCGACGATCCGGCGCACCAGGGCACCGAAAGGTTCCTTCCGGTCTGCCTTGTAGTCAATCTGAACTGCTACCTTCATCTTTGATATCTCCTTTCGATGGAATCTGTTGCAGGTCTCGGGCGAATGTCTGTTTTGGAATGATTGCATGGGATTTGCTCAATTGCCGCCCCAGGGCTATATCCCACGGTGATCATGTTAAAACGGACAATTGTCACCAAATCCGGCTCACGATTCATCGAGCTTCAGCGGCAAAGCGAGTCCGCCTGATAGCCGATGTTAAATTGTAACAAGATTCATTTATCCCCTCAATCTTATTGTTAAACAATCAATCGTCTCTTTTCATACCCACCGTGATGTTTTTTGCCCCCACTGCATAAAAGTCATTTTCTTGGTCACATTGTATTTTCCCGCAGTGACTTTATAATAGTAAAGTCCTCTGCTCGCAATGGTAAGGTTGGGCTGACTGATTGATAATTTTTAATGACCTACTTTTTAATAACTATTTCACAGGCATTTTTGCTTTCTCGGCAAGTTCTGGCAATAATGCGATTTCGATTCGCCTATTCTGACTGCGGCCATCAACTGTCTCATTGCTCGCCACTGGGTGAAACTCCGACAATCCTACAGCGTGTAATCGTTCTCCTGCCATTCCAGATTTCTCTTCTAAAAAGCGTACGACATTCGTAGCTCGAGCAGTTGAAAGTTCCCAATTCGTTGGAAATTGTTTTTGCAGGCGCGGGTGTATGGGGATATTATCGGTATGTCCCTCAACTCGAATAATCTTGCCTTCGGTATTTTTCAAGACGTTGCCAACTCGCTCCAAAATTTTTAATCCATCAGTCGTTATCTTTGCTTCACCTGAGGGAAACAAGATCTTGTCAACCATGCTCACAGAAAGTCGATCCGCCATTTGAGTGATTTTTATTTGACCTTGTTCGATTTCCTTTTTCATGTCATTAACCAGTTCATCATATGTTCCCTTGAGTTTTGTAATCTCTTCCTCCTTTTCTTTGGACAAGTCAGTGATTTTTGCCTCAAGTTCGTTTGCAATTAAAAGTTTCTCTTTTTCCAAATTATTCACTTTGAACGAAAGTTCATTATTGGTGTTTTTTGATTTTTCGAGTTCGCTCTTTATCTTATTTTGGGAATCATAAAAATAATAAGAGCTGCCAGCTAATCCTAAAACGAGAATGCTAAGAATTATTACAGTAATTTTCATTTTTATTCCTCCTTTAAGATCATAAAAATCAATATTAAAAATATTTTATTCAAAATTTCTTGATCGTCTGTCTTGATGCCCAGACTGATGGTCCTTTACCCCGAAAAATAGTAAAGAATAATTCCGTGAAAATCAAGAGAAAAACATTCGTATTCATATTAATCCTTCATTGGAATTAAATTTGTATTTTATTTTCCATTATTTGGATCAATCAGGACTCCCATAGTTGCCTCGTTCCCTGATAACTCCATGCCATACCTCACGTGCAGGGTGAAGTTTATGGTAATTATTTTTTTCATCCGATAGCCCAACAACTTTAGGCACATAATTGAATTTATCTGAATAATATCCCGGATTTTTTAACCTCAATTGATCAAGCTGTATTAGAGCTTTAGATTCAGCCGTTTTTATCGCCTCGGCAAGGTCATCAGCATCGACGGTAAAATCCGAACCATAATGAATCGAGGCTATTTCTCCTGTTTTTGCATCATATATCCATTGTTCCCATTCAACTCGATATTTCATTTTCCCACCTCCAATGCTTTGTTCATATATTATTATTAAAATCCGTTGACTCCGAACACCGAAATACTTTCATAAAATACCGCAACTTTATTATCTATTTTCCGTTTACAGTGAACTCGCATCCAGTATTACCCGGGGTTATGCTCAAGCGCGATTGTTTACCAACAATATCCAGGAGTACGACTATTCCGTGTAAAAACACGGCAAGACGTCTTGTTGAAAGTAGGGCTCCTGATTGACCCAGAACATGTATCTCACTTTGAGAAAATCCTTGGCAAAGGCATGGAGTAACGGGACGATATTCTTCCGGTCAAAAAGGATCAAATCCGATCCTGTTTGCCCGATATAGTTACCATCCTGCACTGCAATGCCTAACGGGACATGATAAGTCCCTTCGTGCATCATGGCAAGGGCGTGATTCAGTTGGCCTTTCCGTTGCACCATCAGGTCCGGTGCCCCCAATCCAACCCCGATTTCTTCACCATAGTGATAAATCGCGCGTAAATAGCCCTTATCCTCCCAGGGCAACCATTCCCCCGGCATAAAATTCGCGTATTGCATGGTCGTGGACTGGGGAAAAGCGGCTTTTAACGCCAGCATATTGGCCTTTACGGATTCAACATACACCTCCGGGGTAAATGACGGATCGTCATCATGAGACACCCCAACGGCCGACTCTTGCAAGTTAACGCCTTCAACTTTCCCATCAAAGGTATTTCCAAGCGCCGTGAGTAACCGCGCAAACCGTGCCCGGACAGATGGATTCCATCTCTTGGCGACCCATCCCTCCGGCTCACTACTGTCTGAGCGTTGAACGATAGCGCCGCCGTCATATTCCTCTCTCATTAAATAGTCAGGAACTCCTGTGTATCGAGGATCAAATGTGGCGTCCTGGAGTTGAATAAAGAGCGTTTTACCGTGGGCTTTGAGATACTCGTAATCATCAGAAATGACCGAAAAGTCATACTGCCCTTCAGAGGATTCGAGTTGTGCCCATGAGTACATGATTTGCGCCCCGTTAAACCGTGAATAATTCAGGAACGGATGATCACGGATCGCTTCCCGGTCACGTGCAAAGTACACAAAATGACATATCTCATCGTGCGCAAGAGGACACGCGGCATCGACATACTTTTTATAGGCATTCATATAGCGTTCACTGGGATTTTCCCAGTCGGCACTGTCCGCAGCGCTTATGGTAATGCTTACTATGAACAGAACGAAAAACATCATGGTTTCCCTCCAATTCATTCATTTATCAGGAGTGATATATTTTTTACTCCATCTTGTTTTCTTATCCGAAATTCGAATACAGGGCGTAATTGATCGCCCGGGGCGGAACTCCTGGACGATCATGGCTTTTTTCTATAATGAGTTAAAGAAATTGTATTTCGGGATTCATAAACAAATTTTTTTTACAAGATTTAGATTTACGATTTCTTTATGCTCGACTTACGATATCATACACCCGTGCTTTGTCTTTCCAGCTGCAAAAATTTCATCCAAGTCTTCCATCCATAACATCTCACGCCTTCCTTTTGTATTTTTAAAATTCATGCCGAGTGCATAACCAAAACAATAGCTATTGTAAAGGGCGATAGCCCGTTGCTCCTCACGGTTGATATTGCAACGCAAAATGGCATAATAGAGCAACATTTTAACAGCGTTTCGTCCAGCTTCAGCCGGCGTCATTTTTTCCCACGCCTTCGGAACAGATTCTGAGCAGATAACTTCACCCACTTTCGCCATATACCAGAATGTCATTTCAAAGGCGGCCTGGGCAAGCGCCTCTTTAGACCATCTCAAAGTAACGCGCCAATCATGATCTCCGGTCTGAATGATCTCGTCTTTACAAGTCGATTTGGCTGATTCGACCTCAAGCATTTGGCCTGTTTTTGTTTTTTTAAATTGAAAAGTTCGCGGCAGTTTCCAAGCGCTTGGCACAACAACTATTCGGGATACTTTATGAGTCGGTCCGTAGCCTACTTGCACCATTTTTTGAGGATAGTTCACACTCAAACCTTGTTCTAACCGATTAAGATGGCAGTCGGATTGGGATTCATAATATCATCGGCTGACTTGATTGTAACTGTTGGAATAGCGCCATGCTCCTCGTGAATTTTTATCCGTAATTTCTGTTCCTCTGTTTTTCCACTCAAATTTGAATAACCAAATGTCCGGCATGAACTTTTACCATAACCTTTTTATCGCGATGTTTAAGCCGGCCGTCATTCGATTCCGGCACGCCCATACCTTTTCCCTTGTACCAGCTCCAGCCCAATATTTTTTTACTTTCAAGATCACGGTTTTGAAAATCCTGCAGAAAAGCATAGGCAGGATTCGATGGATCCATATCCACAGCATTACAATGCGGCATCATATGGAATCCCATCTGTTGTCCTTTTTGGATAAATTTTCCAGCATCTTTGGAAACGGTGTAATTTGGATAATCCTCATCGTATGCGTCGGTTCGCCAATTGGGGATGTGAAGCAGCACACGTTCGGGAGGGAGTTTTTGGGCCAAGGCATCTAAAATTGTCTTATCGGTGAGACACCAGCTAACGGCAAATGAAATATCGTAAATCCATGACCGGCGACGGGCTTGTTCCTGATTTACTTGATAGGCTTGCCACAACCAATCCCGATACTGTTTTGCGGGAACGTGCCAGTCTCCTTTAAACACATTGATCCGCCAGCATAATCCACCACCCGAAAAATTATTGTCAATGGGACCGTAAGCTTCACTATCAAATCCCAACACATGAGTGGCGGTTGACGTGCCGACCTTGAGCGATTTGTAGCGATAGCGATTATCCCGGGTATGCACCCAGAATCCACCCTGTATCGATTGAAAAATGGCCAGCCCGGCTTCCCAGAACATGGGCCATTGCCAGTGGCTATTTGAAATAAGTGAATCATCAAGTTTTAATTTGATCCCCTGAAAGAATGGTGCCACCAATTCCAAATCAGTTCGCAGACCGGCAATATTCCATCGACAGGCGCGCACACCGGGTCGGGATGAGTAGGCAGCCGGTTCCACGATCAGGTCACCTGTTTCGGGATCGGCAGTCACAAAAACAATCCCATCGCCATCCCAGCTTTTAAAAACGACCTCAGCGCGCACATCAGAAATTTGAAAAGTTTGTATTTCTCCGAATTTGCTTTCGTCCACAGCCACAATTTCTTCTCTGGGATAGACAAGCGACAGCGCATTCATTTTCTCATCCACGGCATTTTCAATAAATTCTTCACCGGTCATTTTGCTTCGAAGTGAAGTCATTAAGCCTTTATTGATTATGGCGGATAGTGTGCCGGTTTCAACGAAAATATAATTGTCCTTAACACGCAACGATACTGTTCCTGCATCAGGATTACTTTTTGCAGCAACCAGGTCCGATTTTGAAATAACTTTCATTAGATGAGCGCCTGTAAAAGCAGCACCTGCATTTTTAAAAAAAAATCGACGGTTCATAGTTTTCTCCTATTTTTTTAGTCAAATGAGGTACTCTTCCGGACTGACGCGCTTCGCTTGCTCTTGCTTGTCTTTATGAGTTTTTTTCACTTGTTTATTAATAAACATCCTAGGCGTTTAGGCGTTAACGGGGTTAATAAAAATCTTAAACCGCCACCATTTTTATCAATGGATATTATATCTACAATTTACGAAAACTATATTTTTATGCCAATTATTGGATTGCATTATATCCTTGATCGCCCCGGGACCGAATCCCAGGTACCTTTGCCGCGGGTGACACAAAATCCTTCTAAAATTGCGTTATGATCTTCACCACTTATTAGAGAAACCGCAGGTCACCGAGTATCCCCTCTCAACGCATTCCTTGAAGCTCTATCAACAAGTACAAAAAGTCTATCCATGTCATCTTTATTATTCGATGCCTGATGTCCACGCACTTTTACAAATTTACAATCCAACTGGTCAATTAGCCTAAAAAACTCTATATACAGTTTATAATTATTAAGACGCTTATCTTTCTTCGAACGATAATCATTTTTTTCGAGCCGATCACGTCTTTTCTCTAATCCCACAATGTTCTGAGAATCCGTATACACAATCACTTTACGCCCTAAAGCTTGAATATCGTTTAGTGCCCATAACAAAGTCTGTAGTTCTAGCTTCGCGGAAGATGTATGCTCAAATCGCCTCACCTTCACGAGTGGCTTAAACGAATCCAAGGAAAGTTCAAATTCAGACGTAGCAAGGTAAGCACCATATCCAATATTGGAACGATTATTCACACTTCCGTCCGTAAATAGAATTATTTTATCCATAAAAATATTACTTTATTATCGCAATTTTAAAAGTAGAAAACCTACAACCAAGGATTTAATAGTGAAACACCATTTTGTTCCATATCTTTAGTATTTCTCGTAACAACACCGGGCCGATATTTATTTTTCAGCAACTAAGTAGTGCTTGAACGAAAAGTACAGCAAACTTGAATAACCAAATGTCCGCCACAGTAACCAGAATAAAAAATCATTTATTGATCGCCCAGGGGTATAATCCCTGGGCGATCAACTGTGTTAAAAAAAGAGTTATAAAATAGCTCAAATCACTTTTTTTTCCTTAATAACAATATACCAATAACAACAATGAGTGCTCCAATAACTGTTCCAGCAATCTGAATTGGACCAAAATTAGGTGAAACTCCGAGACGAACAACATCTGCTGCTAATGATAGAATGAGCAGTATCACACCAATGATGAGCACGATGATACCGATTGTTTTCTTAGTTCCCATCATTTTCTCCTTTGTTTTAAATGAACCACTTTTAGCAAAAATAATACTTTTATTTTGGCATGCCGGAGTTTTCTTGAAAGCAAAAAAACCCAGCTTTTCCCAGAACGCTTGTCCGGATTTCTGTTCATTGGCAAATCCGCTCTGAACGTTTTGGAGGACGAGATGTACCTCCATCCGAAGCCATTCCTGCAGTGAGATTGGCCGGACGTCACAGTTCAATTTCATGGCTCTATGCTATGCTACTAACATCGATATTAAACCGCCACCATGTTTATTAACGAATATTTTCCCTACAATTTATTAAAAAATAAAGCCTTAATCTAATTGTCAGATTACTTGATATCCGGCATTTTTTTTTATCGTATTGCCCTTATCATGTATTATTTTCACGCAGGCACCATTGGGTAAAGTCTGCTCGATCGTCCCTTTTAATGCCCATACTGATGATCTTTTACCCTTTAAAAATAGTAAATAATAAATTGGATAAAAGCAAGGGAAAACGTGCGTATTCGGTAATATGTGAGTTATGGGGGGACTTTTATAGGTGCGACGCATCGTTGCATGATATTTAGCTATATTTTGAATACCTAACCCACCCAAAACGGAGATGCGTCGCACCGTCCCCCCCAAGAGTGACATATTACCGTATTCGGTAAAATGTGAGTAACGAGGATAAGGAAAGCATAGCTTTTAGTAATATCTCAGTTATGGGTGGAAGGTGCGACGCACCGGCTCTCGACATCTGTCAAAATTTTAAAATTACATATATTTGGCAAAAG
>JAFGES010000001.1 GCA_016931455.1 Desulfobacterales bacterium | reverse complement strand
TGGCGTGCCGCACCTCTTCCAGCTTTATGAGGGCGAGGGCCACGGCTTCCGTCAGGAGGAGACCATCGCCGACTACCTGCGCCAGACCGAGCGCTTCCTGCAGGAGCAGGTGCTGTTTGCGCCCTAGTAGCCTGTCGGAGAAGGAAACAAGGAAAAAGTGATAAACTCAGAATATGAGCAGAAAATTTAGAACCGCCAATTACGAAGAGACACTGAATCAGACGATACGTCTGGCTGAAGCGCTGCTGCCCCAGCACCTGGCGTGCTTTGTGGTCGATATAAATTCCCAACTTGATTTGAGCAAGATCTATGCACAATTTGCATCAGTTGGCGGTTGCTTTGGACAATGTCTACTTTAGTGAAACCAATATCCGTGCTTTCCAGGAGCAAGAAGTGGAGGCCTACATTGCAACAAGTCGTGAGCCTCACCATAAAGATTGGCGCACCTTCTTCGCCGAACAGACCCAGCCTTCCGATAAAACAGCCTCGCCCAAAGAAAAGATGGCTTACAAGTTGCAAACCGAGATTGGTAAAGCCATCTGTCGTCTGCGAAAATGCACAGTCGAACCTGTCATCGGGATCATCAAGGAAATCCTGGGCTTCCGTCAGTTCTCTTTGCGTGGCTTGTGGGCTGCCGCAGGAGAATGGTGCCTGGTATGTCTGGCATTCAATCTCAAGCGCATGCATACCCTGTACCTTGATAAGGGGCTGATTTAGCGCGCCACAACTCAGACAGAAAGTGGAGAGTTGCCCTTGAAACAAGCTCTTTTTACGTCTGTTTTGTTGTAATCAAGGGCTTTTCGGCCCTGTAGGGCAGTTTGCGTCGAGAACTTCACGTTCTCTCCGACAAGCTGCTAGCAAATGAGCCAAAGGCATTTTTTGTTTCTGGACTTTCTCAGCCACGAACCTAGCGACTATTAATTTCGGTTCAGGCGGTATACAGTTACTTAGTTTGGCAAACGGCTTGCGTTACTGGCGCTGGGGCGGGCGTAAATTCTGCTTGAGAACAGAAAAAGTTCGAGACAAAAAACTGCTCGTAAATCGCGCAGAACCCCTACCGTCCACTGCACGCGTGGTTGGCATGCTCTGACTTTTACAAGTACTATGGTTATGGAGCCCCGAAGTGAAGATAGTCAAAATATGCATCAAATTCTTCTCCATAATTTTTACCAGTGCCCGCGCCTATGGTTATTTGGTCAGTATGTACTGAAAAGTCCTTCCTCTCCCCAACGAAAATCCACGATAAACCATCGTAACTATAGTATCCAATATAATTCTTGCCGACTCGTGCTAATTTCAGATAAATTGAGCCTTCATACGTTATGTTTTCTTTGCCTAAGCTTTTCGTGGAATAGCAGTTGTCGCATTCCCACATATAAATTTGATAACCATCGCGATCATCAAATGAAACGCCAAGTTCAACCGTGTAATTTACATTGCTATAATCATCTGGTGTGAAAGCTACCCATGCAGATTGTCCATGGTCAAGCATATTACGCGATTCTATATGTGTAATTGCTTCAACATCTGAATATGTTACTCTGGTGCCAAAGATATTTAAAATCCCCGCTTCGCGTTCTGGACTACCAACAATGTGAAGAAAACCAGGCGTACTTGACAAATCCCATCTTGTTGGGTCTGAGCGATAAATAATCCATTTATCTGACAATTGCCCTGAGTTGAAGTCTTCCGAAAGCACTTCGAACTGAGCTTGCAATGTTATACTTGCTTCATGTGTTGCCTTTGCAGATTGAGTAGCTTGGATAGAATTTTCTATTATTTCTGAAGTCGCAGATGCCGAAAAGTTTGCGAATTCTGCCGTAGCTGTGGCACTTTGGCTTTCAACCTGTGCAGTGGCAGATGCCGAAAAGTTTGCGAATTCTGCCGTAGCTGTGGCACTTTGGCTTTCAACCTGTGCAGTGGCGGTAGTATTTGGCAAAGGTTGCGATATATCAATAGCATGACTAAGAATTAGCGTGGAACCAGGTGTCGGATTAGAAATTCCATATTTTTTATTCAGCGTGCTTATATCTTCACTAGTGAGATTATCAAGCACAACTACTAACAATTCTAAATTTCCCTTTCTCCACTCACTTATTAAGAATTGGTCGGATCCCATCCAATCATTTTTAAGCCGCCATTTCTCATCTGATAATTTTGTGTCAAGTTGTTCTCTTACATCACTTCCGGTATCCTCACTCCATGAAATATCGGTGGTAGACGCTGAGAGAAGGTACTCATACCCTAGAGAATCTGTGACAAATGACCGCTTATCTTCTTCATCAAGTTTTATTTCCTTGAGATTGGAATAAAGCGGTATGGCATCTCTTGATTCCGAACTGGGCGACTTCATGGACGGGCTACCTATGGAGCAGGCAAGAGTGAAAACTACCAGCATAAGGATAGCAAACCAAAACTTTTTTTCTTTCACAATATCCTCCTATATCGTATAGTAAAACTTGATTTAATAACTATCTATGTGGAAAGGGCGTGCTAACTATTGGATATACTGCATTTATGCCGTATAACAAACCATCAAATATTATTATACAGATTTATAAGCTCAAAACCTAGCGACTATTAAAAGCTGTTCAGGCGGCATACGTTTTATGGGGAATAGACTTCTTTAAAAGATAATGAGAAAATTGCTATAAAGTTTGCCAAGGAAAATTAGCATTTCCATCATATGGACGAAGGTCGCCTTTGAGAAATTCATTTAATTTTTGTGCATTAACAATGAATACCGTTCGTTGCTGAGCCTCATTGATAGAACTAATTGAGTCACTTCGTTTTTTATCTTGAATTACTGAAGATAGGTTTTTTCGGAATTTAATAAAAGAAGCTGTTTCAAAATTTGCCTCTTCCAATTTGCCCGTATCAATACTGATATTATCAGATTTGTATTTACAAATTCTTAGCTGGGCATTGGTTACTATAACGGGAATATAAATCCGAGCAGGACCAAGGGTAGGATTTGGGCAATTTTCTAATTCGTCATTAGCTAAAATTTCGGTCGATCGCAGAAGTTGACCAGACAACCTCTCTAACATTGGACGGTCATTTTCACCTTGTCCCCTAACAACACAGAAAGAAGATTGGTAAGAAAAGTCACCAAAACAAACATCATCCCATCTACCTATCGCGCCTTTTTCCCACGATTCATGTGTCCAAAGTATTTTTGCGTAAGAAGTTTGTAATTGTTCATCCGCCACTAAAAATATCCACTGTCCATCCTGTACTCTTTTGCACTCAATAATTATTCTGGCAATACCTGACCTTTTTTGTAAAACTATATCGATGAAAGATTCTTGGCCTGAACTTGGATCTTCCCATCTATGCTCAGTAGAAGATACGGACCAAGTACTATGTGGATTAAGTTCAATTTCTCTTTGTACGCGCAATTGAAAAAGAAATCCAGATGCATTTATAAGACTTTTTAGTGATTCATTATCTTCAGACATTTCATTCCCCTTTTTATATTTTCAGTCTATAGGTGTTCGGTAAATCTCGTCATGAAAAGCCCGTGCGACAAATAACAATCTTTCGATATCTTCATCGTACAATCTTTTTGTGATTGCAAGCAATTCCTTTTGTTCTTCGGGTAAATTTTTTAGTAGGGCGTTTCAAACGCTAAAAATTTTCATCTCAATAATACTCACCAATACTATTATACAGAGAAGCAGCATCAAAACAAGCATCAAGGCGGGTAAAACTATGCCTGACG
>JAFGES010000076.1 GCA_016931455.1 Desulfobacterales bacterium | reverse complement strand
ATTCCAGCACCAGTTATTTCTCTAGAGCGGCTTAGTAAGGAGATGCATCGTCTACTGAAACCAGAGGGAGTCTTAGCAGTCTGGACCGTTTCTTTGTTGTGGTCGCCAAAATCCATAACTAAAGCCCATTTTTTTAGCTATCTTGGGAAAAACAACGGCGTTCATCAGTTTAGGCGAAGCGCATAAGGGGCGTAGGGCCAGTTAACAATGCGCGGGCGTTATGCGCCAGCATGAAACAACATGATACGAAAATTTGAACCAGAAGAAATAAATGATGTTTTGGATGTTTGGATAAATGCTTTAATACAGGAGCATAGTTTTATTGATAAGGAATTTTGGAAGTCAAAAATGGATGCCATGCGGGAAACATATATTCCAAATTCTGACACCTATATTTTTAAAGAAAATGAAATTGTAAAGGGGTTTTTCTCTCTTCACGGTGACACGCTTGCGGCTATGTTTGTGTCGCCAGAGTTCCAGGGCAACGGTATCGGACGAAAACTAATGGATAAAGCAAAATCCTTGAGGAACAGGTTTGAACTTACAGTATATAAGGAAAATCCAAAAGGCATTGAGTTTTATAAAAAATGTGGGTTTGAAATCATTAAAGAAAAAGTTGATGTGCACACGGGGCATATTGAGGTCTTAATGAAGTACAGCTCATAACCAACGCCTGCACAGGACTACAAAAGGCGGGCGGCTTTGGCAATAGCGACTTCATCAATAAACGTTTATTTGACCACAGCCTGCATTACTTTTGTGGCCTGTGAGGCGTACGTTTTTAGCGATTAGAAGGAAAATTCAATGTCAAAATATACAATCCAATTACATGATAACGGTAGATGTAAAATCAGCCATGAATTGGCCGATGCTGAAATTATTACAGATCTACCACCCGAGTATGGTGGGAATGGTCAATCATTTTCATCAACAGATTTAGTTTCTGCAGCATTAGGTTCTTGTACTCTTACAGCCCTTGACAAAATACTTGAAAGAGAAGGTTTTGATTCCAAAAAAATCAAAATATTGGTTACAAAAACGCTATCTCAAAGTCCCAAGATGATAGAGAAAATAAAATTAGAAATCTATTTTCCAGACGAATTAAGCGATGTATTGCTGAAAAAGCTAGAGAATGCAACAAAATCTTGTCCAGTAAAACGCAGCTTAAATGAACAGATTCAGATTGAAACCGTGTTTAAAACTGATGCAAATTTACGCTAACCTGTCATGGGCTGGGGTCAGATCAAGGCAACTGGTTGGGGCCAGCGGGCCGGGGGCGTTGGGGCTAAAAGGAAGGGTCAATAGTGATATCGCAATTGAGCGATATGAATTGCATTTTCAGAAACTTTATAGATAAATCTATGCTCGTCTGTTATTCGCCTGGACCAGTAACCTGAAAGTGCATGTTTTAATGGTTCAGGTTTGCCAATACCCTCAAAAGGATCTCGTTTCGTTTCCTTAATGAGGGTATTGATCCGGCGAAGGATTGTTTTATCCGTTTTTTGCCAATAGATGTAGTCGTCCCAAGCGTGGTCAGAGAAGATGAGCTTCACTCTATCAGTTCCTTTTCAGTCCCTTTGGCATTTTCAAGTTGCGCAATAGATTCAATCAGCCGTCTTGTGTTTTTCGGGGATCGTAAGAGGTAGGCTGTTTCTTCAAGGGCTTCAAAATCCTCAAGTGACATAATGACCACAGATTGGAATGATTTTCGGGTCACAATCACTGGGGCACGGTCACTACAGACTTTTTCCATTGTTTTAGCAAGATTTTGCCTTGCTGCTGTATAAGTAATAGCTTCCACCTTGGAACCTCCTGTACAGTTTATTGTACATATCGAAAGGGGCTTGTCAAGCGGATATTCCATGCCCCAACATTTACGTTTAAACCGGCAATTTTGCTATCAGAAATTACGATTTAAGAAGTTAACCAGAAAATGCCAAGAGCGAATCGTCATTACATCCCCGGGTATGTTTGGCATACCCTGGTTAAATGGTCGTCGAATTTAACAGGGTAAATAACTCATAGGTGTCATAAAAAGGAATTTATACTATCGAAACCACAATGAGGAGACTTGGGATCAAGGCGTTAGGCCGGAAGGTGTTTGGGAATAACGAAGGATTCGAGATTCGTGAGCAAGTTGCTCCTTACGGGGCCAATTTTGCCCCCAAAAATGGCAGTCTAAGCCCCCAAAATACCTATTTTTGGAAGGGTAGCTTTTGAATATCAAGCACATAGCCAGGTCCGACCCGGACCGACAATAAATGAAAATTTTCCCAACCATTCACCGGTGCGGACGCAAAAAAAGCGTCACACAGTTCAGCCGTTAGTCACATAACATCAAGATATTCCCTATAGCGGAGAGAATGGCATGAGGTCTATGAATCGAATACATTTTGACGAGATCTGGCAGGAGCTCACCCGAATCCTTCTGGCGTTGGGCTTTGAAAACTCTAGAGCGAAAAGGTGTGCGTACATCTTCACTGAGAACACATGTGATGGCGTTACCTCACACGGACTGAATCGCTTCCCCGGCTTTGTCACAGCTGTCAAGACGGGCCTCGTCAAGACCCAGGTCGAGCCCGAGCTTGTGAGGTCTCTTGGTGCGATAGAGCAATGGGACGGAATGAGAGGGGTCGGCCCTCTCAACGCCGAGAAAGCGATGAAGCGTGCCATCGAACTGTCACGTGGGCATGGCCTCGGCTGTGTTGGACTGTGCAACACAAACCATTGGATGCGAGGGGGTACTTACGGGTTGCTGGCTGCCGAGGCGGGATGCATCGGAATTTGCTGGACTAACACGATTGCGCTCATGCCGCCATGGGGATCGGCTGAGAGGAAGATCGGGAATAATCCGATGGTTGTCTGCATCCCCCGTGGTGAGGACCCCATCCTCCTGGATATGGCCATGAGCCAATTTTCAAATGGCAAGCTCGAAGTCCTTCGGCGGCGTGGGGAACAGCTTCCCTTGGCAGGCGGTTATGATGAGAACGGTGAGCTCACCACCGATCCCAATGCCATCCTGGAATCATGTAGGGCCCTTCCGATTGGGTACTGGAAAGGTTCCGGATTGGCCCTCGTTCTTGATTTGATGGCCTCCCTCATAGCAAATGGTGATTCGACCAGGGACATCAGTCAGCGCGAGAAGGAAACCGGCGTCTCACAGGTATTCATGGCCATTGACATTGAATCGCAGATGGGGGCCGCCAATGTCGACGGAAAGGTGAATGCCATCATTCACGATTTTCTAGACACCCCATCGCTCAAGGGGGCACCGAAGGTGCGCTATCCCGGCCAAGGCATGCTCGCCACTCGGAGGGAGAATCTTAGAACAGGCATTCCGGTCGAACCCGAGCTTTGGCAGACGATTCAGAGGATGTAGTGGGTCAGCGAGATTATGCCATAAACAACGACTAACAAGCCGGATGCAGACGACGGCAGATGGTTGCGCCTGATCTGCAGCGTGTGTGTCGGGCATGGCACAGAAGTAATGGGGTGCAAGTCCCCATGAGGGCTCGCTGGGCTCTGGGCTCGCTAGGCTCGGGTCGGACCAAGACAACTAATTGATATATTAAAGTAATTCTCGAAAAAGCCTATATTTTTTAGGCTTAAATCGGCAATTTTGCTATCAGAAATTACCTTTTAAGAAATTTACAAGAAAATGCCAAGAGCAAATCGTCATTACATCCCCGGGTATGTTTGGCATACCCTGGTTAAATGGTCGTCGAATTTAACAGGGTAAATAACCCATAGGTGTCATAAAAAGGAATTTCTACTATCGAAACCGCAATGAAGAGGCTCGGGATCAAGGCGCTAGGCCGGAAGGTGTTTGGGAATAGCGAAGGCTTCGAGATTCGAGAGCAAGCTGTTTCTTCCGGGGCCAATTTTGGCCCCGAAAATGGCAGTCTAAGCCCCAAAACACCTATTTTGGGAAAGAAAGATTATGAATGTCAAGTACATAGCCAGGTCCGACCCGCGCCGGAGCCGCGCCGCGCGCCGGAATCCAGAAAAATGCGAATTTGAAAGACAACCGGTGGGCGTGAAATTTATTTTTGATACGCCGGACGGCCTAGGGAAATGGAACAGGCCCAAGTCAAAGGACACCATGAAACAACTTTTTAAGCGAACTGAAAGGAGAAGACAATGATCGGATTGAGCATCTTATTTAAACTTAAGGATGAAGTCAAAAGTGTGATGGACGAAAATGCTGTAAAAAATCATCTGAGTACGCTCGTGGAAGAATACAAAAAGGTGCCGGGGCTCAAAGAAAAAACATTTTTCATGAATCCTGACAACCTCGATCAAGGCGCCCTTCTGGTATGGGAGACCCAAGAGCATCT
>JAFGES010000075.1 GCA_016931455.1 Desulfobacterales bacterium | reverse complement strand
ATTCCCTTGTCATGGCCATGAAACATCTTGTGGATTATTGGTTCAAGACGGTAGAACTTCCGAATGGGTGCAAGGTTTGAAGGTGAAAAATTCATTCTAACCTCATACCCACTTGGGCATCTAGCTAAAATAATTGATCAAAACTGTTTCAAAGTTTATTTGAAGATACCAATAAAGATAGAATTCTTGACAGATAAGGCCGATTGGGTAACATTCCAGTCGGCTTTTCTATTTGGTTACAAGAGGTCATTGAAAATATAAGAAACCGAACAGGGAAGATAAATGGCAGAAAAACTCGACGATAAAGAGATGGTTCATTTCAAGGAAATGATGATGGCGACATCTATCCAAACGGACGCCTTGACTCAGTTGCTCATAGAGAAAGGCATCATCACAGAGCAAGAATATTTCGGGAAACTGAGAGTGGTCATGGCCGAGTATCAGAGTAAAAGCGCGACTGGACAGGGATGATCCTAAAATCATATAGTTAGTTGGGGCATGATTGGTAAAGGACTAGCAAAGGCCGAACAGAAAATGATTCTGCCTTCCGATTTAAAGTTGCGATGAGTATAGAGGAAGCTAAAACTTGATGAACAAAAGCAACTTAGCGATGTGGAGAACTTGAAACCAAAGAGGCATAATTGATTTGGAGACTTAGAGGCCGTTGCATCGGTTTCACCATTACCCAAAGGTGAGAATGTTAAATCAATTAACAAATGCAGCCAGAAAGTGACGAAAGCTGGGGATATGGCCAGTTTGTTCGAGCCTTTCTTTAATACGATCAAAATATTTCCTATGCAGGACGGCAGCAGGATTACTTTTGGTGTAACTGAGATTCCTGTATTTATCGTGAAGTGCTCTTCGAAGATACATGTAGGCAAATTGGGAACGGTTGAGGTCATCTCTAGAATAAGAAGGAAGCAATTCCGGGTCGTTCACACGAACATTATAATATCTCCTGTATTCAAGCAACTTGATGTCTTGGGGGTTTGGGCGAAAAATAACTCTATTACCCAATGCCCATGTTTCCATACAAAAATGCTGTATAAGAATTACAATTTCAGGAGCACATTCGAATTGAGAAACATATTCCGATATTTCCTGGTATTTCTCATCGTAGGTGAACTCCTCTGAATCGACAGCGATAACTAACCGATCAATATTGTCATAACTGTTAACGTCTTGAATGGCACCATGAATGACATCAAGATATTGAGGATATCCACCCCCAATAGTTATAGAAAAATTATTATCGATTATTTGAGAGATATGTTCGACATAGGTTAAATTTGGATTCACTAGAGGTATCCAACACTTATAAACCTTCTTGCATGCCTGTTCACCTTCAAGAACGACGTGTATATTCATTCAATTCCTTCGCTATAAAATGGATCATTGATGAGTTGGATAAAAGATTGCTGTTTAGATTTACTGAAGCGATCAACAAGTTCTTCTCCTTGTTTAACCAGAACTTGGCGGCCTCTGCGATGTAGGATGATCCAGTTTTTGACTGGGATGTTGCCAATAAGATATGGGTGATGGCTTGTAATAATGAACTGACCGGGTTGATCTAAATCAGAGAGAATTGAAGGGAAAAAATTAATGGCATTGATTCCCAGAGAATTTTCATACTCATCAATCAGATAGACTTTACCATCACCTGGTAGAGAAAAAAGATCGGTCAATATTAATAAGACCTTCTTCATTCCGGAAGAAAATTCATATGATGGAATCCATTGGTCACTTCCTTTTTCTTTAATTGAAAAAACTGGCACTAATCCAGGATAATTATAATTATAATCATCTGCATCTAAAAGTTTCACCTGGGAGACAAATGGGAAAATAGAGATAAATTCATTACATATGCGCTCATAAATGTCCTTAAAAACAACAGAAATTATATAAAGAGCACAATTTAGATTCAAATTACTTGAAAAAAGTACATTCAAATCCCTAGATCTCTGGATTTTCTTTAACAGTATAGGGGGGACATCCTGAAAACTGGAAGCAAAATCCAATTCAGAACCAGAGAAGTTTCTACGTTTAATGGATTGGAGTGCTTTATAGATAGGATTGATATCAGGTTCGTCCTGTAATAATGAAATAGCAGACTGTTTCGGTGACAGTTTAGGTAGTTCCTTATTCTTATAAACAAATTTGAGTAAGTCTCTAATGATAATTGGAGATTCCTCATTTCCTTTTACTAACGAAATAAATTCTTCTAATACTTGAGGTTCCTCTTCGCTTTGATCTCCGGGTCTACCTGTCTTAATAGTCCATCTGTAAATATTGCCCTCGTTTTCAAAGAAAATATCCCAGTGCCCTAAAAAAAACTTCTCTAGTGATGTTACATTTCTTGCACCGTTGAAAATAGTGTTAAGTAGTTTAGTTTTACCAGTAGCTGAGTTCCCAACGATAAGATTTATTCGACTAAAATACATTTTTGAAAAATACATTGAATCATCGGATGTAAGCTTAGTCTCATATGATATTATTCGCATTTCACCCTCGCATTTTGGTGAGGATACACAAAGGACAAAATATAAAATTACTAAAATGGATAGAAAATTACAGCTTCAAAAAAGTGAAAATTGGCCTGTGGATATTTCGTGAATAAATCGACCTAGCTAGAGTTAAGTCAAATTTCATTGAATTATGAATAACTTATTAAAAAATGCAACAAAAAATAAATTTAAAACTTGGGATGGAGGCTAAGTGACTCAATAATTATAAAAAGATTCATTCAACATGTTTACATTGCGGATATGCACTATATGGAAGAGACCTGCGCCTAGCTTAGTTCCCTTTTTTCGCAATATGTTCAACCATTGGTAATTAGCATTCTGGGCACAATTTTGAATTCATTCGGAGCTCAACCATGGTATGATTCAAATGGCTGGCGAAAAGGAGTTGATGCGATAACGATCTTAATAGAAATCAAATATCAATATCAAAATCTTTGTCTGGCAAAGAGTTGTGACTTGTACATCGGGAATGGACCGCTCCGGAAGACGATGATTTACGGAGCATGAATGTCCCCAGTAAGGCTAAAAATACACCACATATAAGGGTAAAAAAACACGTCAATTTCGAATTTTTAACGATACCATTCCAGTTCATAGCTTCCAAACTAGATGGTGGCGTAGTTCCAAATGCTTGGCGAAACATTTGGCTCGTATGGTTATCAAATGATGTCATTGAGTTATCAAGAGCCAATACATCTATGTAGTCCGAAATTCCTCCGATAGCGAGAAACACACCGAGGATTAAAAAGATGATGCCCCAAATTTTACGAACGTTCATACGTTGAACCTCTGCTGTGAGATGGAATGTTGAAATCCAAATATTAAAATCGGTCGGATTAATAAAAACCTAAAAAATATTAGAGAAAAAGATTTAGCTCAATAATTCAGCCAGTAGAATTGATTTGAACCCGCGTTGATTGAGATGGATGCGGTTGTTGGGCTAATTGCCTTTCTCATTCCGTGTCTACCCTCTAAGACACTCACAGCTTTTCCACGATGGGTTTTATTTCGACTTTCTTCATCGACCAAAAGGGCTTGCGCCACTCGTCGACATATCTTTTGGAGAAATTTGCAATTTCCGTGGGTCGGAAATGCTTCAGGGCTATTTGATAGGTCCAGAGAGTGGTGGGGATGGCGGCTCGCAGCAATACATTTATGCCCTCAAGTGATCTAATGTGCACGTAAGAGACTGTATCGCCGTCAAAAGCAACATGATCTTGGCAAGATGATGGATGTATGACCTCTGACCCAAAGGTGTAAATGAACTCGTACTCAACTGTTCTTTGCAAATCGTCAGCGATCTGAAATACGCTCTTGGTCCCTGCAACTTTATACCAGGGAACGTCGTACTTTTTGTTTTTGCGCAGCTTTGCGAAGGTTTGGTTTATATGTCTGAACTCATCCGCATTAAGAATATCTCCCAGAGCTTGCTCATCCTTTTGCAACTCCAAGTTCAATTCAGCCTCTTCCCTCTCACTTCGGGGCTTTCTCCAGTTGAACCCGGGCAGGTACTCCTGATTCTCAGGAGTACCTATTTGGTGCCGCCTATTCCATTGAAGTTTCCGCCTCAGATCTCCGACGTAGAAACAACTGGCTCTATGCTCTGAATCTTGCTTCAAAATCCACTGCATATACAATGAAGCTTCCAGGAGTGACCGAAGCTGGAGATTGGAACTGTAAACGGCGCCATTACAGAGGAGGATATGAATGCCATCAAACATGGAGACCACATGTTTTAGAAGGATACCAATGGTCACCATCTCGAGTATGCCCACTTCCGTAGTTTTGAGGACACGTATGATCAGATTGGAACCGTAGTTCACTATGTCCTCGACTGCCGATAGGGCTTCGGAGAAATGCAGGTTTGCGTCCGCTGCCGCCTGGTCACGATCAAGAAGAAAAGGATTCGGCTTATTTGGCATTGTCAGTCTCTACGCCCAACTTTTCGCATAACCGCCTGGCAATAAAGGGCAGGAAAATTGCCTGTCCGAATTGATGCGGTTGTTATGTACTATATTGTCCTTCCTCGCCATTCCCGTTGATCGTTTCCATAATCTCTTTGAAGCTTGTCAGCCCAGCTTCTATGTTTTCAATGATTTCACTGGCAAGGATATCGGGGTCGGGAAGGTTGTCCAGGTCAGCCAGGCTTTTGTCCTTGAGCCAAAAGATATCCAGGTTTGTTTTGTCGCGGGCGATGATTTCCTGGTACGTGAATTTCCGCCAGCGGCCTTCGGGGTTCTTTTCCGACCAGGTCTCTTTCCGGTCGTGGCGGTTGGCGAAGTTATAGCATTTCACAAAGTCGAGCAGGTCTTCGAGTTGCATGGGCGACTTTTTCAGGGTGTGATGGACATTGGTCCGGTAATCATACACCCAGACCTCTTTGGTCCAGGGGTCCCGCGAGGCCGGCTTGTTGTCGAAAAAGAGCACATTGGCCTTGACGCCCTGGGCATAAAAAATCCCCGTGGGCAATCGTAGGATGGTGTGTAGGTCGGTGGTTTTCATCAGTTCCTTGCGCACAGTTTCGCCGGCACCGCCTTCAAACAGCACATTATCCGGCAGGACCACCGCGGCCTGGCCGGTTACTTTCAGCAGCGTGCGGATATGCTGCAAAAAATTAAGCTGTTTGTTGCTGGTGGTAGCCCAGAAGTCCTGGCGGTTGTAACTTAAATCCTGCTTTTCCTGTTCGCCGACTTCGTTGGTGATGGTCATGCTGCTTTTTTTGCCAAAGGGCGGATTGGCCAGCACGTAATCCGCCCGGATGCCTTCATCGGCAATCAGGGCGTCGTTGGACGAGATAAAGGATTCCCCGTCGATTTCCCCGATGTTGTGCAGAAACATGTTCATCAAGCAGAGCCGGCGGGTGCCAGCCACGATTTCATTGCCCGAAAAGGTGCTGTTTTTCAGAAAGGCCTTCTGGTCCCGATCGAGTTCATAATTAGCCGTGATAAAGTCATAAGCGGCAAGAAAAAATCCGCCCGTGCCACAGGCCGGATCATGAATGGTTTTGCCCGGCCGTGGGGCCACGCACTGCACCATTGCCTTGATCAAAGCCCGCGGGGTAAAATACTGGCCCGCCCCGCTTTTGGTGTCGGCGGCATTTTTTTCCAGCAGCCCCTCGTAAATGTCGCCTTTGACATCGGCCTCCACCATGGTCCACTGCTCTTGGCCGATCATGTCGATGATCTTCAGCAGCTTGGCCGGGTCCTGAATCTTGTTCTGGGACTTGGTAAAAATTTGCCCCAAAATACCTTTTTCCGTGCCCAGGGAACGTAGCATCCGAGAATAATAGGCCTCCAGCTCCGCGCCCCGCTTGCGGCTCAAGGTCGGCCAGTCGCAGCGCTCGCCGTCCAGTAGCTCATGGCCTTCGGTGTCCTTGATTTTCGGGAAATAAATTTCCTTGTTATAAGGCGGCCGACTCATCTCATCGGCCATTTTCAGAAACAGCAGGTGGGTGATCTGCTCCAGATAATCGCCGTAGCCCACACCGTCATCCCGCAACACATGGGCAAAATTCCAGACTTTGGATATCAGGTTGGATTCGTTCATGATTTTGCTTCCCTTATTCGCTTCAGCAGTTTATCCGCGGGTTCCCAGTCCGGCTCCATGCGGCAGGCCGCAAGTTCGGCCTGGCTGAGTAGTTGCCCGGCAAAGGCTTTTTTCAGGATGCTCTGGCGCAGGGCTTCGCATTTTTCCAGGCTCTGGTCGATGCTCTCGGTCAGTTTATCGCAAACAGAGAGGCGGGATTCGATTTCGGCGACGATGGCGTGTTGTTCTTCAATTGATGGTATGGGTATTAAATGCCTCTTTAACATTGGCACATTAATGCTATCTACGGTAGTGCCATCCTTAGCGCATTGCTCACGAATTATCCTCTCCTCTGAACTGCAATACCAATAAACAAACTCAGAGCTTAAATATTCATTAGGGGAGAAAGACTGTAAATCTTGATTTACGGTGAGTCTTTCCCCTGCGATTGCAATTGGGAGCATTCTCCGAATTATTCCACTACGGACAACAAAAAGGACGGCGCCTTTTTCAATCCACTTAGTAGAAGAATGCTTTATACTGGATTCAGAAATTTTATCCTTGGTATCAAGTATTATTTTGCATTTCATGTCCTTTGGGGAAACCCAAAGGACATTACCGTCTTTCCAATAAGCACTATTACGTTTAGATGGAGTTCCCCCTCCTTTCCACTCCCCATGGTCTTCCATCTTTTCTTTCTTCCATTTGAAACAAACGCCATGCTTCCCCCGCCATTCCTTCGTCAACTCCCCCTCAAAAGCCTTTTTCAGCACGGCCTGGCGGTATATCTCCAGTTTGCCTTTGGCCGCTTTGAGGTTAGCGATGCCGTTGTCCAGGTCACTGAAGAGCTTCTCAATTTTGGCGACGATGGCGCGTTGCTCGGGGAGGGGGGCAAGGGGGAAATTAATCTTGGATAAATTCTTTCTTGAGATTCGCTTTCTTGTTGTTCCACTTTGTAATTCCTGGATATTTTTTCTTGAAAACGGAGAATTGATATTATGCATCAAATATTTGTTTTTAATAAATTCATTTGAAGGCCTTATAATAGCTACATCTACAACCGTTACATACTGTCTTTCACTTTTTAGGGGAAAGATTACAGCTCTACCTAAAGGCTCAGGCATTCGTGCCAGCAATATGTCGTTTTCTTTTAAATAAGTACAATTTAATTCTTTGGATTTGTCTAATGTGAGGAATCTATTAGACTTATCTCGGAAAAAACCATCGCCAATATCTGCCAATTGAATAAGGCGGACTTCACCCAAAGGATCTTGATCTTTACTTTCAACCCAGTCTCCATCAGAAAAAATCCCATCACTGGCAATGATTTCATCTATTTTAACTTCAACCCAATCATTTCTAATCATGCCGCCAGCGCCTCATTCAACTCGTACAGAAGTTCACCGCTCCGGTCGCCGAAGAGCTGCCACATTCTTCCCCGGCCGCCCAAGGCGTCAAAGGGGGTGTAATCCAGGTCGTCTACGGTCACATGAAAACTGGCAGCCACATGGTCCTTGAGCATCCGCAGCCATTCCATCTGCTCTTCGGTGAACTTTTGCCCTGCGCCGCCATGCTTTTTAAATATCCAGTTCTTGAAATTTTTATCCACGATGTGATTGTAAGGCGTGAGCTGGCTGTCAATGCCTGTCACTCGACGAATTAGTGAAACCAAGGTCACCAGTTCACTTTTGGGGCTATTGCCCCGGATATCATCTTCTATCTGGGCATATGCGTCCCACACATAATGGGGGGCCAATAGTGGTTTTTCCCGTTTCAGTATTTCCAGCACTTCCTTGATCATTGCAAAGGTCAGTTCCCGGCGGCGCCATGGCTGGTTGTAAAAAATGCTCAGGGCGATGATTTCATCCTTGTTGGCTTCAATGTAGGCAGTAAAATCCTGAACCACTTGCCTGGCCTTTTCCGTGGAATAACTGTCCCACTCGGCTTTACGTAGTGTGTCCGGGTTGACCGTGTCTATGATTTGCTCATGAACTTTTCGCACATTTTCGATATATTCGTTCAGTTCGCCGGTAAAGCTGGAGGCGGCACTGAAGCGCATTGCCGCTAGTTCCTTTTGAATTGCCTCTTTTATATCAGCCGGTGCCTGGCCCGCTTTTTCCTCCTCGATTTTCAATTGAACATTTTCAATTATATCCGGGTTGTACGCACTAAGCAGATCGCCAGCCGCCTGGTTGATGGTTTTACCGCCGGAGAGTTTTTCAAACCGGGCCTTTTCGTCTTCGGTGAGCTGCCTTTGCAGACGGATGAGCCGGTTGGCCAAAGAGGTAAACAGGTCTTCGTCCTGGACTCCCATGGCCACGGCCCCCAGCAGGTCCTTTAAGGGCACGGCGGGTTTGCGCTCCAGGGGCCGGGAATCGGTTTTCTTAGATTTGACGGCGCCCACGGCATCCACGATAACAAAATGGGTTTTGGTATGGCGAGCCGTGCGGGTCACCCGTTTCAAGTCATCAAAATTGATAGTGCGGGTGCCCCGGCCCTTCATCTGCTCAAAATAATTGATGCTTTTCACATCCCGCATGAACAGCAGCACCTCCAGGGGCCTGACATCCGTGCCGGTGGCGATCATGTCCACGGTCACGGCAATCCGCGGCGCCCAGGAGTTGCGGAAGCGGGTCAGGACCGATTTGGGGTCTTCATCCGCCTTGTAGGTGATCTTTTTACAGAAATCATTGCCTTCGCCAAACTCCTCCCGGATGATCTGGATGATATCGTCGGCGTGGCTGTCGGTCTTGGCAAAGACCAGGGTCTTGGGTACTTCAAATTCCCCCTTTTCATCAAAGCGATCCGGGAACATGCTGGGCAGAGCGTCTTTATACGCCTGGATAATATGTCGTATCTGGCTGGGATTGACCACCTCCCTGTCCAGGTTGCCAGCCGTGTATTCGTAATCTTCATCCAGTTGTTCCCAGCGTTTTTTGCGAGTCAGCTTTTCCCGCTTGTCCACATATTCCTTGGCCTTGATTTTTGCCCCCGCCCTGGTGATTTCAGTTTCAATGGTAAATATATCATAGGGCACATTTACCCCGTCAATCACCGAATCTTCATAGCTGTATTCGCTCACCACGTTTTCATTGAAGAAGCCAAAGGTGCGCTTGTCGGGCGTGGCGGTCAATCCCACCAGGAAGGCATCATAATAATCCAACACCTGCTTCCACAGGTTGTATATGGAGCGGTGGCACTCATCAACGATAATAAAGTCAAACTGTTCGACAGGATTTTTAGCCGTGTATTCCACGGGCATGGGTTCTTTTTTCTGCCACTGCCAGGCGGATTCATTGGGATTTTCCAGCTCCGCCGTCTCTTCCAGGTCTTCGCCCTTTAAAATGGCGTAGAGGCGCTGAATGGTGGAGATGCAGACCTGGCTGTCCGAAGCGATATAACTTGAGCTCAAACGTTGCACATTATAAAGTTCGGTGAACTTACGGTTATCGTCCGTGGGCAGATATTTTAAAAATT
Source organism: Desulfobacterales bacterium (assembly GCA_016931455.1). Taxonomy (GTDB): domain Bacteria; phylum Desulfobacterota; class Desulfobacteria; order Desulfobacterales; family JAHDSC01; genus JAFGES01. The sequence continues at coordinate 4,309 of JAFGES010000075.1, read as the reverse complement.
CCTGTTCGGCCTGTTCACCCAGGTTTCTGGTATCCACTACAAACAGGATGCGTCTGGCATTGCCGTGTTTCAACAAACGATAGACAAAGGTGCAGGCGGTAAATGTTTTTCCGGCGCCGGTGGCCATTTGAATCAAGGCTTTTGGACGGTTCTCTTTGAATGACCTTTCCAGATTTCTGATAGCCCTTATCTGAGCGGGACGCAATCCCTCTTCATCCAGATCGGGCATTTTTTTAAGCCTTGTCCGCAGCGTTTCCGCCTGCACTCGCCATTCGGCCAAAGTCTCTGGTTTGTGAAAATGAAACACCGGCCGTGATCTGGGTTTTGGGTCCCGGTAATCGGTGAACCGTGTCAGCATACCGGTGCTTTCATACACAAACGGCAGGGGTTCTTTGTTGAGATTGTACTTCAAGGTAGCTCTGGCATAGGACTCAGCCTGGTCTTCGTGAGTGGTGAGACGTTCGCCTTCTTCTTCGCGCTTGGCCTCAATGATGCCGACAGGTTTTCGGTCTGCAAACAACACATAGTCGGCTGGGCCGACATCCGTCAGGTATTCCCTGACTGCCACGCCTTTGCCGGCAGACAGATCCACCTTCTTTTTTGACTGAACTACCCATCCGGCCGAAACCAGCATTCTATCGATCTCGTCCCGAGCTTTTTGTTCTGGCGTTTGATTCGTCATTGATTTTTAAGCTCAATTTTTTTCAGGATAAGAGCGTGGCTCTCTTCGCTCTTACGATCTATCCTTATTCGTTGGGCAATTGGATCACAAAACATTTGCTTTGGTTGCCTTGCGAAGTTGTGGCCCAGCAACTTCAAGTGCCAATTCAATTATATCCTGTATATTTCGACGGCTATAATTGGTCCCGAGCCACCATCCTGCCACGACTTCAACAGAGTGCTGTTCGACCAAATCAGGACGACCGGGGTAAAGTTCACGCTTGTCTCTTGCAAGATAACGCCGCTTCTTGCCATGTTTACGTGATGCAAATCTATCAAGAAACACATTATCCTCTTGAGATAGCAATTGAAAAAGCTTTGTCATAACCTCACGTGCTGAACGAGCATGAAATTCTTTACCTTTGAATACAAAATTGAAATTATCAACAGTTCTAGTACGAATGGGGGCGGTAGCTGGAGTGAACGGCTTCGTTTGCTTTATCGGATTTTTTATTTCATGTTCATATTTATCATGATGCTTGCTATTTTGAATTTGCATTTCAAGAAACTGGCTGCACATATCCAAATCCGGTTTATAACCGCAAAGATCTTCAACCTTTTCGGCAAGTAGGTCCAACAATAATGAATCCTGATCTTTAAGTAACGCCTCCCATGCTTTAGGCAGATTAGACTCGACAATTCGGACTCTTGCCACATTTTGATAATCTGACCGTGCAGCTTTTAGTGCGGCGCCCGAACATACATTGCTGTAACTAAGGTACCTGTCAAGTCTGCTTTTTGCTTCGGAAACTTCCCGTTCCAGAAGGTCGAGTTTATAAACTCTACGTTCATCATAGCGGCCTTGCTCACCAGGAAGGTAAAAACTCCACTCTTGACCATCCGTCAGGATTGCCATCGGGACCCCAAGATGGAAGGCATATTCGAATAACTGTCGATCTGCCCCCTCGGATAACCCAACCTTCTTGACCTCAATGAATACCGATGGGTGGTTTTCAGGATGGCATAATGCGTAATCGACACGTCGACCTTCAACCGAAAATTCTGGGATTACGATTGATGTATTAAAAACTGGCCACCCTAGCTCATACAAAGCGGGCAAAAGTATCCCCTGCGAAACAGCCGCTTCTGAAGTGAATCTGCCCTCTCGGAGACCCTGCCGAACCTTTTCAATCTGATTGCCGATCGTCATTTTGCTTCCTTTTTTATGCCCAACATGATGGTCACTGGTGTGGCACGCCCTTTGCCACGTCCGGGTGCACCTACTCGTTATCCCTCACGATGTAGCTCAAGAAACGCTGGCCGTAAGAGGTAATGGAGTGCCTCAAGTCCTCCGCTCCCTGGCCGTTCATCATTGTCTTCAAGCTCGTCAAGTTCGTTACTCGCAAATCATTTAACTGGGACAGCAAGCCTACGATACGAGCCTCGTCAAACTCCGGAAGGCGTCGCCGCAGTGTTTGGTTGGGAGAGCCCATCATCCCGGGGTTCTGGTCAGGGGCTTGAGATAGCGCGCGGATTACTCGAAGGTGATCAGGCTGAAGTTCTTCAAGCGTCCGTAGAAAACGGATTTGTTCATCGTAAGTCTCTCCGGGAGACGAGATCGCGTCTATTAAAAAATCACGGTAAATGTGTCTTTTTAACTCACTCCTTTCTTCTGCAGTTCGCTTAAGTGTTTGCTCAAGTAGCTCTTCGAAATCTTCTGTTTTCACGTACTCTTCGGACACCGTCGATTTAAAATCAGATAATTCAGACGCAAGGCCCAAAAGTATTTCTCTCACTCGCGACATTTTTCTACCGAGAGACATTCCGTTGAGCACGCTGCCGACCGGGCCGCCAATCCAAGGAATTGCACTTCCGACGGCCGCCGCGATATCCAAGGCTGTTTCTGTCTTGGTAGAGGGAACGAGATCGGTGTTCTCATCCTTCATGTTTGATCTCCTGTTCTTCTTTTAGGCATAACATGGACATCACGGACTGGAGTGGAGCGCAGCGGAATTCCCGTCCGAGCGCATGGCATTGATATGTATTATCGCATTTTTTCAGGCCTAACATATTCACCTTTATCATCAAAGACTCTATGCAGCATCAAACCATAGCTGTTGGAAATTCGGCGCAGGAATTCAAGTAGTAATGTATCCTTTTCAAAGGACTTTGAAAGTACTTCCGTGTATTTCAAAATCGGCGAGCTGACTGTGAAGCCATGTAACCCTTGCTTTCGATGGTCTTCGCGAGAGTACAAAGTGGTAGAAGTGGTGTTAACAATGGCGCCACAAAAAGTCATGTAATTGAAGGGCAGAATAGTCCTCCAAGCGTGAGCCAGCCAATCTAAACCGAAATGTGCTATTTCTGCTAAATCCGTATACCTAAGCACACGTGAGGCACCCTTTAAGTCGACACCCCGCTCCTTAGAAACGACAGTAACCTGATTGACACTTTCTCCGAGTTCACAGAAATACTCACAATGCCCTGCACTAAAAATTTGTATAGAGTGGCCGCAGGTATTGTGAGGTGCTGGTAAATCTTGATTCGCTATTCCAAATTCAGTTGGCCGAGTCCTATAGCGGTTTACCTGCTCACCAGACTGATTACCATTAGGTACTCGCGCTTGTTCCAGAATATCTGTAACTGATTTATCCAAAGGATTTAAAGTGTCGCTAGATACTCGCAGAGGGGTTAAACACAGGACCATTCCTACTTCGCCACGACAGGCTTCGATCCAAGATGCTTTGCGCTCTGCAAGAAAAGAGGTGTTGTCTATTGGGGATACCTTGAACACACCAGTGCCAAGTTGCTCAGACACCCAGGCTTCGTGATCGGCCTTTATTGCTCGTAGACGCTCAATAGGCCACGCAGCATGGTTCTTATCAATTTCAACATGGTGTGTTGGGCAAAGGAGAATGAGGTTATCATAAGTATCACGGTCGGTTAAATCATGATTCCCTCTTGGGCCATTTCGAGATTGTCCGACAATATGCGCCATTTCACCCAATGTTTCCGAACTCCCGTCTGTAGTGAGTTCAAGCTTGCATATTGCGCATCGATTCCCTGAACGACCCCACAGAAATTTAATATCCCTGTCCCGCATTGGTTTTTAATCCATTTACATATCAATGTGTATTTTGACCAGCATAAAACGCCAAATAAAAATTTTATACCCGCAAAAAGCTATATTGGGCGACTGTTGACTGATCCATTTTTTTGGCTAATTCAATTCGTCACATGTATTCATGGTAACGTTGCTCCACACAGACATAAAAATCACAAAAACTCCATCCCTTCACGATCCTGATCTTCCCGCCCGCTTTTTCCTTGGCTGCTTCTGATCCCCAACAAGACCCCGTTTTTCGGTAGGTTCATGTATTTTGTAGTCCCCAGCAATCCACTTATCAATCACGTCTTTATCGAAGCGCCACACCCGCCCAATCCGAAGAGCCGGTATTCGCCCTTCATTCGCGTATTTGCAGATCGTAATTTCATGGAGTTTTAGATAGTCAGACATCTCTTTTGTAGTCAAAATTTGGGCCAAAGCGTGATCCTCCGAAAAAATGAGATCAGTTATGATTGGTTTCGATTTTCAATTGAATTTTATTCTAGTACGTCATTTCATCATCAAAATCAACCTAAAATATAT
>JAFGES010000074.1 GCA_016931455.1 Desulfobacterales bacterium | reverse complement strand
TGTTTGGCAGAAGGCTATGACTTTTTTTATATTACACTCCAGCGTGTTTCATTTTTTGTTGTGCCCTGCCGGGCATGGGGGTTATTAAAAACATCAGCAAAGGTAATCATATCCAAATTCTTGTAGGGTCCTACCTTGAGTTCCTTCAGGCATTCGTGCACCGATTGATAATTTAAAGGAATGGTCCAGCCGGCACACCCGGCCGCAATGGCCGCCGAAGAGTCTGAAGGCATTTGAATTAATGCGATGGCTACCTTTTCAGCCAACTCATCGGCGGTATGTTTAAGCTTTGCAATGGGCCATTCAGGATATTCGCGTGTTGAGCAAGGCAGAGGCAAAGCTGCTGGGCCGCTGCCTTGTTTATGAACCAAATGGAAATCTTGTAGGTTTATTTTTTTCTCGACAACCATTTGCTCCAATATGCTGGTTCTCACGGTACCGGCATCTACTTTACCCTGCAAAACCGCATAGACCACTGAATCCTGATAGGTATCGAATCGGAGTTCTTGAAAGTCATGGTAAGGATCGATCCCCAAGGCTTTTAATTCTCGCCAAGCCATCAGCCATCCACCAAGTGAATTTTGATGAACCGCCATAAATTTTTTATTCTTAAGATCCCTCAAGTCACGGATATCTTTGCGATCGGATCGCCAAAAAATTGAGCCGCCATAGGTTGTATAAATACCGTCGAATCGACGGTTTTTAATCGTAACAATTCGATTGGCGCCATACCGGGATTCCAATTCAATATAGATCGATGAATTGGTTAAAATAAAATCCACCTTGTTATTTTCAACAAAGGAAAATATTTCCTCATAACTTATGGGGACAATATCAAAACATTTACCTGGAATTCGATCAGCCAGATAATGAGCAGTAGGTGACCATTCCTGCAGGCATCGTTTGCTGCCTCTTTTCGCCAAAACGCCGATCTTTACTTCCGGTACCTGGGCCGAAGCAATACAGCCGAAGTCTGCAAAAAAAAAGATCCCAAATACTAATGTGAAAAATAATCGAATCATATTAAAAATAAGTATGTTAAGTATGTTTTATAGTCAAAGCAATGTCCACAAGAAATATCTACAATGGTAATAAAAAATTCCGAGGCGCAAATTCATATTTTTTACGCAGTTCTTGCATCTAAGTCAATCCAACAGTATATTTACAGCATATTTGAGGCTTAGGGTTTTCGAATTTTACGATTTTAATCATTGACAAAATTATATAATAAAATCAAGATTATATTTTACCAAATGATTTGCTTATCATTCTGGTTAAAACGGAAAGAAAGTTTTATTACGGAGGTTTCATTTAAATATGCAACCACTTGACCAGATAGCCGCTACGATCGCTCTGACCATGGGTGTGGCGTGGGCCGGAGGTATCAATCTCTATGCTACAATTCTTATACTAGGAATCCTCAGCATCACCGGCAACATGACCCTGCCGCCGGATTTAGAAGTCCTGGCAAACCCAATCGTAATTTTTGCTGCAGCGGCCATGTATATGGTAGAGTTTATTGCCGATAAAATGCCGGGGGTTGACACGGGATGGGATACCCTTCATACTTTTATACGCATACCGGCCGGCGCATTACTGGCCGCGGGCGTAGTCGGTGAAATTAATCCGGCGGTCGCGCTTGCCGCGGCAATTATCGGCGGCGGCATAGCCGCCGGTACGCATGCAACCAAATCAGGAACCCGAGTTCTGATCAATGCTTCTCCTGAACCTTTCAGCAACTGGGTGGCTTCCATTGTCGAGGATTTGACGGTGATCGCCGGACTCTGGACCGCCATCAACCATCCATGGATTTTTATTGTTCTATTCATTCTTTTCATCCTTTTTATGATCTGGCTGCTGCCCAAAGTTTGGCGAGGTGTTAAAAAAGTATTTGGGTTTATCGGTCGTCTTTTTAAGTAATACAATAATAATTTTTTAAATCAATGCAAGATTAGCGAGAGACAAATTAAAAACCGGAGGGCATAAAATGGAAAAAAAGTTGAAAAGTTATTGGCAAATCAGACTGACTAATCTTCAAAAAGCTTTACAGGCAAATAATTTTGAACCTTTTTTAGCGGAATCAGCTGCTGAAGCTAAAAAAATCGTGCTGGAAGAAATTTTACCCAAGACCGAAGCTAAAAGTGTCTCTTGGGGTGGCTCCATGACCTTCACCGAATCCGGCCTTTACGCCGGCCTTAAGAATCGGACTGATATCAATGTGGTGGATACATTTGATAAAAATGCACCCCATGAAGAATTGATGCAACGTCGTCGGCAGGCACTGCTGGTTGATCTATTTATTACCGGCACCAATGCGGTCACTGAAAACGGACATCTGGTCAACCTGGATATGATCGGCAATCGTGTGGCCGCCTTGACCTTCGGCCCTAAATACGTCGTTGTTTTGGTCGGCCGCAATAAAATCGTTGCCGATCTGGAAGAAGCCATGTTTCGCATTAAAGATTATACGGCACCGATCAATGCGATGCGACTGGATAAAAAAACACCTTGCGTTCAAACCTCCTACTGTGAAGAATGCAAGAGCCCGGATCGTATTTGTAACAGCTGGACCATCACTGAAAAATCCTTTCCAAGAGGCAGGATAAAGGTTATTTTGATCAATGAAAGTTTGGGATTATAGGGATTGGTTAAATGGCTAACCTATTATGTCCGGTCTGGGTCGGCTACCTTCTTGCAAACCCATTAAGAAAATGGATTCAAAATCCAATGAAGATACTCGGCCCCCATGTGGATGAGGGAATGAAGGTTCTGGATATCGGCTGTGCCATGGGCTTTTTCAGTTTACCTCTTGCACAGATGGTTGGATCAAAGGGGAAGGTTTTCTGTGTCGATTTACAGGAAAAAATGTTTCCGTCACTTGAAAAACGGGCTCGAAAAGCCGGCCTGTCCGATAGAATTGAAACCCGTTTATGCCGCCGCAATTCTCTGGAAATCGATGACCTTAAAGGAAAAATCGATTTCGGGCTTGCCTTTGCGGTTATTCATGAAGTCCACGATCCTTCTGATTTTTTCTCTCAAGTCTATCACACCATGAAACCATCGGGTAAATTTTTAGTGGCAGAACCCAAATTGCATGTTTCAAGAAAAGCTTTCGGAAAAACCCTTTCAGAATCCGAACAAAATGGTTTTAAAATCATCAGCAGGCCTCGGATCTATAGTAGCCATGCAGCCCTGTTGGCAAAAAACGGATCGGCATCCGAATTAAATGGGGGGATAATTCATGCGTAATATCTTATTGGAAGATATTGAATATAAAACCGAAGAAACTCCCAACGGTACGTGGCGCCGATTTGTTTGGGAAAATGGTCGCAGATTCGAAGAATATCGGTCCAAAAGGACGATTTGGGGTATGCCTTTGCTCCATTATACGTTCGGAATTTGTCCGGAAACCGGACGCCGAGTTACAGCTAAAGGTTTTATTGCGATCGGGCGCAAAGCAGCCGGCGTGATCGCCATCGGTCATGCCTCCGTCGGTCTTATCGCAATCGGGCAATTAGCGATCGGCATATTGTTCGGCTTGGGTCAAGCCTCAACCGGTTTGGCCGCCATCGGGCAACTTGCAATCGGGATTTTATTCGGTTTTGGACAGCTCGTATCCGGTTTCATTGCAATTGGACAGCTTGGAATCGGTAAGTACGTATTGGCTCAGATGGGATGGGGTGAGCATTTGTGGACCACAAGGGTCAAAGATAAAGAAGTTCTTGAGCTTTTGAGGTCTTTGCTTTCAAAATTTTGGTGAGAGAGGCATTTTCCTTACCCACCTATTCCTCCAGATACTCCGCGACTTCATCAATAAACCGGCTTCTTTGCGCATACCGACCTCTTCTGAAATCAGCGTGACTTAAAAAAAGATAGCGCTCGGCTCTGGTCCACGAAACGTAGCAAAGACGCCGTTCCTCTTCTAAGTCTTTTTCAGTATCCATACTTCGACTATGAGGAAACAAACCTTCTTCCAATCCAATGCTCCATACGGCAAGAAATTCAAGCCCTTTGGCGGCATGAACCGTCATGAGATTGACACCGGCCTGTTTGTCTTGATCATCTTCCTTATCCTCTTTAATAAGCGCGGCTTCTTCTAAGTAATCGACGATATTATCTTTTTGTGAGGCTGAAAAAATAAGCTGTTCAATATTTTCCTTTTTTGAAATAAAGTCGGAAGACTGAGCGGCTGAATATTTTTCAAGATAAGGCATATACCCGACCGTATCGATGACTTTTTCAATGGCCTTGTTAGGCTTCATGTTTCTGATGCTGTCGAGCAAATCAATTAAAGAATTCAGTGAGCTATACAACTTTGGGGTAAAAATCTTCTCTTTCAAAGCTTTGCGGGCAGCTTGCTGAAGCGAAATCTCATCAGTTCGCAATGCGTTGATTTTTTTGAGGATACCAGGTCCGATCCCACGCTTGGGCGTGTTGATGATGCGCTCAAAGGCTGCGTCGTCCTGATTAAAACAAGCAGCGGTTAAATAACAATTCAAATCCAAAATCTCTTTTCGGTCAAAGAATCCTTTGGAGCCTACCAATCGGTATGGAATCCCCGCGGCTCTAAATTTCTGTTCAAAGGCAAGGCTTGAAAACTTTGTTCGATACAAAACCGCCATTTTTTCATAAGGAACTCCGCCGTTTCGCAAAACATTGATCTTACCGGCAACCCAATCCGCTTCTTCGCGTTCATCGTAAAAATCTTGCAGCTCGATTCGGCCACCTTGCTTTTCCGAAAAGCACGTTTTCTCCATGCGGTATTCATTGTTTGAAATCAAGTGGTTACCGAGCTGAACGATTTCATCTGTCGATCGATAGTTTTGCTCCAAGTTGAAAATTTCAGCATTCGGATATTTTTTCTTAAAAGACAGAAAATGGTCGACATTACTCATTCGAAATGAATAAACGCTTTGCCAATCATCTCCCACGGCAAAAAAATTACCGTTTTTAAGCAATAAATCAGACAGCTCGGCCTGCAGATCATTGTTGTCCTGATATTCATCGACAAGCATATAATCAAATTGATTCTGATAAAATTCTCGGACCTCTTTGTGATCTCGCAGTAAATTACGGGTCAACAGCAAAATGTCATCAAAATCAAGCGCGTTTTTAGAAAACAACTCTTTTTGGTAGAGATTGAAGACGTTAATCAGTTTGATATGCGAAACATAAGGCCTGGTATCAAAGTAACCCATGGGATTTCCGGAGTTTTTGGCATTCGATAGGGCGGCTCGCACCGTATTAACATATTTTTTGTCGAAATTTAATTTGACGACAATGATATCTTTTAATACTTTGGTTTGCTGATATTCGGCAAAAATTTGAATCGGAGGCGTATACCCCAATAAATGGCAATGGCTCTTAAGAATCTTATAGCAGGCGGAGTGATAAGTACGCACCCACTGAAACCGATCTAGGCCGAGGCCCGTAAGTTGTTTGAGCCGGGTTTTCATTTCCTGGGCCGCTTTATTGGTGAAGGTAATAGCCAAAATACGTTCGGGCTGATACCCCTTTTCCAATAAGTATTGGATCTTAGCAACGAGTGTCCTTGTTTTTCCCGAACCGGCGCCGGCACAGACCAGCGCAGGAGTCCCGATATGTTCAACCGCTTTTTTTTGGACCTCTGAAAGTTGCATGGATTATTTCTCTTACCTGATTCGATTAAATTTCAAGATCGACGACACCTTCTACTTTCTTCGATTTTGAAGAATACTGATCGTCTTTTCAATTTCCTCTTTCGACACTTCCCGACGAAGTTTTTCCATCCGACGCATCACTTCGGCAAATCGAATCCCCTCCGCCGCACTGATCCATTCCAGCTGAAGTCGTTCCGGTCGCAGGCCCAGTTTCTCCATTTTTTTCCGAACCTTATTCACTCTTTTCTCCGTCCAGTGGTTGGCATTGATATAGTGACAATCGCCGATATGACAACCGCTGACCAGCACAACCGGCGCCCCCTTCATGAATCCATGCCAGATAAAGCTTTCATCCACTCGAGCGGAACACATGGTTCGAATCAAACGCACGCTGGCCGGATATTGTAGGCGGGATACCCCTGCATAATCCGCCCCGGCATAAGAACACCAGTTGCAGGCAAATGCCAATACCTTTTCCGAAGGTTTTTCACTGAGCATGGCATCGATCTGATTGATAATCTGGTCATCGGTGAAATGGTTCATGGTGATAGCGCCAAAGGGGCACTCGGCCGCACAGTTGCCGCAACCGGCACAAGCGGCGGTATTGATCACAGCCGGTGTTTTTTTCTTGGTATCCACACTGATGGCATTGTAGGGGCAAACATCGACACATTTACCGCATGATTTACATTGATCGGCAATCACCTCGGAGGTTATGGGTTCGGAGCTGATTTCCCCTTTATGCATCAGTCGAATGGCGCGTGCCGATGCCGCCGAGGCCTGCGTAACGCTGTCTTTAATATCTTTGGGGCTCTCAGCGCACCCGGCATAAAAAATACCACGAGTAGCGGCATCCACCGGTTGGAGCTTGGGATGAGCTTCCAGAAAAAATCCATCGGATGTCAACTGCAGTCCCAACATCTCCTGAAGTCGCTGGGTGCTTTTTGCCGGTTTGATACCCACAGCCAAAACCAGCATGTCCAGATCATGAAATTCCAATTTCCCTGTAGAAGCATTTTCGACCGCAACCCGTAGGCTTTTATCAGGAAGTTCTTCAATTTTTCCGGGCAATCCCCTCAAGTAATGAACGCCCAATCGCCGGCTGCGCTTGTAGAGTTCTTCGAATCCTTTTCCAAACGCACGAATATCAATATAGAAAACCTTGATATCGGTTTCAGGATAATGTTCCTTGATCAGCAATGTGCTTTTGACGGTGTTCATGCAACAGATATTGGAACAATACTCACTGCCTTTACGCGCCGAACGCGAACCGACACACTGAATAAAACCAATGGATTTGGGATGTTTTCTGTCCGTCAGGCGAATCAATTCTCCCTTTGAAGGCCCGCCGGCATTAACGAGACGCTCAAATTCAAGACTGGTCACTACATTTTCAAACCGTGTATATCCATATTCGTCCAGTTCAGTAGGATCATATGCTTCCAAGCCGGTAGCTACAATAATGGAACCGACCCTTTCCACAAATTCTTCATCCGACATGTCAAAATTGATACAACCCTTATCGCAGGCCTCAATACACTTGGAACATACCGAAGGATTATGACCGAGACACTCTTTGATATTAATTACATAAGCAGAAGGGACGGCTTGCGGAAACGGCGAATAAATCGCTTTGCGTGATGAAAGTCCCACGTTGAATTCATCCGGACGGACCACCGGACATACCTTGGCACATTCACCACAAGCCGTGCATTCTTTTTCATCTACGTAGCGCGCTTTTTTTACGATTCTGACGTCAAAATTACCCACATAGCCTTTAATACCGACAACTTCACTTAGCGTGTGAAGGGTTATTCGGGGATGTCGACCGACATCCGTCATCTTCGGACCGAGAATTCAGATGGAGCAGTCCATGGTGGGGAAGGTTTTATCCAACTGTGCCATCATACCGCCGATCGATGGTTGTTTCTCCACCAAAACAACATCATAGCCGTTATCGGCAAGATCTAGGGCCGCCTGTATGCCGGCAACCCCGGCTCCGATGATAAGGGTTCGTTTTGTAAGCGGAAGCGTTTCCTCATAAAGCGGCCCAAGCAATTGGGCCCGCGAAACCGCCATCTTTACTAAATCGATAGCCTTTTGCGTAGCGGCAGCCGGCTCATGCATATGCACCCAGCTGCATTGTTCTCGAAGATTGGCCATTTCAAGAAGGTAAGGATTGAGCCCGACGGACTGGAGCATCTGACGAAAAGTAGGCTCATGCAACCGTGGTGAACAAGAGGCCACCACAATTCGGTTCAATCCGTGTTCTAAAATATCATCTTTGATTTCCTGCTGCCCGGGTTCCGAACAAGCATAGGTAATGTCTTTGGAAACAACCACATTATCCAAACCGGAGGCTTTTTCCGCCACTTGAGGGCAATCGACCGTCTGTGCGATATTCAGGCCGCAGTGGCAGATATATACGCCGATTCGCGCTTGCTGTTTCGCATCTATAGATGTTGTTGTAAGAATATTATTCTTCATTTTACTTCCTAATAAATGTTAATCCGCCTCAACTCACCGCGACACTTATTCCCAGCAAATGGTTTTCGCAATAATGCTCGTTAAGTCCATCATCGTTATGTTGAGTTCTTCACCCAAAAAAGGATCTTCCATAGCACAACGCAGATGAATTTGACATTTAGGACAGGAAGTGACCAAAATATCACTTTCCGTATCATGGGCTTGCCTCAGGCGCTTTACCTGCAGAGCCTTGCTGAAAGAGTCACATCCGGTCCAGGCGCAATTACCGCAACAAATCGCCGCACTGCCGCTGTCCTGCATTTCTCGAAATTGATCCGGTTTCAGGCGGCTGATCAAATTTCGGGGCCAATCCGCCTGTTGTTCAAGACGGCTCAAGCGGCATGAGTCCTGAAACGTCAGTTTTTTATCAATCTTTTTAAAACCCACAGCCCCTTTGTCGATTTCTCTTTCAAGCAATTCATAGATATGGGTAACCTTAAAATTAATTTCAACGCCATAGCGAGCATAATCGTGTTTCAGCGTCCGGTAACATTCAGGGCATGTGGTAATCACCTCTTCAATGCCACGGCGATGAATTGCACTGACGTTCAATTTGGCAAGCTTCAAGAAGTTCTCCTGATCACCCGACCAGAGAAGATCATGACCGCAGCATCGTTCGTCTTGCAAAATAGCCGGTTTAATATCAAAAAAATTAAGCAGGCGCAAACTATCGCTAAGCGCATTAGAGGTCTGAACCCCCAGATGATTCCTGAAAAATATATCAAAATACGGCGCACAACCGCCGAAAAAAAGAACCTTGCTTTGTGGGTCCCATCGAATATCTGCCGGCAGCCATTCCCAATGTTTGGTTTTGAGTTTCGGGGAAGTCAGTGTTCGCATGAGAGACTGAAAAAATCCCCCATGGGTTTCATGCCCCTCTAAATGGCTTTTTCTCAAAAGCCGGCGAATATCACGAATAAATTCAGGAAAGTTTACTGCCGAAGGACAACGATCATAACAAAGACCGCAGGTCAGGCAAGCCCAAATATTTTCCTTGACGGAGGGTGAATCAATGTCTCCGGCGATAATTGAACTAGCGATCATACGCGGAGAAAAAGGTTTTCCCATCAATGCCAGCGGACAAGCGGATGTACATTTGCCGCAATCCTGACATGCATAGATGTCATGAATGGAAATAACTTCCGCAACCTCTTTTTTGTTTAATCCCTGCTTCTTGTTTGAGTTCTTAAGATCAGACTTTCGGGTGGCAACTACCGGGCTCGGACCCAACAACCTGATTTCATTACAAAAATCATTTAGAAATTTTAATAAGGCATCTGAATCATCCGGAAAAAAAGTTGCAAACCGCAAACGCTCTTTTTTTAGATCAAGAAGTTCGAGAATCTCGCGCGTATCCTCGGTATTTTTCTCGGCGATGTCCGTACCGCTACCGTAACGGCAGGCTCCGGGGCGGCATCCGGCAAGCACAACCCCATCGGCCCCCATTTCAAAGGCTTTAAACAAAAGGGCTTTGCTGATTCTTCCCGTGCAGGGAATTCGAACCATTTTTACTTCAGGGGGAATTTCAGCCCCATTGTCCTGTAAGGTTTGAAAGGCCGTATGCGGGCCCCAGTTACATGCGAACAAAATGATGTTAAAATTATTCATTTTTTCCTTCTAAAACTTCCTCAAGCATCTGCTCAAGAAACGCCTGATTACGATAAGGGCTGTCCGCTGCATTTGAAGGACAGACGGAAATACAATTACCACATCCCTTGCACAAGGCTTCATCCACAGAAGCATTCCATCCGCCGATCTCATTGCGCTTCAAAGTAACCGCCTGATATGGGCAGACTTGAATACAGCGTCCACATCCGCGGCATAACGTTGCATCTACTACAACCGTAAAACCCTTACTCTGCCGCGGTCCACGGGGCATAACCGTCGCGGTCAGGACGGCAGCCGCAGCGCCTTTCTGTTTTTTAGAAACGCTGATACCGGGCGGATCCGCCAGATAAAGACCGGCAATGGCCGTAGACCCGGGATAAAAGAAGGGAATACCCGTGACCCCTTCTTTCTGGAGCGAAGATTTTATAAAGTGGCCGGGAAGTTCTTCCTGATGGATGTACTGAATATTTTTTCTTGATTTTTCGCTTAAAATAACGGCGCCGACCGGTATCGCCTGCTTAAAATCGCTCGATTCAACAACAACCTGAAAATCACCCAACGTACCGCTTAACTCCTTAACCGTGGTACCCTGAAAGTTGTGAATATTCGGATGATCAGGTACTTGCGATAATGACGGGTCGGAGGCATCGAAAACAAAAACTTCAAAACCCGATTCCGCCAGGGTCACAGCGCTGTGAATTGCCGCTTCAGACGCACCGATAACCGCTGTGGCAAAATTATAATTTCGTGCCGGTGAAGGCAGCGGTTTTAATTTTTTAGCCCTTGAGATCGAACGCTCCATCATACCGGTAAATCTACTAAATGCTCTGCCGGCATCCTGCTTGATAATTCTTAGGGCTTCACCCCTTATATTGCATGTTTCGACCATCGAACGACTGATTCCCGTACCGGTAAACAGGGCATCTTTGAGTCGACTTCGCTGCTGCGTGCAGGCACTGCAGACGAAATTCAACGGACAACATACACAAGCGGCAAGGACGACCCGGGTGATCCCTTTTTCACGAATGATTCTCAAAATTCCGGCCGAACTTTCAGGTAAACAAGCTGCGGATAAGGTTTGAGCATGAACGACATCCACGCGTGACTTCAGATTCTCTGCATATTCACTCATACGTTCAAGCCAACCGACCGAATCATTGCATCGGCAAACAAAAACTCCGAGTCTAATTTCAGGCGAAAGTCCCGGATCAGGAGGGGAAAAAGAAATTCCGTGCCCTTTTAGGCGTTGTGATGTTTCTCCCAACAAAGTCATGGCCTTTGCCGCTGCAGCAAAACCCCTCAGAATCATAGCGTTAAGATCTGATTTGGCGGCTTTAGGACCGTAGGCCCGGATAACATCCTCCCCCTTGATCGGAAGTGCTATGTCCGGGTCTGCGATAATAATCGCTCCTGCATGTTCAATGCTGCTCTCAACCGATTGCCGATGGTTTATTGCGCCGATTGCCTCACAAACTTCAACGCACTGAAGGCATTCGGAACAAACGCCGCATTGCAGGCAGCGTTCGGCTTCGGAAATTACCTGGGTTTCAGTAAATCCTAAGGCGACTTCCGAAAAATTATTTCGCCGAACCGTCGGCTGCATTTCGGGCATGGTCGGCCGCGCCAGCGATGGGATGTCTTTTGGAATTTCAGGAAATTCTTTATCCATCGGTCTTACGGTTGGCAGATTCCATTCCTGCGCCGGATGAAGATCCTTATGAACCCGGCATGCAACGGCTCTACCGGAGGCCATGGCTTCAACCACGGTAGACGGGCCTGAAACCGCATCCCCTGCCGCATAGACTGCCGGCATATGGGTGCGCATACATTCATCCACCGCGATAAGGCCTTGATCAGTGATGTTTAATTCATATTCGGGACAAATATTCTTAAACGCTCCGGTCTGACCGATTGCGACAATCGCCCGTTCAAACTGAAGATCAAAGGGTATGCTGCCGGGCAATATAACCGGCGAAGGGATTCCCCGTGCATCCGGTTTACCCGGTTGGGTGGGCATACATTGCAACCGATCCAGTTTGCCGTCTTTTTCTATAAACCCGACGACCTGAGTACAGTCTTTGATCTCAATACCCTCTTCTTGCGCCGCCCTGATTTCAGTAAAATCAGCCGGCATATCCTGCAGGCGCCGACGGTATAAAATCGTTGGGGTCACACCTAATCGAACCAGGCAACGAGCGGCATCAATGGCGGAATCACCCCCGCCGATCACTGCTGTCTTCCCGTTTAATTCCTTGATTTCATCACGATAAAATCTGCGTAAAAAAGATAGACAGCCTTCAACCGCCGACAATTTTTCTCCCGGAGCACCCAGCATACCGTCAGCCCATGTTCCGGCAGTCAGAATGACGGCATCAAAATCTTTTTTAAGTTCGGAAATGTCTTTGGACAGATCGACAAACCGTGAGGTAATAAATTTCACTCCTAATTTGGATATATATTCGATTTCAACATCGAGAATATTTCTGGGAAGCCGATAGGGACCGATACCATAACGAAGCAACCCACCGATCATGCTTTCCTTTTCAAAAACAGTTACCCGGTAGCCGTGCTTGGCCAGGTCTGCTGCAGCCGCTAAACCGGCAGGCCCGGAGCCGATGACGGCAATCTTTTTCGTCTTCCGATCAATATTCGGCAGTTTGGACTCTTCCGGGTGTGAAAGTTCATAATCGGCAACAAACCGCTTGATATCTCTGATGGCAACCGTTTCATCGAGTTCGCCCCTGCGGCATGCATTCTCACACGGATGCGTACAAACGCGACCGCATATTCCAGGCAAAACGTTATCTTTGCGTATCAGCTCCAAAGCTTCTTTAAATCGACCCGCTTTTGCTAGCGCAATATAACCCTGTACGTTCACACCGAGTGGACAATCGGCCTGGCAAAGGGGTTGCTTCCGTTTATCAATAAAAGGACGTCCGGGTAGACTTCGTCGACTATTAATTTTAACCGCTTTTTCTAATTCATTGATTGATACCGGACAGATTTCGACACAACGGCCGCAAAGGGTACAACGCTCTGAATCAACAAATGTCTGCAGCTTATTCAGACCGACTCTAAATCCCTGAGGCGTATGCTTGATAGAGGTAATTTCAGCCGGCATAACGCATTGGATTCCAGGGTTACGCATGATTCTTAAAAGCCCTGGTCGATGTGCATGATTAAAGGGCACACCCGATTTTAATTTCCAATCGCTTTGCGAAAGTTTCCAGTCCAAATCCGTATCGGAATCTATAAGGGTGACGGGAATGCCGAGTTCCCCCAGCTTATTGGTCGCCGTAATTCCCGCAGGTGTTGCACCAATGACAATAACTTTATGAAGCCGATCTTTCGGATGTTTCATAAAATGGCTCCTGTTTGACCGATCGCTTTTTTTGCCCGTCCCTTGAGCTTCGCCTGACCATAATCACATCCTCTATTAAAAGCATGAATGTTGATTTCTTTTGTACCTTCCGGTACTGATTTTGAAACCGCTTTTTGGGCTGCACTCAAGGACACCACTTTCGTAACGGCGGTTAAAAAGCCGAGCATAATAATATTGGCCATCATTTTATGCCCTAATTCTTCGGCCATTCGCGTAGCCGGGATTGAAAAAAAATCTTGTTTCTTACTTCGCGGGTGAACCAGATCCTGATCAATCAGCAGAATTCCGTTGGGTTTCATTGTCCCGATAAACTTTTCATACCCTACCTGAGACATGCATATCAGAATATCCGGGTGTTTGACATAGGGGTAATGGATAATATCATCTGAAACAATGACCTGAGCACTGCACGCACCCCCGCGGGATTCCGGGCCATAGGACTGGATAAACGTACTTTCGCGGTGATCACCTAAAGCAGCTGCCTCTCCAAGGATCCGTCCGGCCAGAATAATTCCCTGTCCACCAAAACCCGTCAGGATAATTTCTTTTGTTCTACGATGTTCATCTTGCGCATTGATCATATATTTAAACCTAATTTAACAGCCTGTGTTAATGATTCATCAGACTTCGGCAAATTTTATCATACTTTTCAATATATGTCGGCTGCTGCAAATCGACAAATTTGCCCAAAATAATGCCTTTTTCCGGATCAATATCGATTTCGGATGGATGGGCACCATTTTTGATAATCGTCTTCTCCTGATATAATTTCAGCGTATCCTGAGATGATTCCTTGTTGCGCCGCCCATAATTTATGGGACAAGGAGAAAGGACTTCGATGAAGGAAAATCCTTTTTTTAACAAGGCTTCTTCTATTGATTTAGTAATCTCACGGGTGTTTAATATCGTCCATCTGGCCACAAAAGTCGCTCCGGCTGCATAGGCAATATGGGGGAGATTAAAAGGTGTCTCCGGATTTCCCCGCGGCGTTGTGGTTGTCTTGGCCATGTTCGGGGTTGTGGCTGCCACCTGCCCACCGGTCATGCCGTAATTGAGATTATTCACACAAATTACCGTCATGTCCATATTGCGCCTGGCGGCATGAATCAAATGGTTTCCACCGATAGCAAATAAATCGCCGTCACCGCTGAACACGATGACGTTAAGATCCGGGTTACCCAGTTTCAACCCGGTAGCAAATGGAATAGCCCGACCGTGGGTAGTATGAAATGAATCCAGATTGACATAGCCGGCAGCACGCCCCGAGCAACCGATTCCCGAAACCATCACTACATTTTTACGTTCAAGACCGCTGCTTTTGATTGCATTCAAGCATGAAGAAAAAGCGGTTCCAATTCCGCATCCCGGACACCAGATATGAGGGATTCGATCTCTGCGCAGAAGATCATCCAATGGATGGTCGGGTTGTTTCTTGGCTGCACGCAATTTATCCGCCATGATTCAAAAGGCCTCCTTTAACTTTTCGACAACTCGATCCGGAGGAATAATTGTACCACCCGGGTGTCCGACCAAGGAAACCGGTGCTTTTCCACCAACACAACGCTGAACTTCGCGATGGATTTGCCCCATGTTAATTTCCACGGTTATAAATCTTTTAACCCTTTCCGCCAATTCACAAATCTGCTCCTCCGGAAAAGGCCAAACGGTAATCAAACGCAAAAGTCCTACTTTAATTCCCTGCTTGCGGGCGATGTCAACGGCAGCCAGGCTTGTTCGAGCGGAAACGCCGTAAGATATGAGGACCATTTCGGCATCATCCAGAAAATAAGGTTCCGTTTGGATAATATCGTTTAAATTCTTAGAAATTTTGGCTGTCAGACGGGTGATCATTTCCATCTGTGTTTCTACCGTCAAAATCGGATAACCTTTTTCATCATGGGTAAGACCGGTGACATGCACGTTATAGCCTTCACCGGCCGCAGGCATGGCAGCTACTCCATTGGGCCCGGGTTCATAAAGCTTAAATCGATCTTTCCTACCCTTGGGCTTGGGTCTACACAATGTTTTAATGTCCTTTTTATCCGGGATAACCACCCGTTCACTCATATGACCGATAATTTCGTCACTCATTATCAAAACCGGCAGACGGTAAGTTTCGCTCAGATTAAAGGCGGTGATCGTCTGATAAAAAATTTCCTGAGGAGAGGAAGGGGCAAGCGCAATGATCTCATAATGGCCATGTGAACCCCACCGTGCTTGCATCATATCCCCCTGAGCACTTTGTGTCGGCAGGCCCGTGGAAGGACCACCGCGCTGCACGTTTACCACAACGCACGGAGTTTCCGTACAGATCCCCAATCCGATATTTTCCATCATCAGGCTAAAACCCGGGCCGGAGGTAGCCGTCATACTCTTGACACCCGCCCAAGAGGCACCTAGCACAGTGGCCATCGCAGCGATTTCGTCTTCCATTTGAATGAAAGTTCCACCGACTTCCGGGAGCCTTACCGCCATGCGTTCGGCAATCTCAGTGGCCGGAGTTATAGGATATCCGCCGAAAAAACGGCAACCCGCCGCCAGTGCTCCTTCAGCGCAAGCAACGTCACCTGTCATATAGTATTTACCTGTGAGGATTGCTTTTTCCATTCACTTCCTCATTGAATTCATTATCATCCCCTATCTCATTATACGAGTCAGAGAGTTCATCAGAGACTTCAACGGAATATATAGCAAATTCCGGGCATATAATTTCACAGTAATGGCAGTTTACACAATCATCGGAATTTTTCACCACCGGCGGATGATAACCCTTCTGATTAAACTTGGGTGAAAATTCCAAAATTTGTCGTGGACAGAACTGAATACAATATCCGCAACCTTTGCAGCGATTTTCTATAATATACACAATACCCCGTGTAATTTGTATTTCATCCACATCCAGTGGAACCCGCCAAAATTCCATAACCCCTTCCGTTTCTTAAGACAAATGCTGATATATTTAATGTTAATTTTTCATCATTATATATTTATTTTTAAGCATGTCAAGATGTATTATTTCATTATGTTATTCTAACATTAGGAAACTAATCTATTTTTTCATATGGTTTCTTTTATTTTATATTTTCAATTTCAATTTAGTATAATTTTTGCTCAATAAAATATTTTTTTACTTTGCACAATTATCTGTTAAATTTCCATTTTTAATATAATTATTAGATACTGTTAAATATGTGGCGCCACGTTGTTAGGTTCAAATTAAATTATCCTGCAACATGTGAGCTGTTTACGATTTTTTTAGCACCGGTGTTCATTATAATCGGCCCGGTTAATTTTTGGAACATCTTTTAAATATTGCTTTTGTGAGGTTTTATGCGAAAAGAATCAGATTGGCGATTAGAGGAAAAATTTATTAAATTTCAAACTCTTAATTGATAACATACCGACTTCAAATATTTTTTGGATTCAAATCGTGAACCGATACCGATCAAATGCTCAGAAGAACCAATAATCAAATAACCCCCGGGTTCCAGTATATCAGCGATCTTATTAAATAGACTTATCCGATCCTTCATGTTGAAATAGATGGCTGCATTTCGACAAAATACAATGTCAAACTTATCCATTTTATCAAAGGGGTCCAAGAGATTATGTTTTTTGAAGGTTACCATGGATCGAATTTCATCTTCGATTTTCCATACTTGGCCGTTGAAATTAAAATATCGGTTCAACCTCCTATCGGAAAGACCCCGTTCGATTTCAAATTTATTATATTCTCCAGCACTCGCTTGCACAATGGCTTTGTCGGATATGTCGGTACCAAGAATTCGGATGTTGAATTTGTTTATATTGGACACAACCTCCTTTAAAACAATGGCAATGCTGTAAACTTCCTGCCCCGTAGAACATGCGGCGCTCCAGATACGAATGTTTAAAGGCAGAAATTTTGAACTATCAGCAGCTTTTCTATCGATCAAATCAGGCAAAATTTTATCAGCCATCATTTCAAAGAGCTGGCTGTCTCTAAAAAAAAAAGTTTCGTGAGTGGTTATGGCATTGATAATCATATTCTTGATTCGAAGGGTCGGATCAGACTTGGCCTTACAATAAAACTCAATGTAAGATGTGCAATTAAGCGCTTCGGCGATGCTGCTGAGTCTGCTTTCGATTAAATATGTTTTTTTTTGATCGATGTAAATCCCTGAGATATCATAAATGTATTTAGAGATAAGATTTATTTCATCGGTAGTTATTTTTTTCATTCTTGATTATCTTCAAAGGATTTAACTGTTTTTATTATATCGCCTCAAAGTTGCGAGATAAAAATCAACTAATCGTTAACGGTTCTTAAAATTTCTTTCGCAATTAGATCCAGAGGTGAAACGATATCAACAATACCTGCCTGAACAGCTTCACAAGGCATCCCATAAACAACGCTGCTTGCCTTATCTTGAGCAATAATTCTACATCCGGTACGCTTCATCAATTTTAAGCCCGCCACACCGTCGGATCCCATCCCGGTCATAATCACGCCTGTTGCCCGTCCCGGGTAATAATGAGCTATGGATCGAAACAAATAATCGACTGAGGGTTTGCAGTTATTTTCAGGTGGATCGTCCATGATTCGAACGATTCGGTTATTCTTTTTTTCAGATTCAATCTTCATTTGCTTTCCACCTGGGGCAATCAGCACCATATTCGGCAATAATTTTTGGCCGTCAACTGCTTCTTTTACTTCCAGAGAGCATCTCTCATTTAGATACTTTGCAAGTGTTTGGGTAAAAACAGGCGGCATGTGTTGAACAATTACTATCGGAACATTTAAAGTCGACGGAAGGCGGGGCAACATCCTCGTCAAGGCTTTGGGACCGCCGGTGGAAATACCGATACCCACAATTTCAGACCTCATCCTTCTAGGTCGGCGAACTTTTTCAATACCGTAAGCAGACTCAGTCGGATTACTTTGCTTATCATCGAATTTTCTGAAATTCGCATGAATAGATGTACCTTTCAGCAGCAATTTGACTTCCCTTTGTCTGGCAAATGCTTTTAGGAGCGTAACAAAGCTGTTTTTCAGAAAAATTCTGTTTTCTTCCGGAGTTGCTTGCTGTGGCTTGGCAATAAAATCAAAAGCACCTAATTCAAGAGCCTTCATGGTCATCTCACCCCCTTTGCGGGTAAGTGAACTAACCATCACAGCACCTATCTCCGGCCACTGAGTTTTCATACATTTTAAAAATTCCAGCCCGTTCATTTCAGGCATGTCAATATCAATCGTGACAAGATCCACTTTAACAGAAATCATTTTAGACAGAGCAAGCCTACCGTTACACGCCGTGCCGACAACCTCCACACCAGGCATATCGGTCAGAATCTCACTGAGAATTTTTCTATATATCACCGTATCGTCAACCACTAGAACTCTGAGTTTTGCGTCTTGGACCATTAGATTATCAACTGATTGTATGGGTTAACTATGCTTTAAGATTTAAATTCATCCCAAACCATTAATCAGATTCATCGACTTTTAGAACTTCTTTAACATCCAATATTAAAATCAGATCTCTTTCGGTTCGCAGTACTCCTTTGAAAAATTTTTCATCTACGCCTTTGACGGAAGAAGGCGTCGGAGATATTTTATCTGCTTCAGCAACTTCGATATCGGCAATACGATCTACCAGCAAACCGACATACTCATTTTCAAATTTGACAATAATGATTCGACTTTGTTCAATATCTTCCAAGGGTTCAAGGCCCATCTTCCTGCCGATATCAATAATCGTGACAATGCTACCGCGTAAGTTTAATATTCCTGATACATATTCCGGCGCTTGGGGAACCCTGGTCAGATTGGTAACCTTGTTTATTTCCTGCACTTTTAAGATATCGATGCCGCAAAGTGCTTCTCCGATATAAAAAGTGGCCAGCTCCGTGGTCTTGGATAGTTGAGAATTATTCACTGTAAACGATAAACTCATATAAAATATCTGTTAAATCTTTCTTTTACAAAAAATTATTCGATTTTAAACTTCGCAACCATACCCGTTAAATCCTCAGCCAAGGTGGAAAGCTCCTGAGCACTCAGATTCACCTGTGAACTGCTGTTTGACATATCGGCAGCGGCCTGATTGACTTCGGAGATATCTTTAGCGATTTCATTGATTACGTTGCTATTGTTGGAGACCTTTTTAGTAACCTCTTGAATGCCTTCTGATGTTTCAAGAACATTTTTGGCAATTTCCTTGGTCGTTACCGATTGCTCTTCTATAGCGGTAGCAATAATTGTAACAATTTCATTCACATCATTGATAACTTTTGAAATATTTTCTATTTCGCCGATGGTTCGGCCGGATGAGTTTTGAATCCCCTCGATTTTCTTTTTAATTTCCTCTGTGGCTGAAGCGGTTTGCTGTGCCAACTCTTTTATCTCGTTGGCGACAACCGCAAAGCCTTTGCCTGCTTCTCCGGCTCGAGCGGCTTCGATAGTCGCATTTAATGCTAAAAGGTTTGTTTGTTCCGATATTTCAGTGATCGTCTCGGTTACTTTGCCGATTTCCTCAGCCGCCTTTCCCAATTCGTCCATACGATCTGAAGCTTCTTGAGCCTTAGAAACCGCCTCATTCGTGATGGATCTTGCTTTATCGGTATTTTGGGCGATTTCATTGATGGTTGCTATCATTTGT
The DNA here is from genome assembly GCA_016931455.1 of Desulfobacterales bacterium. Classification (GTDB taxonomy): domain Bacteria; phylum Desulfobacterota; class Desulfobacteria; order Desulfobacterales; family JAHDSC01; genus JAFGES01. The sequence goes on along the minus strand of JAFGES010000074.1, from coordinate 36,837 downwards.
TCAGATGCATCGGCAATCATGCCGACATTAGAGGAGGCTTGTTCCATGGTACCGGCTACAGTTCCCATATTGGCACTCATTTCTTCAGATGCGGCCGCCACTGTATTTGATTTACCCAAAGTCTGATCAGCCCCGGCTGTCATCTGGTGAGAAATACCGTAAAGTTCAGTGGATGAAACGGCCAAAGTTTTAACTCCGTTTTCAAGTTTTTTAAAAATCTTGCATAGCTGCGAGCTCATGCTATTTAGGTTTTCCGCCAGTTCGTTAATTTCATCGTTCTTTTTAACTTCAAGGCGCCCAGTTAAATCACCTTGGGCAATATTTTTTGTAACTTCGGTAATTTTAAGAACATTTTTTACAATGAGTCGATTTATCATCAAATCAATAATAAATATCAGCAAAATCGCCAAAATCGAGCTGGAAAGAATCAATTGATACATGCGGTTTTTAATTTCTTGTCCGATCGTTTTAGAATTAAACCAAAATTCTACAATACCCAATTTTTGCCGGTCTTTTAAAATTTCCTGTTTTCTTATCTCCCACTGATCCTGTTGAACACCTTCTTTGATTGATATGATTTTATTCTCTTTTTTAATACGCCCGATTAAAATCTCTTTACCGTCACTTTTATAGATAATAATGCCTTTTACGATTTTATTTTTTAGTTTTAAGTCAATAATCTTTTCTATTTTCTCAACATTGTAATTCCAAATAAAATCCGTTGCAGAAATCAAAAATTCGTTCATCATTTCAGAAAGTTGATTATTTAATGAAGCATACAATCTTTTTTTTTCCGTCCGGAAGGCATATATTCCGGATAAAAATTGGACGGTTACAATGGTAAGAAAAAGAGACAAGAGTATTTTTGTCTTTATTGAATATCCTTTACTTTTTAACATGCTTTACCTCTAATCCATATTATCCGTATTTTACACCCATTTATGATCGTTTGATTATCTTACTTTTTTATATGCTTAGATATATAATTTGTATTAGATTTTCCTTACCCGGTTTAATCTGATAATCGATGTGCATAATTTTGATTTAATTTTTCAAACCAGGCCGGATATAATTTTTCTACGATCTCATAAATGTCTACAAAAAGCGTGGTACGATTTCCGATCACAATAGAGCCCATAATCCCGGTCTGCTTAAGTGTAGTGTCGTCGATAATCAAGGGAACTTCAACGATATCGATCGGTGGAGCGGCAAATAAGCCGAGCCGCCTACCGGCAACGCTGAATACAATGATTAGAACATCTTCTCCAGGTACCATTGGGGATACTTCGGCGACTTCTTCTATAAATATGACAGGAAGACTTGCATCCCGATATTGAATTACCCTTTTTTCTCCTATCCTTTCGATATCCGAAGCTTTGACCTTCTCAACCCGTTGCACCAGATTCAAAGGAACCGCAAAATGTTCGCTTAATGCATTTCGAAAACTTAAAAGAGTTTGAATTTCCTGTATATTTTGCCCCTCACGGGCTCCGATGCCCTGGGCTTCCCTATTCTTACCGGATAAGGAGGTGAGTCCGGCCATTTGAGCAAAACGGGTCACATCAAGAATCAGAGCGACATGACCATTGCCCAAAATCGTAGCCCCTGCGTACCCCTTGCAATTCTTTAAATGCCGGCCCAACGGCTTGACGACAATTTCCTCTGAATCGTGCAACGCATCAACCACCAGACCATATTTAAAAACACCGGTGGAAACAACAACGATGTTGAGGGCACTGTTCGATCGACTCCTGCGATCCATTTGAGTTCGTCGTTCTGATTGATTTAAAGGTTCCAAGGATTCAGTGATCGGCAGATAGTGAAGTTTGATCAGCGGACTTTTTTTGCTTCTTCTATCAGCAATGCTATGTCGCTTATTCGGCTTTTTAATTTGATCAGCCGGATCAATATATCTGCAATCAATGCCAAGAACATCAGCCGTCCTTATCAGAGGCAACAACTCTTCTCGCAGCCTGACGACTGCAGTATTTCCGACGACTTCAATTCGATCTTTTACCTGCGTATAAGGAATTCTGAGTAGTTCATCGACATTTATCTGAGGAATCGCAAAATTTTCATCCCCAACCGTAACCAATAAACTAGGAATAATGGCCAATGTAAGAGGCAATTTGATTCGGATCTTTGTTCCTTGGCCCGGTTTGGAATCAATTTCAATTTGTCCTCCCAGTTTATCGAGGTTATTTTGGACAACATCCATTCCAACCCCACGGCCGGAAATTTCGGTTACGTTTTCAGCTGTGGAAAACCCCGGTAGAAATATCAAATTCAATCTTTCTCGATCCGACATTACGATGGATTGTTCTTTAGAAATCGCCCCTTTTAAAACCGCTTTTGAAGCCAAGCAATCACCATCTATACCTTTACCGTCATCGCTTATCTCGATGTTGACTTGTCCGGCTTCATGATAGGCTTTAAGAAAAATTTTGCCGTTTATCTTTTTGCCGGCTTTTCGGCGCGCATCGGGGGCTTCAATACCATGATCAATGGCATTGCGGACCAAATGTGTTAGGGGATCACTAAGTCCTTCAATAATGGTTTTATCTAGCTCAACCTCTTCTCCCTCCAAGATCAATTCAATCTCTTTGCCGAGATCTCTAGAAAGATCCCGAACAAGACGCGGAAATTTATTAAAAATGTTTCCAATCGATTGCATCCGAGTCATCATGATCGCTTCTTGCAATTCGGTGGTAATTAGATCGATTCGCTGGCCAACGGCTTTGGAAGCTTGCCGATCCCCGGATGAAATCGCTTGAAGAAGTTGATTTCGGCTTAATACCAACTCCCCGGCCATAACCATGAGTGAATCCAAAAGACCTACATTAACCCTCAGAGAGGTTTCTTTCTTTGAAACCTGTAAATGTTCATCGCCAATTTTCAATCTCTGCTCACAAGGTTCAAATGTAGGGACCGACTTTTGTTTTTCTGGAGCAAGGTCCGTTTGATCCGTCGCTTTCTTCGATTGACAGGCCTCGTTTTTGGGCAATGACTTTATCATCATATCCTCTGTGACATGATGAATTTTATCCATATGGATTTCAAAAAGAGTTGTGATTTGATCGGGTTCGATAATAGTAGCGAAAAGAATGATAAATGGAATTCCGTTCGGCAACGCCTCATCTTCGAGGGTACCTACACGGGCAATATCGACTTTACTTTCCAAGATGATTCCGATATCTTGTATGTCGGATAAAATCGTTAAAGGTGTTTTCCCTTTCTTTTGGACATCATGAATCAGGTCACATTCAACTAAGTAGAGATGTCTTGCACCTTTTTTAGACTGAGAAAGATCAAATTCGGATAAACGGAAGACAGCATTTCCATCAGGCAAACAAATATCAACCATATTGGAGAAAATTTCTTTGTTTTCCGATGATAGAACAATAGTAGTCAAACGGGTCAGGGAGGCAACATACTTTGCGATATCAATTTGATCGCTTTGATCAATATTGTTAATCAGCTTTTTCAGCTGATCGAAAGCATGAAGCAAAATATTGATAATTTCAGGATCGGGAATCATCTCATGGTTGCGAATCATTCCCAGCACATTTTCGATTTTATGGGATAGATCCTTAATATTCCGAAGTCCTAAAAATCCGGCGCTTCCTTTGATGGAATGCGCCGCTCGAAAGACTTTATTAATCAACTCTTCATCTAGATGAGCTCCCATTTTCTCGATAGTTAAAAGATCATTTTCGATATCAGACAGATGATCTCGCGATTCTTCTACATAAGTTTGGATAAGTTCATCATCTTCGTTTATCATAGGATCTCCACATAACGAGTACTACAATTTAAATTTTTTAACTTTTTCTTTTAATTGATCCGAAAGTTGAAAGAGTTCTTCTGCATTGATGCTTACCTGAGAGCTGCTTTGGGACATAGATTGGGCTGTTCTGAGAACATCGCCAATCTCTTTTGCGATTTCAGAAAAAACGTTTGAGCTTTGAGCTATATGTTGGTTGACATCTTGTACGGCCCCTGAAACTTGGGAAATATTACTGGCGATATCACGCGTCGTTACGGACTGGTCATCCACAGCTATCGCAATATTGGAGACGATTTTATTGACATCATGAATAACAAGGGTAATTTTTTCAATTTCACTCGTCGTTCTCGATGTTGAAGTCTGAATCCCTTCTATTTTCCGCTTGATTTCTTGAGTCGCCTCCTTCGTCTGTCGGGCCAGCTCTTTGATTTCATTGGCAACAACGGCAAATCCTCTGCCGGCCTCTCCGGCGCGAGCCGCCTCAATGGTTGCATTTAACGCTAAAAGATTGGTCTTTTCGGATATCTCCGTAATGGTCTCGGTGACATTGCCGATATCCTTAGCAGATAACCCCTGCTGGTTAATTCCATCGGATGCATTTTTGACCTGAGCAACCGCTTCTTCAGTGATTTTACGCGCTTTTTCGGAATTTTGGGCAATATTGTTGATCATACCGGTCATCTGTTCCGCTGCAACCGCCACATTGCCTACATTAGCCGATGTCTGTTCCATAGCGACAGCGACAGAGTTCATGCTGGCATTCATCTCATCAGATGAGGTAGATACCCGGTTAAATTTCTCGACCATATCCCTGAGACTGGATGACATATTCTTAGAAATACTAGAAAGATTAACTGATGATACATTTAATGTTTTTGCATTTCCTGCAAAATCCTTGATAATTGTCTGAAGTTTTGCTGTAAATGAATTAAATGTCTCTGTCAGATTGCCCAGCTCATCCTTGGTTTTTATCGTTAGCCGGGTGGTAAGATCTCCACCGGCCACACACATAATACCTCTAATCATGCTGGAGATCGGTTTAATGACTTGAATTGTTAATATCAAGCCTGCTGTAATTCCGAGCAAAACGGCAAAGCATATGATGACAATTAATATTTTTTTAGTTGAAACGACCTTTTTCTCAATCTCCAGTTGAGCATGATCCATCTCTTTCCAGCCGGAACCATAAATTTTCATTGTCAAATCAATAATCTTAGGTGCATACGGCAAAAGAGTTTTTTCAACTTCCTCATCGATCTTCTTAGTTGTTAAAATCAAGCCTTCAAAATCATCCGAATAATCTTCGACTGAAAGTTTTATGGGCTCTAACTCCTGGACATGAAAAGCATCGAATGCCTTGATAATCTGAGATAACTTTTTTTGGGCCCTTTCCGCATATAGAATATCGTATTCCACCAGATATCTTGCTATTTCCAATCCGGCAGCCATAAAATCCTTTAAAATCGGGTAAATATTAAGCCCTTTATCCGAATTAATATTTTTTTCTCGGTATAATAGTTCTAAATTATTTTGTATTTTTTCTCCTAACACAAAAAGAGACTGCTTAGCATTATTCCTTGCCTCATAGCGAATGGCTACATTTCGGTATTTCTCCGTATATTTTTCAATCAGAACCTTTATTTGCTTTAATATATCCGCCTCTTTTTTAGCCTTTATTTCTTTTTCAGATCGGCTTAAAAGCTTTTCAATTTCAGATATACTTTTTTCAGCTGCAACATTATCTTCTTTCTTATTCAAATAAATAAACTTTTCTACAGAAACTTTTAGAAATAATATTGAAGATTCTATTTCTTCTGCTAATCGGACCTTAGTCGCCACTTCTTTGGTTAGATAACCGGCTTTAATCTCTATCGCTTTCATTTGAAAAATCGACAGAACGCCGACTATAAGAATTAGAAGAACCAATATAAGATAACCGACTATGTTTTTCTTTTTTAAGCTTATTTTGACCATTCGGTTTATCCGGTAGGGTTAATGGTTCATATTCTTTCCGATTCACATCGAACACAAAATGAATGCCCCATGATACGGTATCCGGTCAATGGAAAATAGGTAATCCTGCTCGTTAAAATGGGATTAAAATTTGATATCCGTCAGCAGATAAAAACTGGTCAAAGCCATATCGCTTTTAACCTGGTTACCATAAATATTTAATGGATTGTAATAGTCATAATCTAAATAAAGGGCACCTATTCTACAGAACATATGTTTTTCATCGATGGGCTGAATATAATAGAATTCATAAGCGTCACCGTTAATCCCTAGCTTATTGATCAGATCCCCGCTTCCGGATGAAACTTCACCGATCCAATATTTGGATCCGTGATTGTATTCAAAACCCAGTTTGGGATACTTCAAACATTTAAAGGGGAGTCGATAACTTATTCCGGTGTAAAAATGATAACCGTTTCGATCATGTCCAAGATCGCCGTTTAATCGATCACCGAAAAGGCCGACTTCATTATAGAAGACTTCCCCTACGCCCGGTATATTAACCGTAAGGACGGAACCCTCCGAATCAGCGTCAATATCTATATAAGCCAAAGAACCAAACCAATCCAAACCGCTATTTTTTATATTGGAAAACTGTAGATGAAGCGTATAAATCCCTAAATCACCAACGCTTTCAGAATCCGGGTACTCGGAAATCTGAAAAGGTGCGGATTCAGGAACATCGGTTAATGCAAAAACATTATTACAAAGAATATAGCTGAGCCATAAAAAAGAGTTTTTAATTCCGGGAATTTCCGTTTCAAAAGCAATCGCCCAACCATTTAAATCTTCCAGTTCAACCCCTTGATATTCTAAAAAATTTTGTTTCAGTTTCGAGTAACCGGCTCGAAACATGGAATTTTTTAAACCCGTCCACTGGTCGAATGATAAATTGGCGATAATGCCGTCTGTTTCAGCATCTAGCATTAATTTGGGCCAAGTTGCCTTCCTTGAAGAATAATTTCTAAACTCGCTGGGAGGTCCTTCGGTTGTTGGAAGACGTCCAAAAGTCAAAGATAACGGCGTTTGCCCGACAAAATAATCAATGTATGCTCTTTCAATATGAAGATTGCCTTCCGGATCGGGAACACTGGGATGGTTCCAGTCGCTGCTCCCTTTACCGAAATCCGTATCACCCCAGAGTTTAAAATAGCCCAGTCTGCCGTTGAATATGATATTATCGCTAATTTCCGAACGAAGACTGATACGCAGGCGGTTAGACCAAATTTCATCCGTATTTTGGTCCGTTTTTACACCATTGAGTTCAATATTCTTATAACGAAAGCTTTCCAGTTGGGTTTTTAGTTCACCGCCAAGTTGAATTTTATCCAGAATGCTTCGTGTCTCAACTTTATCCAATCGCTTGGATATCTCCTCGACATCTTCTTTTAAATACTGGACATCTTCTGTTTGCGATTGCTCAGCGGGGACCGTAAGGGATGCCGGGTTTTCCTTCAAATGCTGCTTTAGCTGCTCAATTTCATTTTCAAGGGTTTTCTGGTGATTTAATATTTTTTCAAAAACTTTTTTATCAACCGTGATATTTTCTGCTGCTACTTGGTAAGTCCAGGTTAAAAGAAATAACATTATCAATGCTGAGGCTAACTGTTTTTTTCCCATGGTCATTTCTCCTTGCAACTATTTCAAACCCGCTGCGATCGGTCGATCCGAATCTGCAGCATGATTAATAAGATAATTTTTAATCAACTTGATTTCTTCAGGTAATATTTCTTTACTGATATCTTTTTTTCTTTCATGTTTATTTCTTTCGAAAAATCGTTCCCACTGGCTGGATGCGTATTTAACGGGAGCGAAAGATTGCGCTACCCCGCTGCCGTTTGCGTGACATCCGGCACATTTGGTCTTAAAAAGTGCTTCTCCATCAAAAGCGTAAGATGTATGACTTTGAACGCTGATGCATAGAAATAAAAGCAAGATAATAAGGCTTATAAATTCTTTCATTTCTCCCCTTTCAATCGCTAAAGTGATCTTTCTTTTTCTTTCACCTCAAAATGTTTATCCAGTCGCATGGCCTTTAAAAGAGTCAAAATATCCTTTGAAACGTTGACTATTTTCAACTTACCACCGCAGTTGTTCAAAGAATTGTGAGCCGAAATCAGAATACCCAGTCCGACAGAGTCAATCATCTCCACATCGGCAAAATCGATTACCAATTCCCGAATGCCTTCTTGCAGGAGCGAATGCAGATGCTTCTTTAAATTCGGTACAACCGAGGCCACGACATCCTGCCCTGGATTAAAAATGACTCGGCTTCCGTCTCGGATAACGTCAAACATAAAGATTCCTTCAGTAATAATATTTTAAATATTCTAATTTTGGGTTAGAGTTCATCTATGGATGGACTATATTTGAAAAACATTTCCATTGAATTAAATCATCGGCAGATTGGATGAGGGACTTAAGAGCCCGCTATTCTCTATTGATTATGAGGTAGGAGTTGCTTTTTAAGCAGAATTTTGTTGCCTTTGTTATTATAAGTGATATTTGAAAAATAAAACTTCATAATTGCCAAACCTCGTTTAGACTCCATTGTCGATTGCCATTTCCGATTCAAAAAGGTTTTCCAGTCAAATCCAGGCCCTTGATCTTCAATTTCAATTATCAAACCGGTAACATTTAAGTGAAGTTTAAATTGGATCATTTTATAAGGATTTTGATTACTTCCATGAATAACAGCATTTAAAAGAGCCTCCCGCAAGCTCAAAACAATACCGAAAGATTTGTACTCCAGTCCATTTTCCGTCAGAAATCTTTTGATTTCTTCAACAGCTTGGTCAATATGCTGAAAACAAGCGGAAAATTTTATCGATAAAAAGTTTGATCTGCGAGAAACTTGAAAGGTCATCCGTCTGATTACTTCCCTTTATACTTCGATTCCCATGATAATGACATCATCCTCGGGCATATGCGTGTCGTCCAGCACCAACTCTTTTAATTTGTTCACCGATTCCTGAATAGGAATTTTATCGAGTTCACAGCAAAGCCGCAGCAATTTTGACAAACTTGCTGTCCAGACCTTCCTTTTTCCGGATTTTTCGATCAAACCATCTGTAAATATGAAAAATCGGTCCCCCGGATTTACTTTTATATCTTTGCTGCATAAACAAACCTCTTTGAAAATTCCCAGGATATCGCCGGGTATATTCATTAAAACCCCTTTACCATTTCGGGGAAGATACAAGGCTGGAGGATGCCCTCCGTTTACGATCGTCATAATATTTTTTTTGCGGTTCAGTCGGGCATAACAAGCCGTTAGATATTTTTCATCAGGCAAAATCTGTAAAAGAACATCATTTATAATTTTCATGCTTTCAATCGGTTCGTAAATAGGAATACAGTTTTGTCGCAGCAATGCTTTTAGAGCAGCAGTAAGATAACTCGTAGCAATATCATGCCCGGCTATGTCGCCGACAAAATAGCCGAATATATCGTCTGAAATTTGTAAAACATCATAAAAATCCCCTCCAGCCTCCTGCAACGACGTATAATCAATTCCAAAATGGGCTTTGGGAAGATCGCACGGTGTTATCAACAATGAATTTTGTGCCCATTTAATTTGCTTCAATTTTTCCGCCTGACAGGCTACTAGCGAGTTGGTTGCCAAAGACAATTTCATATGAAGACCGATTCTTGCCAGAACTTCTTTTGTATGAAACGGCTTGGAGATATAATCTACCGCACCCAGGTCAAATCCTTTGATTTTAGCTTCCAAGTCATCTCTTGCAGTTAGAAAAATGACCGGAATAAATGAAGTTCGAGCATCTCTCTTAAGATGCCGAATAACTTCAAAACCATTTTCACCCGGCATCATGATATCCAACAAGATTAAATCGGGTAGATCCGTACGAGCCAATTTACGAGATAGAGGACCGTTGGAGGCCGTGATAATGCAATAACCATTTTTCTTTAATGCGGACTCCAGCAATTTCAGATTTAACGGATGGTCATCTATAATGAGAATCGTTGGGTTTTTATTCATCAGTTCCGACCACAAAACGATTAAAAACAATGTTGGTGTGTACAGGATGCATTGGAGTTGATGGAAACAAACCTTTCTTAAAGAGTTATGACTTATTTATCGGTTAATAAAGTTAGAATTTTAATTTTAAAAATTAAGTTTTCCAATAAATATTCGATAAAATATAAAAACGAAATCGAAAACATAGTCCAATCAAATAAGAGGCAATTCATATGATAAAAAAAATATTGATTGTAGATGATTCACCGGTAGCTCGGATGATGTTGAAATCTTGCATCCCTAAAAACAAAAGTTACGATATATATGAGGCGGAAAATGGAAAAGACGGTGTGGAAAAATATAAACATTTGGTACCGGATGTAGTCTTTATGGATTTGACCATGCCGGTTCTGGACGGCTATGAAGCAACGTCTCAGATCATCAACATGAATAATGAAGCGATCATTATTGTATCGACTGCCGATATTCAACCCAATTCCATATCCACCATAAAGAAATTCGGAGCATTTATGGTTATTGAAAAGCCTCCGAAATCATCCTCTATACAAGTTGCACTGGCAAAAGCCGATATTAAACTAGAAAAAGTGTCGGGTGCTGCATGACAAAAGAGAAGATAAATAATAACTTTTCCGACTTGGAAAAAGATATTCTTCAGGAAATTATGAATATTGCCTTTGGTAAGGCAAGTGCCGATCTAGCTGAGCTGATCGATATTTATGTGCTGCTCAGTGTCCCTGATATCAAAATAATAGGTATGGGAAGTTTGCCGGACTATATAAAAAATACGATCAGTGCTTACAAAGAAGTCAGCATCGTCGACCAAAAATTTTGGGGAGATTTTAACGGATCCGGAATACTATTGTTTCAGAACAGCGCGGGAAGAGATCTGATAACCATTCTTGAAGATAGAAGCTATAAAAATTTTGAAATCAATTCCTTGGTAACTCTTGAAAAAGAAATTTTTCTGGAGATCGGCAACATTCTTATTGGTGCTTGTGTCGGAAAAATTGCTGAACTGCTGAATACTTTCGTCACATATTCTCCACCCCTGGTATTCGATGAAAACAGTGACGGATATGGCTCTTTTCCTCAGTCTTTTGATCCGTTTCAAACAGCAATTATAATGAAAACCATTTTTAAATTTAAGCAAAAAAATATTGACGGATTATTGCTGATTATCACCAATCAGGAATCCATCGGCTGGCTGCAAAAAAATTTACACCGTTTCTTAGATTCATATCAATGATTTTTGCTCAAATATTCGAAATGATCAATACAGGCATTGTAATCCTCGATAAAGATCTTAAGGTTTACAAATGGAACAAGTGGATGGAAATCCATAGCAAAATCTCTGCTGATCAGATTGTCGGTGCATCTCTTTTTACTTTTTTCCCCGACCTTAATACCGCCTGGTTTTTGCGTAGTTTCAAGTCTGTATTTAGTTTTGGAAATTTTTTGTTTTTTTCTCAAAAATTGCATCGCTACTGTTTTCCTTTTAAGGCTGTCAATATACTGGGTTTAAATTTTGAGTATATGCAACAAAGTTGTACCATGGGACCATTACGCGATAAAAATAATCAAATTGAATATATTTTCATAACGGTGCAAGATGTTACGGAAATAGCTGCATATGAACAAAAATTAATCGAAATGAATGTTAAAGACGGTCTGACCGGAATTTATAATCGAAGGTATCTTGAAGTTCGTCTTAAAGACGAAATTAAGAGAGCTAAAAGATATTCAAGGCCGCTTAGCCTCATTATGATAGATATTGATTTTTTCAAAAAAATCAATGACATCTATGGACATCAGTGTGGAGATTACGTATTAAAAACTTTTTCAACTCTGATTTCTTCCGTAATGCGAAAGATTGATATCTTTGCTCGATACGGTGGCGAAGAATTTTGTTGTGTACTGCCTGAAACATGTCTTTTATCGGCAACAAAAGTAGCGGAAAAATTTAGAAAAAGGGTTGAAAAGGAAATTTTTAACTTCGATGGAAAACAAATGAAGATAACAATCAGTCAGGGAGTCTCTGAACGGACTGAAAAAATTACCTCAGCCGACGACCTGTTAAAAAAAGCCGACCATGCCCTTTATGAAGCCAAACGCTTAGGACGTAACAAAGTTTTCGCAATAGAATAAAGCAAACTTGAGTCAATCCATAAAACAGCCGGATAAAGGGTAGGTATCGGTAAATATCATGCCACACTTCGAAATGAAGATCCGGGATCAAACAAATAATTTAAAATCTAAAGAGACTTTCTGTTAAGGATGTAACAAATTTCTTTTAAAGTTGCCTTGGATAACAACTCGGCGGCATATTTTTGTGCATCAACCAAACGAAGTTTATGAATACTTTTCTGTACTGTCGGCAGAAATTGAGGATCCAGGCTAAGGCTGCGAATGCCGATCCCTAGTAAAAACGGAATATATTTCAAGTCATGCGCCATCTCACCGCAAATGGAGATATCCTTGTTCTCCCTAAGTGCGGCTTTCACAATTTTGGCAAGACCTCTTAACACGGATGGATGATAGGGTTTGTAATAATCGGCAACCTTCTCATTTGTTCGATCAGCGGCAAGCATATACTGGATAAAATCGTTAGTTCCAATGGATAGGAAATCCGCTTCACGTACAATCTCATCAATAATTTCAATTACTGCGGGTAGTTCGATCATCATTCCGATTGCCGGACGCAAATGATGCGGTAAATTTTCCTGCGCAAGGGTTGATAAACATTTTAATACGACCTGACGCGCTTGCCTGAATTCATCCAGTGATGAAATCATCGGAAACATGATACGGACATTCTCAGCTTCTGCAGCCGCCCGTAAAATTGCCCGCAGCTGTTGTTCAAAAATATCCCTGTGACGCAAAGAAAAGCGGATGGATCGAAGTCCCAACTCCGGATTCGGTTCTCCGGTCGAATCTGAGTAGGAAAGCACTTTATCTCCTCCGATATCCAGTGTCCGAAACACAATCGGTTTTCCAATCATTACATCAAACAAACGCTTATAAATTAAGTATTGTTCTTCTTCAGATGGAAACGTCGGGCGAATAAGAAAAGGAAATTCCGTCCGATACAGCCCAATACCTTCAGCCTTTAAATCCCGCGCAACACAAAGTTCGCTGAGCAGGTTTATATTCGCATAAAGATGGACGCGTTCACCGTCCAGTGTTTGGGTGGTAGACAACATCTCATTGGTTTTTGGAGCCGCTGTTAAACGGGCTTTGTTTTGGGCTTCAAACTGTTGAATAATTCGGTTTGCAGGATTAACATAAACGTTTCCAATCTCTGCGTCCATGAGTACGGGTGTTCCTTCCGGCAAGCTCAGCAACTCCGGGCGATGGGCAATGATCAGAGGAATCTGCATGGATCGAGCGAGGATTGACAGATGAGACGTGACCCCTCCGCTGACGATAATAATTCCCTTAACGTTTTCAGATGCAAATTTTAGTATTTCCGAAGGATACAACTCTCTAGCAATGATAATCTGATCCTCATAGAGACCCGGTTTTTCCGTCGTCGGATGATAAAGATTTTTAAGCATTCGAATTGCCAGGTCTTCGATATCATTTACTTTTTCACGTATATAAACATGAGGACTTGCAGAAAAAATGGAAATATAGTGTTTTGCGACCGCTTGGACTGCTTCCATCGGCGGCATGCCCGCCTGGATATGCTGCACCATTTCACTGACAAATCGTGCGTCCTTGAGAATCATAAAGTGAGCTGTGAAAATCAACGATGCGCTTTCGGGCAGGCGATCGGCGAATCGGGCCTGTAAATCTTTCAACTGGTCGGATGTGGTCTCAATCGCTTGATAAAAATCCTTAAGGCTTAGTTCAGGGGCTGAATCCACATCGAACGTAAACAAGGAACCGTGGCCTCTCTCGAACATAATTGCAGTGGCAAATGCATATCCTCCGGAAGCAGCCTCACCTTTGATAAAGCGAAGGCTTTCCAAAGCATTGGAAGTTGACGGTTCAACGCCCAAACGGTTTAGATCCATTAGAAGGCGGGCGTTCTCAATTGCACCGGCCAGCTGGGAGGCAACCGCTCGAAGCGTCATCACGTCAATTTCATCAAAAAAATCGCGTCGTTCATGTTGGACGACAAGAACCCCGATCTTTTCAACGCCCCTTTGAATGGGTACGGAAAGAAAGGATTCAAACCGTTCCTCATCCGCCTCCTCAAAATACTTAAAATTCGGATTACGACTGGCACAGGCTTCTCGAATAGGTTTTAGTTTCTCTAAGGTAGTGCCGACCAAACCTTCTCCGAGTCGCATTCGAATTCGACCGACAGCTTTAGGATTTAATCCGATCGTTGATTTTAAAATCAGCTCTTTTGATTTTTCATCGTAAAGATAAATCGAACAGACATCGGCCTCTAAATGATGGGCAATCAATCCAACGGTACGCTGGAGAAAAATTTTTATATTTTCGCTCCCGGTCAGCAGAACCGCCAGATCACTGAGATCTACGAGCAAATTGAGATGATAACGATCTTTTTTATCCATAATTTTTAATCTTCGCTTTCCGGTATTTTTTTTGCGTTTTCCAGCCAAACCGTCGCTTCACTGTCACTCGGCGCTCGATAATCACCTCGCGGTGAAAGGGAGCCGCCGGATCCGATTTTCGGACCATTAGGCAGGCAGGACCGCTTGTACTGCGTGATTTTGAAAAATCGATATAGATAGACATGCAACCAGTGCCTGATTTCCGCCAGCGTATATTGGTTCCTTTTATGTTCGGGGACGTCGGGCCAGGTCCCTTTTTCTCGATTTTTCCAAGTGCAATAGGCCATGAATGCAATTTTTGTAGGTAAATATCCAAATCGGGTCGTGTAAAAATTATTAAAATCCTGGAGTTCATAAGGACCGATTTTTGATTCGGTCTTTTGCGCGGGTCGCTGCGTGTCGGCACCTGGAATGAGTTCGGGGCTGATTTCGGTTTCAACGATATCGAGAAGAATTTCCGATGCTTTCGGGCTCAGTTGATTCTTTCCGGCGACCCAACGAATCACATGCTGGATTAGGGTTTTGGGCAAACCGGCATTGACATTATAATGGGACATATGATCCCCCACACCATAAGTACACCAGCCAAGCGCCAATTCGCTGAGATCGCCGGTACCCATAACCAATGCATCGCTTAAATTTGCAATCCGAAACAAATGCGATGTTCGTTCGCCGGCCTGTACGTTTTCAAACGTCACATCATAAATCTGTTTTCCCTCTGCAAAGGGATGTCCGATATCTCTAAACATCTGCATGCAACTGGGTTTGATATCAATCTCATTGAGCTCAACGCCCAATGATTCCATCAATTTGATTGCATTGGTATAAGTCTGGTCACTGGTCGCAAATCCCGGCATAGTGTAGGCTTTGATACAGGCTCTGGGCAGCTTCAACCGATCCATGGTATATGCTGCGACAATAAGCGCATGCGTCGAATCGAGGCCGCCGGATACACCAATGACGACTTTTTCAATTCCTGAAGCCTGCAGCCTTTTGATCAACGCATTGACCTGAATATTAAATATTTCGTAACACCTCTGATCCCGCTTGGCCGGGTCGGCGGGAATATAGGGGTAACGTGGATATTCTCTTTTAAGTAAAAGTCGTTTTTCAGGAATATCGATTAAAAAAGGAATCTTTCGAAACTGCTTGAGCATCTGTTTATGGGTTCGAGCATTCTGCCCAAAACTGCGCATGCGCATTCGGTCCTGGGCGAGTCGATCTAAATCGATTTCGGCATAAATAATTTGAGAGCTTTGTGAAAATCTTTTCGACTCCGCCAGTAAATTGCCGTTTTCATAAACCATCGCATGCGAATCCCAGGCAAGATCGGTCGTAGATTCACCTAAACCTGCGGCAGTATAAAGATAAGCCGATATACATCGCGCTGATTGATTTAATACCAGATTATGTCGATATTCAAATTTTGCCACGGTGACATTGGAAGCCGAAAGGTTAACCATAACCGTTGCACCTGCCAGTGAGGCAAAACTCGATGGAGGTATCGGAACCCAGACGTCTTCACAAATTTCAATAAAAAATTTGAAGTTTTTTATATTTTTGACGTCAAATATCAGGTCGGCCCCGAAGGGAATATGGGTCTGCCCACAAAGATCGATCGTCGTTGAACAAGTTTCTTCGGCCTGACTAAACTGTCGTACTTCATAGAACTCTCTATAGTTGGGAAGATAAGATTTTATCGCTACGCCTAATATCTTTCCCCGATAAATAGCAATGGCGCAGTTGAAAAGAAAGGTGTCAATCTGCAGCGGGGCTCCGATGACCATAATAAGATTAAAATCCTTCGTGGTCTCAAGAAAATATTCTAATGCATCAAGTACGCCTTGCAACAGTGCATCCTGATGAAACAGGTCCTCGTTTGAGTAAGCTGAAAGCCCAAGTTCCGGAAAAATCGCAAAAACGGCGTTATTTTGTAACGCTTCTCGTGCCAATGTAATGGTATTTTCAACATTGAAATCCGGATCGGCAACTCTGACTTCCGGGGAGCAGACGGCAACCTTTATGAATCCATGATTGTAAAAATTAAAAAATTTTTTTTTATCCATCGTCACAATTATTTCCGCATCCATTTGCTTCCTATTTCTTTTGAAAATTTTTGCCAATTTTTTTAAAAGCTTTTAAAAGATACTAAAAAAAAATCAATTTACGCAATAAAAAAGAAATTCTCTTGATTTCATTAACTTAAAGGTGTAAATTTTGCGTTTTATTTTAACGATAACCTATCGTTTATTTTAATATTTTCTACGTAAATGCAGGTGCTGTTATGGTCCTTACAATACCGGAAATCGCGAAATGCTTCGGTTTGTCTTCAAATACGGTTGAGCGCTGGATACGCCAAGGAAAAATTCCTATTCAACGCCGAAACAATAGCTGTATATTCAACCAATCGATATTGGAAAAATGGGCTGAAAATCATCATATGCCTTTTGAAATGACTGTGGAAAATACTGGAAACGAGCTAAAATATCCAGTGGAAAACCTCCTGGCGGCAATGAAACGGGGCAGAGTCTTTTACAATCCGGATGGCACGGATGTCGGAACTATACTTCAAGCTGCCGCATTCCTCATACCGGATTTAAAATCAAATGTGAAGCAGAAAATTTATGAGAAGCTGGTTGAAAGGGAAAAACTAACCTCAACAGGTATCGGTAAAGGAATCGCTATTCCTCATCCTCGCATTTGTCTCTCAAGCATCAAAGAATCTCTCATAACGACCTGTTTTCTTAAAAAACCGATTGATTTCGCCGCCGTGGACAATGAACCCGTATTCGTGCTATTCATTCTATTGAGCCCAACGGTAAAAACTCATCTTCAACTGTTATCAAGACTATCTTTTTGTTTACGTGATGTTTCATTTGTGGAATTTTTAAAAAATTGCCCATCTGAAGATCAGCTCCTTACTATAATTGCAGATTTTGAAAAACAATTCGAGAAATCAAACAGTTTCTAAATGGATGGTAAAAGTGATTTAAAAAGGTGGCGGCATCTTGCAAACTTTTCTATTTTCCGAAGCGACGACCGCCTCTTACTGATATTTATCGGAATCATTGTCGGAATTTGCAGCGGGATAGCCGCTGTAGTGCTTAACCGCTCCATTTTTACGTTGTTTGATCTGCTTTATAGCGTATATCATTACTGGTGGACATTTCTTTTTCCAGCAGTCGGTGCAGCCCTTTCATCTCTTTTTCTTGAAAAAATTATAAATGAAGGCGCAGGGCATGGGGTTCCTGAAGTCGTTTATAGTGTTTCACGGCGGGGAGGCCTGCTGCGATTACGCTCCAGTTATTCCCGTCTTATCTCAAGCTGCCTGACCATTGGTAGCGGAGGTTCGGCAGGTCCTGAAGCACCCGTTGTGATGAGCGGGGCGGCAATCGGCTCCAATATTGCAAAATTTTTTTTCTTAAATGACCGCCAGAGAATCACACTGGTTGGTTGTGGAGCTGCCGGGGCTATATCTTCAATCTTTAACGCACCTATCGCCGGAATGGTTTTCACGATAGAAGTGATTCTGGGTGAATGGTCGGCGGTCAATATTATTCCGATTGCAATTGCCTCAGTTGCCGGCACTGAAATCAGCCGCTTACTTCAAGGAAATCAGATTGCCTTCTCGCATCATAAATTCAATATAGATTTTACCGATATTATGGCTTCCATTGGATTAGCGGTCTTTGCAGCTGCAGCCTCCATTCTTCTGACTCGGTTATTAAAGTCAATGCGGCAATTATCCGGTCAGTTGCCGTCTCCTATATGGTTACGGGCTGCGACCGGCGGTGCGGCTGTGGGAATCATCGGTTTATATCTACCGGTTACACTCGGCGAAGGCTATCATTGCATTCAGCTGACGATTGAGGGGTTATTTGAGCAAGGCCTAATGATCGCTGCTTTGGCAACACTGGCCAAAATTTTCGCAACGTCCTTGACTTTAGGTTCGGGAGGTTCGGGGGGAATATTTGCACCCTGTCTGGTTATAGGAAGTTTGGCCGGGTTATTTTATCATCGGGGTCTTGTTTTGCTATGGCCGACAGTCTCATGGGTTAATGAGGGCTGCTTTGCATTACTGGGAATGGCCGGATTAATCAGCGGTATGCTACAGGCACCTCTGACGGGAATCTTTCTAATCGTTGAAATTACCGGCGGCTATGAAGTTATTCTACCGCTGATTATCGTCTCGGCACTTGCCACAACCATTTGCCATTATTTTGAACCTGCTTCTTTTTACCTAAAAGATCTGGTTGAACGTGGACAACTGCTACGGCCGGGTACGGATGCGAAGGTATTGACGGACTTGAGTGTTCTGGAACTTCTGGAAACAGATTGCATTTCCGTAAAACAAAATATGCTGCTACGGGATTTTATCAATATTGTTAAAAAATCACATAGAAATTATTTCCCTGTAGAGGATCAAGAGACGGGACATTTTCTGGGTATGGTATATTTAGATGATATTCGCCCATATATTTTCGACCCAATCATGTACGATGCAATCCTTTTGGAACAAATTATGGATTCCGAGGTTGAAGTCGCATATACCGATGACGATTTATTTGACGTTTTACGCAAAATGGATAAAAATCAACTTTTCAGCATACCGGTGGTCCAAAATAATAGATTCCTCGGTATGATTTCAAAGGCAACCCTTCTAGATAAATACAGAAAAGAGCTTATTGTGCAAACGACCCATCGATGTTTCTAATGTTTTACATGCATTCATTGAGCTCTAAGAATTAGGTTGTTTGCATTTTTATAGGTCATCAAAATAGCAGGAGGTAAATTTAATATGCAGCTATTTCATATATTTAGGAATACACCGCTTGGACGTGAAACATTACTGCAATCCATATATTTCTGTAATAAAATCGGGGCCTCTCCCATTGTTTATATCCCTAAGTTTTTAAAATTTTTAATGTATTTTGAAAATGACGTGGTTCAAATTGATCTTGATCCATCTTATTTGGCAAATCCCGACACTGCGTTAAAGCATGCCGACCAATTGCTCGAAGAGACGGGGGAAAAACCAAAATTTTTTAATCCTAAAAATTTCACGGCGGCCACGCTGCCGGATGTTCCCACAAATTTTGATTTTATGTGCTGTCCTCGCAGTATTAGTGATCTTTCCTGCAAGATCGGACTCGGCTACATCGGACCGAGAGTTAGACGAATTGTCAAGTCGGCACACTTTCCGGTATTAATTACAAGCCCGGCCTATAAACCGTGGCATAGTATTGCGGTCTTATTCGGCGGCTCCAGTAATGCATTAAATGCACTCAGACTCGGATTTCGTCTGAAACGATTATCCAACCTGCCGCTTGAAGTTTTTACGCAGTCTGAAAAAGAATCTCGAGATTTTTACGATGCCGTTATCAAAGCGGAAGGGATTGGAAAAGAAATGGATCAGTATGTAACTCAATGGCATATATTCGATCAAGGACGCTTCGAGCATAACCTTTATGAAATTCCACATGATGCACTCGTGATATTGGGCGCATATGGTCACGGGCTGATCCGTGATTTTATCTTCGGCAGCAAAATGGAAAAGATGCAATCTGAAATTTTAAATAATTTTATTATTGTAGGACCCAATTATAGGGCACGTAATTAATTGCGGCCTTTATGTGTATTTGTCCTTCAAATCCGTTCTCGGACGGCAATGCCCTCTTTTGAGAGGTAGGATTTTATCTGACTGACGGTATATTGTTTATAGTGAACCATAGAAGCAATTAAAGCTGCATCTGCATTGGATTTCAAAAATACATCTCTTAAATGTTCGGGCTTACCTGCCCCACCGGATGCAATGACCGGTATGGAAACCGCACTTGACACCATGGATGTCAGATTAAGCTCATAGCCTGTATTTGTGCCGTCTGCATCAATTGAGTTGAGACAAATTTCCCCGGCGCCTAAATCCCTGGCTTTTTGTGCCCATTGAACGGCATCCATATTCATCGGGGTTCGACCGCCGTTGATCCATACCTCGTAACCGGAAGGAATCCTGAAACTCGGTTTTACTTTTTTTGCATCCATCCCCAAAACAATACACTGACTTCCAAAAAATTTAGCTCCTTGTGAAATAAGTTCCGAATTCAAAACTGCAGCACTGTTAATGCTGATTTTCTCGGCACCCGCATTTAAGACGTTATACATATCATCGAGGCTGCGAATGCCCCCACCGACGGAAAATGGAATAAATATGTTTTTGGCCACATTTTCAACGACTTCGATGATAATATCGCGTTTATCCGATGAAGCGGTAATATCGTAAAAGACAAGTTCATCCACGCCCTGTTCATAATATTCCTTAGCCATTGCCACAGGGTCGCCGATATCGATATTTCCTTCAAATTTGATCCCCTTGGTGGTCTTACCTTCTCTGACATCTAAACAGATAATGATTCTTTTGCTTAGCATTTTTTAGACCTTACCATCCCATCGACTAAAATTTTTCAAAATCCGAAGCCCGTTTCGCCCGCTTTTTTCCGGGTGGAATTGGGTGGCGACGACATTATCACGTCCAATGACCGATGCAAACGTTACGCCATAGTCGGTTGTTGCAATGACATCCTCCTGATTTTCAGGTGCGGGATAGTAAGAATGAACAAAATAAAATTGCGCCTCTTTATCAATTCCGTCAAGAATAGGGTGATTAATTATTTTATTAATATTATTCCATCCCATATGAGGTATCTTGATACCCATATCCGGAAACTTTTTGGCAGTGCCGGCAATTATACCGAGACAGTCGGCATTGTTTTCTTCACTTTTATCTAGAATAATCGCAGTTCCCAGGCAAATTCCCATAAAAGGTATTTTGCGTTCAATGACTTGATGGATTACCTCATCGAGCTTTTGTGCGCTGATCGTTTCCATGGCCTTGCCGGCAGCTCCAACTCCGGGAAAAATGACTCGGTCAGCCGATAAAATCTCTTTAGGGTTTGCGGTGATTGCGGCAGATAACCCCAGGTATTTTAAAGCTCTCTCCACAGAAGTTAGATTGCCTGCTTGATAATCAATTATTGAAATCATCTCCGGTTTATGATGTTCCTCTCAAAGACGTTATGATCTTAGATGCAATCACACCAACCTCTTGATCCAATAGAAATTCTATCGGTAATTTTTCAAAATAATCGTCATTCCAGGTAAGGTTGTATTCATTGACGAGATCGACTATTTTATTTGTTTTATCTCCAAGTACCTCTTTTTTATCTTTGACCGAAAGCTCTTGATTGAACGCCACATGCGCCAGAAGCAAATGGGTTATACGCGAACCTTCCCCAAGCAACGGAATGATAATGATTGAAGCCCGATCCGTTTTTCCCAATCCCGCATAAATATCGCCGGTATTTACAATGGTCTTTTTGGTACCTCGCAACAAGCCGGATTGTTCCACTCGCGATTTCATTTGTAGCGCAACGCCGCCTTTTTGGGCTATCGCGATTGTTGATTTATCCGTGGGTTTTCCATTTTCATTCAGATTCCCAATTGCATAAAGCGTATGTCCTTTAATTTCCGATATGGCCGTTTGAAGTCTTCTGGCTGTCATTCCATCTTTGGTCGTTAAATTTTCAAGCGAAAAATTAAGTCTTTTTAAAAGATCGAACAAAACGCCCTGCAACATCTCAACCTTTCGACTGGTGCCTACCGTGACCGTCTTGGCTTGATGACGAATGGCATCAATAGGCCTTGAAAGTTCATCCACGGCTCTGCCCAGACAAATATCGAGCAGATCCAACGGCGATGAGGAAGTTCTTTTCTCTTTAAAATCTTCCCAGAAATCTTCCAAGGGCAGCTTTCCGATTGCATATTTTAAAAGAAGTACAATATCGGTAGCCAGACCGACGCTGATGGTAGCAAAAAAATCTCTATTTTTGCGGGTATGAAATTCTGCTGAAAATCTTTCGATAATTTTATGCAAACTCGTATCGGCAATTTTTTCGAAAATTGTATCGATGGTTTTGTTCTGTTCGCTGATTTTTAGCGATAACTCAGTCCTGAAGTTTCGAAAAAAATTTGATTCTTCATTGATACTACAAGCCGCGTAGTAGCCCCATAAATGTCCTACGAGTGTATTTAAGATTACGGATGTCGGAAAATCGGCTCTAGGGACGGATATGACGGAATCGGCAATCGTATCAAATCCGGTTTCCCCCTGATCGGCAATAACGATTGCATCGGCCGCATGTGATTTGAATATGGCCACATCCTTGACAATATCGTCAAGAACCGATTTTGGATTCCCGGCCGTACAGACAAGAATAAGAGGCTCGGAAGATAGATCAATATGTTTTTTATCTTCGACAATATCCGAAGATATCGTTTTATAGCACAGCTCACTGAGTTTTATTCGAATTTCATCGGCGGCAACTTTATTCGGCCCGCTCCCTACAACCGCCCAGTACTTCTTTCTCTTAACAATGTCCCAGGCAGATTTTTTGACTCCCTCTTGCGAACTAAGAACATTATGCATTAAATGCGGAGCCTTTTCCATGGCGGCAAGTGTTTTAGCAATAGCCTCATCAGACATCGTTCCAAGCATCTGCGCAAAATTTAGTGCCAGAATATAGCCGGCAATAATCTGAGAGTAAAATGCCTTGGTTGAGGCAACCGACATTTCAATGTCTCTACCATCGCTAGTATAAAAAACCCCTTCCGAATTATGCGTGATGTCGGATTGTCGCCGATTGACGATTGCCATCAGGTGGGCACCACGCTCTTTTGCCATCGCTACGGCCCGGTTGGTATCGGTTGTCGTGCCCGATTGGGTCACGGCGATTACAAGCGTGTTATTTAAGTTTTCTGAAAGATAAAAACCGCTTAACTCCGAAGCTTTAATCGCTTGGACTTTAATCTTTGAACCCGACAAATAACCGGCGATTGCGTCGGCAATCGCTGCCCCCGCAACAGCCGCCGTACCTTGTCCAATCACAAAAATATTATCAATACTCCCGTTTGCCAAATTCTCCTGCAACCTTTGGGTAATGATATCTCTTCCTAAATTAAAGTTCACCCGGACCTGCCCGTTAGGACCGGGTTCGATAAAATATTTTCCTCTCAGGGTCTTTTTGACCGATAGCGGAGCTTCCTCAATTTCTTTTAAGAGAAAATGGGGATAATTTTTTCGATCGATATCGCGTGTTGTAATGTCGGCTCTCTTAATATTCTTCGCAGTAATTTTTAACGGATGACCATCGTAATAAAAGCCACAAACTCCTTCTAAAGAATTTTCGGCACGGCTATTCAAAACAACAATTTGCCCCTTTGTCTTGGAGTTTCCCGGAATTCGCTCATTCTCACCATCCAGTTTCATAAAATGCGGTGTAAGCTCAACAAGACCATAAACTTCAGAAGAATACATATACTGATCATCGCACATTCCGATATACAGAGACTGGCCGCTTCCTTTGAGCGCAAGAAATACTTTACCCGGCTCAAGGTTACTCTGCATGGAAATCGCATGCGAACCTTCGAAGTCATTCAGTGCCGAACGAAAAGCTTCTTTCAGATCATATCCTTTAAAAAGATACTGCTCAATCTGAAGGGGAATAATTTTTGTATCCGTAGTTACACTTTTAGCAATAATTTCGGTCGCCCTTTTAGGATTTACGGCACTCCTGAGTACACCGTAGTTATCGATATCACCGTTTAATGCGACATCAATCGACCAATTTCCTCTGCCATAGTAAGGATATTCCTTTAATTGAAAAGATCGCCGGGAATCGGAATTCAGGTTTTCATTAAGAACAAAATTGTTAATGGGATGACAGTTTTCTTCTGTAATCGAACCGACGGAGGCCCAACGGGTATGCGCCATATAAGTATCGAATGCAATCGGCTCAACGGCAAATATCTGCAGTATTCGGTCCGATCGAATTCGATCTCGCAGATACCGTGTATTTTCTCCGAGTTCTCCGGTAACGGAAGCTTTCTTATATGTAAAAGTTACATGAACGGCAAAACATCCCGAATGTTGATCCGATAAATGGATACAGCCGTCCGACAGATCACCCGGATCAAGTCGTTTTATAAAATCTTCATAAAGATTCAGATTTTTCAGTTTTTTGATGACATCATCTAAAACGATCCGGTCCTCGAGGGTGAATGCAATCTGTATTCCGGCAGAATCTCTCCCTCGAACCTCAATTCTGTCAACAGCGTTTAGAAGCAGGTTGATTTTTCTATATTTTCGGAAACATTCGTTGGATATTTTCTCTTTTTCATTTAACCCACTTAAATAATTTATCTTTTCTAAATTGGAAAGAAGATCTCGATCCAGAGCCCAAGCCACATCCTTCACGCGGG
Source organism: Desulfobacterales bacterium (assembly GCA_016931455.1). Taxonomy (GTDB): domain Bacteria; phylum Desulfobacterota; class Desulfobacteria; order Desulfobacterales; family JAHDSC01; genus JAFGES01. The sequence goes on along the minus strand of JAFGES010000074.1, from coordinate 12,197 downwards.
TAAGAGCGTTGTTGACATATTCCATCTCAACAGTAGAAAATTTATTCGCATTTTTTTCTATGAGATCTTCTTCCTTGAGCAAAAAAGAATTGATCGCATTGGATAAATTGCTTAGATGTTCGCAAGCTTCCTTTTGGAAAAAGAGAATTTCAAGCACCGCATCTTGTTTTAAACCAAAGACAAAGTTTTCAAAATCGTTTTGTTTTTTTGAGCCGCCGAGATAATTTTCTGCGGAAATCGATCGGCTTAAAAATTCATGCATCCCATAAGCTCGAATCTCTTTGAAACCGGCTGATAAGTTTCTGAAAATCTCGCTACCTGTTGTTGGGTCTTTTCTTACGATCGTCAGAATACCCGCCAAACCACAGCAAAGGGTATTGGGAATTACCGGAAAAAAAACAATCGTATTTGATGACAGGCAATTCGGATTACAGCCAAAACGGATACGCCAATTGATTGCAACAAAGCATTTCCTGTAAAACCAACTCCTAATTTGTTTGAGCAAACTTCGAATTTTTATGACCATCAGAAACCTCTTTTGTAACTAACTCCGCCATAAAGTCGGCCTGAATAGCGCCTCGCGGGCAGACATTGACACAGCTATAACATAAGGTACACTTTAACGGATCAATTGTAAACACCTCGCCATTGCGAGATAGGGCTTCTTGAGGACACGCCTCCACACATTTATCACAAAAAATACAGGTTCCGCAGCTCATGCATCGGTCAATTTCCTGCGTCTCGCCACCAAAATAGATGGTTTGAATTTTTCTTCTCGGAACAAGCTCCTTGGTGGGATAAATAAATTCCTGACCATTTAAGACCGCATGGATCTCCATCGCAGCCAGCCTTCCCGAACCGATCGCATCGGTAATCAGACCCGGATGAATAATATCTCCGGCCCCGTAGACTTTGGGATCACTGCTGCGGAACGATTTTTCCGAAGTGACCATATAACCACTCTCATTGCATAATACGGACTCCGGCAAAAAAGATGTATCCGGTATTTCACCGATACTGAAAATAACTACATCTGCCTGAATTTCGGTTCTATCGTTAAAATAAATTTTATTTTCATCTAATCTTTCTATCGTTTTCGGCCATAGTATATGAGTTCCGAGTTGAGTTGCCAGCTCGAGTTCCTTTCCAAAAGCAAGCGGCTTTTGAATATCAACGGCAGTTACTTCGGCCGCTCCCAATCTCCATGATTCACATGCAATATCCATACCGACATTGCCGGCACCAATAATAACAATCTCTTTTCCGGAAAGATCCATGGGATGTCCATCATTGATATCCGTCAAAAACTTTAGACCGCCCATAATTCTATCACCGCCGTCAATTTTGATCTTTTTGGAGATATGGGCTCCGGTTGCCGTCAAAACGATGTCGCTATGATTATAAATTTCTTTGAACGCCGCTACGTCAATTGTTTTACCCAAACAAAATTGAATTGGAAGCGCTTTGATCCTTTGAATATCTTTGTTTAAAATTTCATCCGACAGCCTTTCCCTGGGAATCGCTTTTCTCAATTTCCCCCCAAGATCATCCATGGAATCGTAAACCCTGACGGAATATCCCCGGCGTACAAGCTGCCAAGCAGTTGATAGTCCCGCCGGCCCGGCGCCGATAATCGATATGATTTCTTTGCGCTTTTTTTCCGGGATCTTTGGATTGAAATTCGGATAATACTCCCTTGCCAACTGTTGGACCTGAATCGGTCCGTCAATTAAACCGCGGTTACATGCATCCATGCAAGGTGCAGGACAGACGGTTCCACACACGGAAAATCGAAAAGGAGTATATTCATCCATTAAAAGTTGTGCTTGTTCAACCTTGCCGTCCTTGATGAGATTAAAAAAAACCGGGGTTGGAATACCCGTTGGACAGTTATAGGCACAAGGTGGAAGAAGGTTGAAATGAATCGGAGCTTGTGACTTGATATTCATCCCCGGGGTATAAAGATTTGCAAAGGGTCGGTGTCCCTTTCTTGTAATTTTTACAAAATCATTGCTTGAAATTCCGCTCAGATCGAGTCCAAGATCCCTGGCATATTCTTCCAGAGCCTCATCAATGAATTTTTGATCTTCATCATCCATCTCGGCAAATATAGCGCCGATTCCCATCTGATAGTTTTCAACACGGCCCCGAATATAAATCGATCCGCCATGAATACCCGTACCCACGCTGAAACCGACGGGAGAGCCTTTTGTATCATTTAAATTTAAAACAATCACTCGGCCACCCGCCATATATTCGCCGCAGTAATCCTTTGCCGTACCGCCGATAATCAACCAAGGGATTTGATCCAGATAGGCCTTCATATGTATTCCGGCTCGATACTCCACGTCTCCTTGAATGAAAATCTTACCACCTCTCATGGAATGACCGGGAATTTCACCTGCTTTCCCATGAATGACGATCTTACCCGCATTCATCGTGTTGCCGACACCATCTTGAGCGTTTCCATAAACAACGATCTCGGGACCATTCATAAAAGCGCCGAGGTCTTGCCCGGGTATGCCGTAAATGTTCAATCTTACTTTGGCGTTTATGCCGGCGCCGATGTACCTTTGTCCGATTATGTTTTTCAGGCGAATCTCTTTATTTCCCTCAGATAGAAGCTCTCTGATCTGCCTGTTTAATGTTTTGTAGTATAAACTTTTTGCATCAATAATCTGCATCTTAGGTTCCAGCATGTTTAATTCCGAGAATCTTTAATTCTTCTTCATTCAGACCAACGCCTCTCAGCCTGTCGCGATTGCCTCTCAGCGCCTCGATTGCGCTGATTCCCATTGATCCCATCAACTCTTTAATTTCTTCAGACCATGACATCAGAAGCCTAACAAGCGCCGTGGTTGCCGATTCCACATCAATCCGCTCCGCCAGTCCCGGCCTATTCGTCGTAATACCATAAGGGCACTTTCCGGTAAAACATCTTTGACAAACACCACAGCCGAGTGCAATCAGTACCGGCGTTCCTATATAAACCGCATCCGCGCCGAGGCAAATCAGTTTCAATACATCAGATGAACACTGAATGCCGCCGGATGCAACTAAACTTACCCTATTTCGAATACCTTCCTCACTCAAGCGCCGATCCGCCGCCGATAGTGCCAGTTCAATCGGAATACCCGTGTTTTGCCTAATCTGAAAGGGTGTCGCACCGGTACCGCCTCTAAATCCATCAATCACAATTATATCCGCACCCGCTCTGGCAATGCCGCTTGCAATCGGAGCCACATTATGTACCGCTGCAATTTTCACCGCAACGGGAATCTTATATTCCGTTGCTTCTTTGATCGCAAAAATAAGTTGTCTGAGATCTTCTATCGAATAAATATCATGATGCGGCGCCGGTGACAATGCATCGGTTCCTTCAGGAATCATCCGGGTCTCTGAAATCGGTTTTGAAACCTTTTCACCCGGTAAATGCCCGCCGATACCGGGTTTAGCGCCCTGACCGATTTTTATTTCTACAGCCGCAGCGGATTTCAGATAGTCCTCACTGACCCCGAACCGACCGGATGCGACTTGCACAATCGTATTTCCACCATACTGCCTCAAATTCTTATGAAATCCACCTTCTCCCGTATTCCAGTAAGTACCGACGATTTGACTTGCCCTTGCCTCAGCTTCATGGACTCTGATATTAACCGCACCAAAACTCATGGCTGCAAACATTATCGGAACTTCCAGTTTGAGCTGAGGTCCGATCTTCTCGCCGTAACGTTCCGGCTTACTGCCGAGATATCTTCTTATCTCCATCGGCTCCCGCAAAGGATCTATGGAAGGATTTGTGACCTGACAAGCATCAAACATCATATAATCAAAATATCTCTTTTGAGGACCGGTCGCACCGGTACCCACCAGCAAAACCCCACCCGATTTTCCCGTTTGCCGCCAGAGATTGCCGACATAATCGGAAGTCCAGTATCCATGCGAAGTGTGCATCGGTTTAAATGCAATATGAATCGCATTTTGCGGACACATTTTTACACATCGCTGGCAGGCATTGCACGCACTCATATTTGACCAGGGTCTATATTGAATCTCCCCATCTTTTCCTTTTTCAGGTTTTAGGGATATCTCTCCGAAAGAACACTCTGTAACGCATATTTTACAACCGTTTTTGTAATCGCATCTTTCGAGGTCAAATTCCGGATGAAACGGCGGAATGATCTTCCAGTTGTTTTTCATATCATCCATTCAGCTACTCCTTGAACATGCTCTGCAAATAATGCCGCGATCACCATAGAGACCATTGTGCTTTCCTTCCTCTCAGTTCTTGAGTATCCTCTACGGAAAAATCAATGATTACCGGTTCTCCCCCTCGGGGTGACCAAAGATTGTCTACATCGGGAGACAGCAAGCGGATACTGCACTCTTCCGACGACGCATAAAAGGTATTTCCCGCTTTGGCGCAGACAACCGGACGAAGTTTGTTTCTATCATTTAACACAATGGCTCCATTGGAATGTGATAAAACGATCCCGAAAGGTCCATTTACAATTGCAGGACCGTAAATCTGCCTCAAATTTTTCTTTTTTTCATCCCCTGTGCGATCAATATCTTCCCACAAGGATGGCGCCATAACATAGCACGCATCTTTGGGCGGCAGTTTATCACCTCTTGTGAGCTTGTCGTAAATATATGAAATTACTTCCGTATCGGTTTGCAACATGCAATAATAACCATACATTTCAAGCCATCTTTTATTGGTTCCATAACTAGTGATTTCACCATTATGAACAACGGCTTTATCAAGAATGGTAAAGGGATGAGCACCGCCCCACCATCCCGGAGTGTTGGTCGGAAACCGGTTATGAGCAATCCACATATATCCCCGGTAATCCTCAATCCTGAAATAATCTGCAATATCTTCAGGATATCCCATTCCTTTAAATACCCCCATGTTTTTCCCCGAGGATACAACAAAAGCGCCTTCCATTTTATTAATAGCCATCACAACTTCGACAATATAATCCTCTTCGGTTTGCTCAGGTGCTAAAAACTCGGCAAGCGGCTTAAGAAAGTACCTTTTGAAATAAGGACCTCTTGGAATCCGATCATTCGGATAAACCGGAATTTGTTCCGAATGGTAAATAACCATCCGACTTCGGATGTAATCTTCAACCATCGAAATATAAGGATTGTTTTGACTCCCTTCATACATAATGTGAAAGGCGTATTTATCTTTATTCTCAGGGTAGGCGCCATATACGGCGAAACCACCCCCCAAGCCATTTCCTCTTTCTCTCTGAATCCGTATGGCCTCTCGAATATAATTTCCATCAATGAGCTTTCTATCGGTGTTGATAATTCCAACGATACCACACATCAAAGACTCCTTCTTATCTTAATTCCGGACGGCTAAAGATCTTTGCCGCACATTTTACTCCCATAAGACTTGCAAATATCAATGAACCACAAAAAATTTGCGTATATCATTCTGGCCTGGGTATAAAAATCATGTTCTATTTCTTCAAAAAATTGAATGCAGGCTTCGCATTCAGGCTCCGTGTCCAACCATTCGATCAGCATGTCACGCGTTACCTCAATATGAAACTGAAGGCCATATGCATTTCGATATCTAAACGCCTGATTCGGACACTTTGCTGAAGTGGCAAGAAGTGATCCTCCTTGAGGAACCTCGAAACTTTCATTATGCCACTGAAATACCTGCAAGTTAGCCGGAAGCCCCTGAAAGAGAATATCTCTTTGGCCTAATTCCGTCTGGGAGACATTTCTCCAGCCCAATTCTTTTTCAGGGGCCCGGCCTACCGAAGCGTAACAAGCCTTTGCAATCATCTGGGCACCTAAGCAGATACCCAAAACAGGAATGTTACCATCGATTGCTTCTTTTAAAAACACTCTTTCTTTAGCCAAAAAGGGATAAAGATATTCTTCATTGACGCTCATCGCCCCCCCCATTGTTACAATGGCATCATAGCCGGCAACATTACCGGGGAGACTTTCACCATTGTAAAGCCTTACGGTTCGCACGGATAAACCAAAACCGTTTAGAAAATCTCCCAATGTACCGGGTCCTTCCGATTCATCATGGGTTATGATGAGTGCCTTTTTCATTTCACTAAAGGATCGGTAGATATTTTTCAAGTTCAAAGTTAGTGACTTGTATTCGATGATTATCCCACTCGATTTTTTTGTTCATCAGAAACTTTTCAAAGATGTGATCCCCTAGTGCTTCCCGCACAAGATCACTGGATTCCGTAAAGGCTATGGCTTCACCCAAACTGCCGGGTAAAGAATCAATCCCCTTGCTCTCGCGCTCAGCCGCGCTCATCTCAAAAATATCTTCTTCAATCGGATTGGAGAGCTGATATTTTTCTTCAATTCCCTTCAGACCGGCTGCCAGCATGACTGCAAAGGCCAGATAAGGGTTGCACGCCGGATCCGGGCAGCGAAATTCCATACGGGTGGCGTTTGCTTTGCCCGGCTTATACATAGGAACACGGATGAGAGCCGATCGGTTCCTGCGCGCCCATGAAATGTAAACCGGTGCTTCATAACCCGGTACCAGCCGCTTATATGAATTAACCCACTGGGCGACAACCGATGCTATCTCTTTAGAGTGCTTCAAAAGCCCGGCGATATAGCTTTTTCCGGTTTCACTCAGATAATATTTATCATTTGAATCAAAAAAAGCGTTTTCGCTGCCTTTGAAAAGAGACTGATGGACATGCATGCCGCTACCGTTCTGACCGAAAATGGGTTTGGGCATAAACGTGGCATAGACGCCATGCTTCATCGCAATTTCTTTGACCGTCAAGCGATAAGTCATTGCCGCATCCGCCATAGCAAGCGCATCCGTGTAACGCAGATCGATTTCATGCTGGCTGGGTGCCACTTCGTGGTGACTATACTCTACCTGAATCCCCATAGCCTCCAGGGCCAAGATCGTATCTTTTCTCAAATCACTGGCAACATCCAATGGGGTTAAATCAAAGTAGCCGCCATGATCCAATATTTGCGGTTTAGGCGAAGAATCTTTAAAATAAAAGAACTCCAGTTCCGGTCCCACATATAACTGGAAACCCATATCCGCAGCCTTTTTCAGATTACGTTTCAACGCATAGCGAGGATCACCCTCATACGGGGTTCCATCCGGATTGAGAATGTCGCAAAACATTCGAGCCACATTCATATTTTCACTAGCTCGCCAGGGGAGAATCGTAAACGTAGCCGGGTCCGGTTTGGCAACCATATCACTTTCTTCAATCCTTGCAAAACCTTCTATCGACGAGCCGTCGAAACCCATGCCTTCTTCAAATGCAAGTTCCAATTCAGCGGGCGAGATCGCAAAGCTTTTCAAAAAACCCAGCACATCCGTAAACCAAAGACGAATAAATCTCACATTCCGGTCTTTCACTTGTTTAAGCACATAATCTTTGTCTTTTTTTGCCATTTTTACACCTCGAATTCTTAAATTTTAAATTTATTTTGCTAAATTAATTCGGCACTTCTATAATACCATTAACTAATAACTAATAACTAATAACTAATAACTAATAACCAATAACCAATAACCAAACCCCCCGGCAACAATAGTAACCGATCGGTCAACAACGTTGTTTGTCGAAAGTTTTAAGCAACATTTGTGCCAAAATAAGCCTGTCACGATCTGATAATAGAAATCAAGCTATTGATATATTTACATATTAATATTTTATTAAATTTTAAATAAGTATTTTCTCCAATTGAACTACCCGAAATAAAGCTACATATATGTAACTTTATAAAAACATAGCTACGACTCCGTGCAATTTCATTTAAATCTCATTCAGCGGATTTTCCAATGAGATTATGAAAGATTATATAATACATTTTTGTAATTTATTATAATTTGAAATACCATTAAGTATTATTTAATCATTGGCATTATGCGCTGTTTATATTTATTTATTTATATTATTTCAAATTGTTATATTATATATATTTTTATGGCATTATATTTGCTGTATTCTGAATTGTAGCATTTTTAATGAACTATAAAAAGTCAAAGGCCAATTAAATTGACAAAAAAACTTCAAAAAAATCTATATGAATCCGCTTCAATAAGGCTTCAGCAAAAAAGAAAAAAGTTAATCGGAAATTTTCTTAAGGGAAAAGAACCGAACTTTATGGAACGATATACCGGAATCTTAGACGATTATTTTCGCGAAAGCTTTGAAAAAAGCTCGGCCGGTTTCAAGATGGGTATCGATCGGAATCCATATGTAATCAGCGCCCTGGGAGGCTACGGGCGGAAAGAACAATGCATTCACTCCGACGTAGACTTCCTCTTTCTTTTTGACAAAAAAGTCCCCAAAATCGCTGAAAATCTGATCCGTGAGGTTGTCTACCCCCTCTGGGACATCGGCCTTGACGTCGGTTACGCCATGCGTTCATTGAAGGAATGCATTAGCCTTTCACGCCAAGATTTCAATGTGCTGACCCCTTTGCTGGATGCTCGTTTCATCTGTGGAATGTCACCATTATATTTTCGACTGATGGAACAGATTCGATGGGAAGTCATTTTCAAACAGTCCCAAAAAATAATTGACTGGCTCGTTGAAAGCAACCAGGAACGTCATAAGCACTTCGGAGATTCCACTTATCTCCTCGAACCCAATATCAAGGACGGCCAAGGTGGTTTAAGAGATTATCACACCATGTTGTGGATTGCACGTATAAAATTTAATCTTCAACAGGCCGGTGATTTGGAACTTAACGAATTTTTCTCACAAAATGATTTTCAAAGCCTTAATCATGCGCTTGTATTTATATGGAATGTTCGCAACCGATTACATCATTTAACCGGAAGGAAATGTGATCAACTTTATTTCGAATATCAGGTAAAATTAGCTGAGGCTCTAAAATTTAATCCGGAAAACGATCAACAGCCGGTAGAAAAATTTTTGGGCGTGCTTCATGGTCAAATGGAATTTATAAAGCAACTTCACCGTATATTTTTACATGATCTGAGACATCCAAGAAATGTTAACCTCAACAAAAAAACTTCAAATCAGCAGTCATCAATAATCGGACTTGAAATTAAGAATGAAAGGCTATGCTTCACTGCCGTCCAATCGGTGCTTAATTCTCCGAATCTATTAATCCGAATATTTGAAGAAAGCGCCCGACTCAAAATTGCTCTAAGCCCGGAAGCAAGAAGCATTGTAAAAGAATACGCCTACCTAATCGATGAAAAAATCAGGACTTCAGCAGCTGTTCTTCAATCCTTTGAAAAAATTTTATCGGCACCGGTTTCAAATATCGATGTTTTGGATGAAATATTGAACTTAGGATTGCTGACAAGCTTAATTCCGGAATTTAAAATGATTATCAATCGAATCCAGTATGATGAGTATCATCTTTATCCTGTCGATAAACACCTTTTGCACACCGTCCAAAGCATAAAAAATTTCAATACCGCCGACAACGCTGAAAAAGAGGCTCTATGTTACAATCTTTATCAAGAACTTAAAAATCCCAAATTACTCTTATGGGCAGCGCTGCTGCATGATATCGGAAAAGGTGGAACCCGCAAAAATCATTCTCGGATCGGAGCTGAAATCGCCTACGCAATAATGATAAAATTGGGCTACAAGTCCGAGGATGCTGAGACAGTTTCTTTTTTGATCAAAGAGCACCTACTGCTGATAAAAACAGCATCTCGTCGAGATATCAATGATGAAGAAACCGCGATTTTTTGTGCCAGAAAAATAAAAAATATTGGATTACTCAAAATGCTATACCTTTTAACCGTTGCAGATTCTCTGTCAACCGGACCGAAAGCTTGGAACGAATGGACGTCGGCGCTTTTAAGAGATCTTTTTCTCAAGACCCTGAGCATCCTGGAAAATGGTGAACTTGCGACAAATGAAGCCGTAGTGATTATAGAGAATAAAAAAAATCAAATTCTATCTTCAACCGCTGCCTCACAAAATAAAAATGACTTGGAAGCACTTTTTAATCTCATGTCGCCACGCTACATTCTTTACACGCCAACGGTTGAGATACTTGAACATATCAGTCTTTATAAAAACCTATCCGGAAAGGACTTTACCTGGACGATAACGAAGAATCCGAATTCAAATACCAGGACCGTCAAGATTTGTGCTAAGGATCATCCCGGATTATTTTCCAAGATTGCAGGTGTCTTCACCTTAAATGGTCTCGATATTCTCGAAGCCCAAGTTTACACTTGGCGAAATAATATCGCACTGGATATTCTCGAAGTTACCCCTCCACCGGATCAAATATTTGAAGATAAAAGATGGGAACAGACGGCGTCGGACCTTTCATCCGCCCTGGCAGGCGAACTCGATCTTACCGTTGCGCTCAACAAGAAGATCACTGCATCGAAGTCCTTAAAAATACTTGCACCGGAAAGACCTTGCCGGGTTGTTGTAGACAATAAAAGCTCCAGCTTTTTTACAATCATCGAGGTTTTTGCATATGACTTTCCCGGACTGCTTTTTGGGATTACGGATGCACTTTTTAGCTGCGGACTGGATATCTGGATCGCAAAAATTGCCACAAAAGTCGAGCAGGTCGTCGATGTTTTTTATGTCAGAGATTTCGACGGTCAAAAAGTGGATGCACCGGAAAGTATCGCCGCTATAGAAGCAGCTATATTTAAAGTGATTTCAAGGCCGATAACCTAATCCATTTTCGAATCAGCGTTTATGGTTTGTCGGTTGTGTGTCCGACGAGCCGGAAAGTAGAGAAAAAATGAATAAATTAAAAAAGGAGAACACAAAAATGAAATTAAGAAGTTTGATTATATCAGCTGCAGCCCTGCTGATACCATTTTCTAAGGCTTTTGCAGCCGACACGCTAAATTCCGGCGATACCGCTTGGATGATCGTTTCCACGGCACTGGTCATGATGATGACCCCCGCCGGTTTGGCGCTTTTTTATGGGGGAATGTCGCGGTATAAAAATCTTCTCAACACATTGGCCATGACTTTTATCTCTTACTGTCTCGCAAGTGTCATTTGGGTCATCTGGGGTTATACGCTTTCATTCGGGCCCGATAAAGCGGGGATCATCGGCGGATTTGAAAACCTGTTCTTAAGTGGAATAGGTATCGATAGTTTATCGGGGACGATACCCACCTACGTATTTATTATTTTTCAGATGACATTCGCAGGCATTACAGTTGCCCTTGTTCTGGGTTCAATTGTCGACAGAATGAAATTTTCCGCTTGGATCGTCTTTACGATTTTATGGATCACTTTTATTTATTGCCCGGTCGCCCACTGGGTATGGGGCGGCGGCTGGCTTGGAAAGATGGGTGCACTTGATTTTGCCGGTGGAAATGTCGTTCATATCAATGCAGGCGTCTCCGGCCTGGTTCTGGCCCTGGTGCTCGGAAAACGCATCGGATACGGCAAAGAAGCAATGTTTCCATCAAGTATTACCTTGACGGCTTTAGGCGCAGCGCTTTTATGGTTCGGCTGGTTCGGATTCAACGCCGGCAGTCAGCTGGCAGCAGACGGAATTGCCGCATCGGCATTTCTGGTTACAAATACTTCGGCTGCCACGGCAGCGCTTTCATGGATGTTTGCCGAATGGCTGGTCAGTAAAAAACCCACCGTTCTGGGGCTGGCTTCCGGTATTGTGGCCGGATTGGTTGCAATTACACCTGCCGCTGGTTTTGTAGACATGCCGGCATCCTTGATTATCGGGTTTGTAGCCGGTATCCTGGGTTTCTATTGTGTTTCAAAATTAAAACATAAAATAGGTTATGATGATTCATTAGACGCTTTCGGCGTCCATGGTATGTGCGGCCTATGGGGTGCGATAGCAACCGGCATATTTGCAAATCCGGCCGTAAATGGTGGTGGGACGGGCTTGCTCTATGGTAATCCCAAACAGCTATTGATCCAAATCCTATCTATTATTGCCACCATCCTTTTCTCAGCAGTCGGAACCCTGATTGTGGTTTATCTGACCGGGTTTTTAACCCATGGACTTAGAGTGGATCAGGAAAATGAAATTGAAGGTCTCGACAGCTCCCTGCATGGGGAAAGAGCTTTTGAGATAGATTAATGTGATAATCGACTTTTAATATGCCTTTCAAGAATCATCAATCAAATAGGAGCACATAGATTGCTTCGCAAATTAACCAAAGGAATAAACTAGGGCTTGATAGTGAGAGATATGATACACCAATTGAAAACGAT
>JAFGES010000073.1 GCA_016931455.1 Desulfobacterales bacterium | reverse complement strand
TTGTTTGGCAGAAGGCTATGACTTTTTTTATATTACACTCCAGCGTGTTTCATTTTTTGTTGTGCCCTGCGGGGCATGGGGGTTATTGAGAATTAAACCTAATTTCGGGTTTAAATAAAAATGCTTGCCACAGATGGCTCGTTCTAATGTAAATTTTTATAAATCAAAGTGGGCTTTGATTTTAAATACATGTGTCGCGGGCATATTAATGATTTCCGTTATTCCGGTTTTTTGAGAAATATTTTTTATATTTTTTTCTATTTCGGCCCTGGAGGGTGCAATAAAAGTAAACCAAATATTAAATTTATTATCCCGCTGGTAATTATGCGTGACTCCCGGATAGCAATTAACTACTTGAGCAAAAGTTTCAATCTTGTCCTCCGGTACCCTTGCTGCACAAAGTGTGCTGACAAAGCCTAATTTCTCGGGGATAAAATTTCCTCCGATTCTGCGTATAAATCCTTTTTCTTTTAACCAAGCAATTCTTTTTAAAACATCTTTTTCAGAAAGACTAAGATCATCAGCAATGCGAAGATAAGGGCGTTGGGTAATAGGAAAATTAGATTGTATGCGGTTAAGAATGGCTCTATCAATATCATCTAATAGGGGCATGAATTATTCCTTATATTTTGTCGGTAAAAACCGAACGTGCAGCTTTCGGGTTCGAGGACCATCAAATTCACAGAAAAATATTCCCTGCCAAGTACCCAAAAAAAGCTTACTGTTTTCAATAATAATTAATTCAGAAACTCCAACGAGCGTGGATTTTAAATGAGCCGGTGAATTTCCTTCGAGATGACGATATCCGGCCTCCCAAGGAACAATCTTATTTAAGACCATAATTATATCGGCCGGAACACTTGGATCAGCGTTCTCATTAATCGTAACGGCAGCGGTGGTGTGCGGAACAAATAAGATGCAAAGGCCTTCATTTATGCCGGAGGATGAAACCAGTTGTTGAATTTCGAATGTAATATCGATTAGTTCTGTTTGGCTCTTTGTTTTTACGGTTAGAATCATTATATTACCTCTGTTGCAAAAAAACAAAAAGAGTCTAATTTATTTACAAGATTATTATTAAAAGCAGGACCTTATTATTAGAAATGTTAGACGCATCCGATCGGTTTTGGCAGGCCGGCCATTTTGCATGCTCCTTTCCCCGGTCCGGAAGGGAAAAGTTCATAAATTCGTTTTAGCTTAAAACCGGTAACTTTAGAAAGAATACGGACCATCGGAGCAATTCCGTTTTTTTTATAATAGTCTTGTAATACATTAATCACTTTCCAGTGATCTTCAGTTAACTCGGCAATACCTTCTTCTTTTTTTACCCATTCGACCCATTCAGGGCACCAAGATTCAATATTATCAATAAACCCATCGTCATCAACATTAAATGTTTTTCCCTGAAATTGGATTTCCGGCATTGAATTACCCCTCCTTTAAACTGTAATTATTATACGTTATTAGAATTTTCTATATTATTATTGATATGTTATTGTCAATATGAAAAAATATTGAAATTGCTCGCCTTCTTTTCAGATTCGGTTAACATGGAAATCATGGCTGGAAAAAGTGATTTGGCTTTATCAGAATAAAAGTGGAATATAGCTATGTTTCGAAAAATTATGTATAATATAGTATCAATAAAATTTGTTTTTTAAAAATTGATAGATATTGTTAGTGGACATGATCAAAGGGTAACTACAAGATAATCTTTAAAGGAAAATATTTAATTATTATAAGCAAACCAAAAATTATTGTAATCTGCGGGCCTACCGGTGTTGGTAAAACGGCTGATAGTCTCGGACTTGCAAAAATATTTCATGGTGAGATTGTCAGCGCAGATTCAATGCAGATATACCGATATATGAATATCGGTACAGCCAAACCTACATTATCGGAACAGGCCTATGTTCCGCATCATATGCTTGATATAATTGAACCGGATGAATTTTTTGATGCTGTTCAATATGCAAAGATGGCACAAAATAAGATATTTCATCTTAATAATAAAGGTGTTATACCTTTTATCGTCGGCGGAACGGGGTTATATATCAAAGCACTGCTACATGGTTTGTTTGCGTCTAAACCCTCGGACCCGAACCTTCGGTTACGCCTAAAAAATGAAGCAGAGATTCACGGTACTGAAATTTTTTATCAAAAACTATGTCAATTTGATCCGGAAGCAGCTTTACGGATCCATCCGAATGATACCTATAGGATCATCAGGGGACTTGAAGTATATGAATTAACAGGTAAAACGATTTCTGAATACCAGCGTGAGCATCGATTTATCGATTGCCGATTTAGAGTTTTGAAAATCGGTTTAGAAATGAACCGAAAGTCTCTTTATGATCGAATTGATCACAGGGTTGATAAAATGATAAATGCTGGATTTTTTGATGAAGTTAAGGATCTTCTGGTTCGTGGATATTCTCCGAAACTAAAGTCAATGCAGGCAATCGGTTATCGCCATTTAGTCGATTTTGTCTATGGCCGTTTTTCATGGGATGAGACTTTGCGACTATTAAAGCGGGATACCAGAAGATATGCAAAACGTCAAATGACATGGTTCAAGGCGGATACTGAGATTGTATGGATTGAACCGGGGCAATTGAATGATCTTAGTAGATTAATAGAAGATTTTATGGAGGTTAAATAGAAAAATGAAAGCTTGCATTGTTCTAACTTTTACCAAAGTCATGATTTAGGAACGGAAATTAAATATTATTTCAATAAAACTGCACAAGATTTTTTCCCATTAATTTTTATGGTCAAAGGCTCTTCAAGACTTACATCTTTCACATAGCTCATCTCGATTTCAGCAGGTAAGGATTTTAACCAGCCCCAGTCTATAAAACTTTTACCATCGCGGTAAATAGTGATATAGCTGATTCCAAGAGATGTAATATTATGAAAAAAATGAGAACCCTGGGATGGCTCCGGCCGCAGATTTTTTATTTCGGTTTCAACAATTGCAGCAACTCCGGAGATATCATTCCATCTTACGGGAATTCCAAGCCAACGGTCGGCAGATCCCCATCGACCGGGGCCAATGAGAAGATATTTTTGATTTTTTTGTACATGTAATTTGTTAATCCCCCTTATTTCAGATGCTATTTTAATCGTATGAGCCGGATCAAATACATCAGGCTTGACAAAGACAATATTATAAATATCACGCAGCAATCCGTTTCCCATGGCCATGGTTGAATAGCAAAAGGCATGGTTAATATCGTCATTTGTGATTTCAGTCTCTTTATCATGCTGAATCAGCGGCATCGGCCGGATTTGAAGCATAGAAAATTCAGGTTTTTGATTTTTTCCAACAGGAAGATTAAAAGCGAATTCCATTTCGACAGGAGCACCCATGCCTGTTTGACCCAATTTCAAAATCTCAGAGAGCATTGACGGCAATGGAAATAGTTTGTATTTTAAAATACCGGCAAAGGTCAAAACGGGGTAACCGTGGGTATCGGCTGTATCTCGAATCCGATGATCTTCCGGGATATAACTGCTGCAAAGAAATTTTACGGGTGCATGATGGTTTACATCGTATATCTCCAATTTTGACAGTGTTGCATCATCGGTCGAAGCGATCAACTCATAAGGAAAATCGGAGAGATTCAGAGCATAAAAAAAGCGTTGTGAATTTTTAAGGATATCGTCGACCATGGAAAACTGAGGGAGAAATTGCGGGTATTTAGGAGAAAAACGTAGTGCTGTCCCGCCTTCG
The DNA here is from genome assembly GCA_016931455.1 of Desulfobacterales bacterium. GTDB lineage: Bacteria > Desulfobacterota > Desulfobacteria > Desulfobacterales > JAHDSC01 > JAFGES01. The sequence goes on along the minus strand of JAFGES010000073.1, from coordinate 7,034 downwards.
ACTACAGTTTTCCCGAGTCCCAGCGCAATATAGGCAATACCTTCTTCAGGCTTCATATAAGAGAAGGGGTAAAAATTGTATGATTGTGCCACTCCTGATAGGGCAGGGTAAAAATAGTGGTCATATTTTGTTCCGGTTATTTGTTGTATGATAACAGCCATTTTTTCCTCTTCTATTCGGTACAAAGTGCTTTTAGTAAAAGATTTCGGTACCTCGAGGTAGGTAGACGCATAAACTAGTTTGATTGCGATGATCAATTGCTGGAGCCTCACGGCAAGCTCCGGATGGTTATTTGGAATCATATAGGTATGATATATGCCGGCAAAGGGCTGAAATTGGGCATCTTCCAAAATGCTGCTGGAACGCACGGCCAGAGGATATTTTACATATTTTAGAAATAATTCAAGACTATGTTGAATCCAGTCGGGGAAATGAGCGTTTAAGAACATTTTTTTTATCTGCATGTCGCTATGTTTGATACTTAAAATGTCTTTCAGGTTATTAGCACCGATAAATGAATCAAATCCATCTGTGGAGATGACGAGGGTTTTTGGTATTGAAATATTTATTTCCGGGTACTTTTCCTGAAATTCCGGTTTTTGTTGGAGCAGCGCGGAGATAAAAGCGAGCCCTCTAGCTTTGCCGCCAAGTGACCCCTCACCCAATTTAATAAAATCCATATCCGGATCAAAGTCTTGAGCTGTGAAGTCAGATACAATTCCTTTTTGACGGTTCATGCGTCTTTCCCGAATGCTTGCAACAAGATAGTCTTTTATTTCTTGTGCACTTGAAAAATCAATCGCCTTTAAGGGCCTTAGCTTTGAAGCGAGCAATATTTCGCAGCGAGCCATCAGCCAGTTTGAAAAATCATTATGCATTGCATGGTAATAAACAGATTCGTCTGGAACAGTAGGCAAAATTCTTTCCATTGAACGCAAATTTGAAGCTCGGGCGACTTCTTTGCCGTTTGGAAGTCTGAAGATAAAGTCTCCGAAACCAAGGTGCCGAACAAAAAATGAGCGAATATCGGCATGTAGAGAAGTAGAATTTTTATTTATAAACACAGCCGGTATTTTTAAGGCTTTTTGGCGGTTTGACGCTTCTGAACTGAAGATCAGTAAGGGTAAATCGAAAAACTCTTTTTTTATCATTGAAACAAGCGCAAAACCGGCTTCATCGTCAAGTTTTCCGTTTTTCTGAAACCTGACATCCGACAGTACCGAAAGCAGATAGGGGGCAAATTGTCTATAAAGAGTTACAGCTTCTTCAAAATTTTCAGCAACTAAAATTTTAGGCCGGGCACGCATTCTGCGGAGACGATGTTCTTCATTGATTGATTCCTCCATTACCAATTGTGTCTGCAGCACGATTTCTTTATAAAGGATAGGTAGCAGAGATGAGGTATAAAAAGGTGAATCTTCAACCATTATAATGACCCTCACCCATGCTCTTCGAGTATCATAAGCAACATTTAATCGATCTTCGACACTTTTGATAATGGCCAAAAAGAGATCTGTATTTCCACGCCAAACAAATATCTTATCAATAGTTCTGCGATCCGAATATTCAGAGTTAAGGAGAATATCCGCCGTATTGTGCGCAAGTAAAATAACAGGTAGATTGGGGAATTTATTTTTGATTTTCCTACTAAATGCATAGGGCTCCATGTTGCCCAGTGCCGTGCTGATTATGACCAGGTCAAATTTTTTTTGGAGTAAAATGTTTAGAGCTTCCCGGGCAGTAGATACCAATGTAAGTCTTGGGGGACTATAGAGATTTAATCCCCTATATTCATGGATGATTCTTTCGGCAAGCCGTCCATCCTTTTCCATAATAAAGGCTTCATAAGGACTTGAAACAAGAAGGATTTCACTAACCCTTTTGGCCATAAGATCATAAAAAACCTTAAAGGAAAGATCAAGTTCGTCCGTATAGCGCCGTTTTTTATCTGACATATTAACCTCGGTAAGATATCACCCTTGTTCGGTAAAAGCGGATTTTCCTTGCCATGAATTCCGTTTTTCGAGAGTATCCTTAATTAAGGCTAACGTTTCAGTTTTCTTAAGAGACCATGCCGGTGCAACTAGTTCGTTAGGATGCGGATCACCGGTAAGACGCTGAATAACGATATCTTGGGGGATACGTTCTAGAAAGTCACATACCAGATTTACGTATTGTTGTTGTCCGAGACAGTTATACTCACCTCTTGCATAGAGATTTTCTAATGCCGTTGCTTTTACCACATAAAGCAGATGAAGTTTAATACCATCGATTCCCATCTTAGCGAGATCGTTTGCCGTTTGCAGCATATGGCTTCGTTTTTCATAAGGAAGTCCCAGTATGACATGAGCGCATATCTTTATTCCCCGATTTTTCGTGGCTGCGACCGCCCTCTTGAAACATTGGAAATTGTGACCGCGGTTTATAAAGGTAAGTGTTTTGTCATGAACCGATTGAAGGCCATATTCCAACCATATCAAGTAATTTTTTGTATAACTTTGGAGAAGTTGTAAAATCGGTTCATCTACGCAATCCGGACGCGTACCGATTGCCAGACCGACGATATCATCAACGGACAAAGCCTCTTCATAAAGTGATTTGAGTCTTTCAAACGATGCATATGTGTTGGAAAATGATTGGAAATAAGCGATAAATTTTTTAGCCTTGTACCTTTTAAAAAGGGCTGCTTTTCCTTTAATCAGTTGATCGGTAATCGTAAGACCTTTATCATAAGCACCGTTACCTGATCCCTTTGCATTGCAGAAAATACATCCTTTGGTTGAAAGCTTGCCATCTCTATTTGGACAAGACAGCCCTGCATCAATAGTTATTTTTTGAACCCTACATCCAAAGATATTTTTAAGATAGGTATTTAAGTCATTATATCTTTTAACCATTTAAATTGCCCTGTTTATTGACGTTACGTGAAAGCAAGTATATACTTTATTAAAAAAAATGGAAGAAAAATAATTGAATTATCAAGAGGCAATTTTAAATGAATTTGTATCAGAAACGATATGATATTATTGTTGTTGGTGCCGGCCATGCCGGCTGTGAAGCCGCGCTTTCGGCAGCCAGAATGGGTTGCAGAGTTCTTCTTATGGCGATCGATCTCGATAAAATAGCAGCAATGCCGTGCAGTCCCTCCATCGGCGGTATGGCAAAAGGGCAGCTTGTCAAGGAGATTGATGCCTTGGGGGGCGAGATGGCAAAAATTACAGACAAAACCGCTATCCAGTATAGAATCCTGAATACCAAAAAAGGTCCGGCAGTCCATTCATCGAGAGCACAGAACGACAAAATTCGTTACCACATGGCTATGAAGTCCGTGCTGGAAAAACAACCCCTTTTAGACCTCAAACAGGCGATGATTGAGCGGCTGATGTTGGAAGGAAAGCAGGTTGTGGGAGTCATTGATCATACCGGATTTGAATACTCGGCGGATAATGTTGTGTTGGCTACGGGAACCTTTTTAAGCGGTTTGGTCCACATCGGATATCATTCAATAAAAGCGGGAAGGGCTGGTGAATTTGCTTCTTATGGCCTGCCTGCCCATCTAAAAGAGTTGGGCCTAAAACTTGGAAGAATGAAAACAGGTACACCACCCAGACTAAAAAAATCAAGCATAGATTTTAATGCATTTACAGAACAAGAGCCCGATCCGGACCCGACTCCATTTTCCTCTTTTACTCAAAAGATTTCTTTGCCCCAAGTTTCTAGTTTTATCGGCCATACGAGCTATAAAGCTCACGAGCTCGTTCGAAAAAACCTGGAGCGATCTGCATTGTATAGTGGAATCATAAAGGGGGTTTCCGCCAGGTACTGTCCCTCGTTTGAAGATAAAATCGTTAAATTTCCAGATAGAGACAGGCATCAAATTATACTTGAACCCGAAGGCCTTGACACAGATGAGATCTATGCCAGCGGTCTTGGAAATAGTCTTCCCCTGGAAATTCAGATTCAGTTTGTTCGCTCGGTGAAGGGGCTTGAAGAGGCTGAAATCATGCGCCCGGCCTATGCCATAGAATACGACTATATTAACCCGGTTCAGCTTCGGCCTACCCTTGAGACAAAATTAATTTCAGGATTGTTTCTGGCAGGACAAATCAATGGGACATCAGGATATGAAGAGGCTGCTGCCCAAGGCATATGGGCAGGCATCAATGCAGCTTGCAAGGTACAGCGAAGATCACCCTTTCTTTTGGATCGGTCTCAGGCTTATATGGCTGTTATGATAGACGATCTTATTACCAGGGGTACACGTGAGCCCTACCGCATGTTTACATCAAGAGCGGAATACCGATTAATGTTGCGCGAAGACAACGCCGATTTCAGGTTAATGGAAACAGGGTATCAGCTAGGTCTCATTGATAATGACACCTTAAAAGATATGAAAGAGCGGAAGACGCTGATTGCCGATGAGATCGATAGAATTAAGGGGACCGTTATAAAACCGGTTAAAGAAGTGAATGATTATCTTTGTAGCCGTGGATCAAGCCCGATAAACAATGGGACCTATCTAGATCAAATTTTAAAAAGAGCCCAGCTGGGTTATGAGGCTGTCGAAATACTGGCAAAACATCCCGATAATATTAACAAAAAAATTGCCCGGCAGGTTGAGGTAGAGATAAAATATGAAGGGTATATCAAGAAACAATTAAAGGAAATAGAAAAATTTAAAGACATGGAGCGTATCGAAATACCGCAAAATTTCGATTTTTCGAAAGTGCATGGTCTCTCAAATGAACTGAAAGAAAAGCTTTCTGTAATTAAACCAAGTTCGCTTGGCCAGACTTCACGGATAGATGGAATGACCCCTGCTGCTATTTCCGTTCTTATGATCGCAATAAAATTTTTTAAGGATGCGACTACCCTTGACAGGGAAAAACTTACAACTTAATTTATTTAATGGTTAATATAAAGATTAGATCAATATGACGAGGGATTTCTAAAATGTCCGAAACGGATTATTATAAAGAGCTTGGCGTGAGTAGAAATGCTTCCGGTGAAGAGATAAAAAAAGCTTACCGGAAGCTCGCCATGAAATACCACCCCGATCGTACAAAAGGCGATAAAAGCGCTGAAGAAAAATTTAAAAAAATAAGTGAGGCGTATGCTGTTTTGAGCGACAAGGAAAAACGGCAACAGTATGATACCTATGGTTCATCCGGGTTCCATCAACGTTATACACAGGAAGATATCTTTAAAGGGTTTGATTTTGCTGATATTTTTAAAGAATTTGGATTTGGTGGCGCAAGTTTTAGTAAGGGCAAAAGAGGAGACATACGCTTTTCATTTGGGTCAGGATCTCCATTTGGTTATCAAGAACGGCAGCAGCAAACCCAGTTAAAAGGATCCGACCTTATATATGAGCTTCCCCTAACAATTCAGGAAGTGGCGGCCGGAACACGCAAAACAATATTTATTCAACATGAAGGCCGTTCTGAAAAATTGACGGTAAAAATCCCGGAAGGTATGATAACCGACAAGAAGCTGAGGCTTTCCGGAAAGGGTAATCCAAGTCCTTTTGGCGGCCCAGCGGGAGATCTTTATATTAAAGCCAAGGTACTTGCCGATCCCGTTTATCATGCGGAAGGTTATGATATCCATATAAACCGAGAAATCAAACTGAGCGAGGCTCTGCTGGGTGGCAGTATAGCTGTTCCGACGATTGACGGCAGGGAATTAAGTTTAAAAATTCCTCCTGGTACAAAGCACAAGACCAAAATGCGTATTGCCGGTCAAGGCCTTCCCCACATGCAAGGAAAAGGAAAAGGGGACCTTTATGTAAATATTCATGTACATATGCCCAAGCAGCTTACGAAAAATCAAAAAAAATTGATTGAAGAGTTGGCCGACACTGGATTATGAAAGATCAAATTCGTTGACAAATTAGGCAAAACTATATAGTTTTTATATCTTGTATTACTTAATTTATACACAAATCATGAAATATCCTTTCAGCCGGCCGGGGGCAACGGAATAGAAAAATAAAATTTATTATTTATATAATTTTTTATAAAGAATTTATAAATAGTGCCGATATTAAGCATAACAGAATAACAGAAACGATTTTGAAATGTTTTCCGTTTTTTAGTGATTATTTATGCCCGAATTGATACCCGTACTAACAAAAGACGCGATAGCCAGAAAAGTAAGTGACATTGCGCATAAGATTTCATCTGATTATAAAGATCGTGAACTGATTATCATAGGTGTTTTAAAAGGTTCATTTATCTTTGTATCCGATCTCGTTCGGCAACTTACCATTCCTGTGAAAATAGATTTTATATCTGCATCCAGCTATGGTTCGAGTACTTCTTCTTCAGGAAACATCCGATTGACCAAAGAAATAGATATGGATTTAAAGGACAAAGATGTACTCATTGTAGACGATATAATTGATACCGGTTTGACTTTAGCGTACCTTGTTGATTATGTGAAATCTTTTGGTCCAAAAACCGTTAAGGTATGTATTTTCCTTGATAAAAATGAACGCCGCAAAGTTGAGTTTCATGCCGATTATGTGTGTTATGTGGTTCCAAAAGGATTCCTTGTCGGTTATGGACTTGATTGTGCTGAGAATTATAGAAATTTGCCGGAGATTTATCACCTGAAATTATAACTGATAAGGGTGTTATATGATTATTACATGCAAAGAGTGTGAAACTCGTTTTAATTTGGATGAAAGCCTGCTAAAAAAAACAGGCTCAAAAGTTAGATGCTCAAAATGTAAAAGTATTTTTTTAGCTTATCCGCCGGCACTTCCAAAAGAGTCCGATAATCTTGAAGATAAAAAACCGGAAATGCCCAAAGATGAATTTTCTCAAGAGCAATTAGGTTTTGAGACCGAGGATTTAGAGCAAGAAAAACAATTTGGCGACCAACCGGAAATGCAAGATGATAGCTCAGGATTTGAAGAAGATTCATTATCCGATATAGGTAAGATGCTGGAGATGGAAGAAGAGCCGGAGGCAGCGAGTGAATCGGAGACTGAAGCTCAGGATTTGGAAGCGGAAGGTCTTGATTTATCC
>JAFGES010000072.1 GCA_016931455.1 Desulfobacterales bacterium | reverse complement strand
TTTGGCTGAGCTGAAACTCGAGTGTATTGCCAGACTCAGCTACCACCTTCAACCCTCAACATCTCTAAAAAAACTTGAACATCGAGTTTTATAATAAGACACTCCCGTTGTTCCAAATGAAAAAAACAGGGCGAGCATTGAAATAATAATGGATGGCTTCTGGTGCCATGGTTTTTGGTCTTTACTTAATTGTATTTGAAGTGCGTCCACTTCTCTTTTCAAAATGTCATATTTTTCTTGCTCATCCATATCTTCCTCCAATCGATCGCTTGAATTGAGCTACGGCGCTCAATCTATGCCTTACTCCGGCCTATCCGAAACCGCTCGGCCTTCTTCCGTTAGCTCCAGTGAGTTGTGTACGTCCGGCATGGGCGTGAATTTATGGGGTGAAAGTCCCCTATGTGTGAATCCTGTCAATGTCATAGGACATTGACATAAACATTAGCCGACGGTAAGGGCGTTTCCGTGAGGAAAGGTCTGAAGGCGAAGCGAAGCGAAAGGCTCGCCGCAGGCGAGAGCGACCCCAAGGAGCGTCCAGCCCTGAGTGCAAAGCTATGAGCCGACGAACAGAAACAGCATATAAGGCCCAGTCTCCGGGTGAGTCAGCACCACATGACAAAGCCCGGGATTCAGGAGATAGGGTAAATGCTGCGGTTGTGTAGCGAAAGTTCACGTTTTTATCCGGGGAGATCTGCCCGGCATGCGTTCGCAACATGCGAAAGCGCCCTATGTGGCAACATGCAGGGTGACCGGACAGAAGTCAGCAGAGGCCATAGTAGGTGTTGGAAGCCGCCACAGGCGGATGGCGATTGGAAACGAGCCCTGACCCACAATGTGGAGGATATCACGGAGGTCTCATCCCACTGAAGGGTCAAACACGAAGAACAGAGGCATACCCCATGAGCTCTGAAATGCAATGAACCCGAACGGGAGAGCAATTAAACAGGCGCGTCATGGAAAATCGTGTTTCTGATGATCAAAAGCAGTTGCCGTCAGCTTTTCAAAGAACTGTTTTGGATCATATACCCGGTTACGGCCCGGTATCTTCGTGAACCGCCCGGTGCGGACCCACATGCCGGGTGGTGTGGGGGCTGGAGGTTAAAATCCCCCGGCTACCCGATTATGCATCGTAACATAATCATAGCCGAAAGACTTTTCGAAAATAATTTTATTCTCTAATCCAATTTTTTTATACAAAGTCAAAAGAACATTTTCTATGCCTGTTCTAAAATCCTGGTCAGTTGCTTCTCTATGTTTGTCATCAAAAAGAAAATTATTCCCATCGATAGGTTTAAAAATAATTTCCTTATATACTGAAATATGATCTCTCGCTATTGCTAACATGCTATTTGATAATTCTTGAAATCCTGCCCATTGAGTGTATGCTATTATATCAATTATTGTTCTGTCCGATACAATTAAGTCATATTGAGTTAATAAAGTGAGTTCCTTTTTTAAATGATTCGCAAACATCCAAAGCTGTGATTGATTAGTAGTCTCCTTATTTATCTCATATGGGCATTCTAAACTAACTTCTGAACAGATGCCTATAGTTTTATTTTGAAATTTCATTTTCAACTCATGGGCTTTTTTAAATACTGCAGTCGTTTTTCCTACACCATGCGACCCGCTAAATGCAATAATACTGCTTCTGTCTTGCATATTCTCTCTCATCTCTTTAGATATTGCGAAAAAGAATGCTTGTTATGTCCAATAGCCAAAAATCCTGGATGACTTTTCTATAAGAGTCAATATAGTTGTTATTATAGAACTCGCTTTTTTTCCAGCTTCATCGATTTTATCTAAAGAGCTATCTATCCTTTTTAATTTGTCATAAGTATGTGTTGAAGCTTGAACCATTCTTGGCTCACTTTGAGTATCAATAGCAGCCTCCACTGCTCTCTGCAAATCATTAATGATTCCTTCATCAATAACTTTTAATGAGCCAAGATCGTGCAATCTGTTATTTATCTCATTTAGTGCATCGAGATTTATGTGATCAGTTGGCCTTGAATTTCTATCAGGGCATGTACATGGTTTTTGCTTACACTCTGGGCACCCGTTATAATAATGATCAATCATACTATCTTCTAATGTTATATCGTGAAAGACGCTTGACCAGATAGAAATAAACCATGTAAAAACATCTGCTATTTCTTGTGATACTGCATCCTCACCTTTTTTCCCAACTTGATTTTTTGATATAGCTTCATGCAATTCAGCTAATTCTTCACTGAGCTTTGTAAAATGATACCATGGCCCAGCATGATGCCAGAGTGTATCATTTGCAGGGTAAATTGCTCGTGTATTAGAAATTACCCATTTAGAATTAATTAAGGCCCCTTGATTTTTAATATCATTATATTTCCACTGCTTTTCTTCTTCTATCTTGTATATCGGGATATTAATTCCGGGCATTTTCTTTGTTTTATAACATACACATGGCGAAACCATACAATATGGACAAATGCCAGGATATTTTTTTAAATAAGAATCGGCAACATCTATCTCAAAGTAATTTGAAAGAGAGAATAGCCATGAGATTGCAAGCACAAATTGTGTTTTATCAATTTCGGATAAGGTTCGATAACGAGGTGCATTAGTAATTTGTTTTGAAACTATACCTGCAGTTCTGCTCAAATATCCATACAAATAGTCCCATTCTCTATTACTGTTTACATTGCCATATAGATCTTTCAAGTAGCTTTGTAAGTCTTTAATTTCTCTAATTTCAGTTTTGCATTCTTTCATAACCACTCCTTTCAATAGATTTGAATAAATTTATTTAAGTAACTGATAAATTAATAAATTAAAGTGACTCGACGAAAAGAGTGCTGCTTTAATTTGTACACGTTAATTTTTTTAGCCTTGATCTCAAACCAAATAGGTATCATGAAGATATCCTGAAATGAATTTTCCAGCTCTAGAAATGGAAAACATGCCAATATGATTCATCGCGATTGAAGCTTAATTAAAAATTATAAATTATCGTTCAAAAAATAATTTCAACAAAAATCATTATACTATAGTTAGTAAAAATGCAAGGAATTCTTACATGAGCAAACCGCCGAAACTGTTGGATCTTGTGCGTCAAAAAATTCGAATGAAGCATTACTCCATAAGGACGGAAGAAGCCTATGTCTCCTGGATTAAGCGATATATCTATTTTCACAATACCAAACATCCGAAAGATATGGGCGGAAGAGAAATAGAGGCATTTCTCACCTCTTTAGCCGTTCAAGGCAATGTGTCGGCTTCAACACAAAACCAAGCCTTCAGCGCTTTACTATTTCTGTATAAACAGGTTTTAAATATCGACGTGTTTGAGAATATCGATGCACTTCGAGCTAAAAAGCCGCAACGTCTTCCGACGGTTTTGACTTTTGATGAAACCATGGAAATCATTGATTCCATGAGGGGAAGATTCCAATTAATTGTACAACTTCTGTATGGCTGTGGACTACGTGGTATTGAATGTGTAAGGGCGGAGGGTATCGGTTGATCCACGTTCCGGCATCAAAAGACGCCATCACATTCATCTCGACAGCCTGAATAAAGCAATAAAAAAGGCTGCTCAAATTTCCGGCATTACAAAAAACATCAGCAGCCATGTTTTTCGCCACAGTTTTGCAACGCATTTACTGGAGGATGGGTATGATATTCGGACCATTCAGGAATTGCTGGGCCACAAAGATGTTAGCACCACTATGATCTATACCCATGTGCTTAACAAGGGAGGTCGAGCAGTCCGCAGCCCGTTGGATAGAAAGCGGTAGGGTGTCTTTCAAAAACTCTAGTCAATTTAAAATGCAGGACTTTCTTGATTCAATGAAGTCTCTGAATTATATTATTAGATACCAAAGACACTTGCTGAAAGGACATCTGATGTCTTTATTAAAGGAAAAGAAATTTCAAATTTTGTCATTTGCTTTAGCGGCTTTAATATTAACCTTAACCTTAACCTTAATTTTAATTTTTTATTTCGTATTTCGGGCAGGCGACATCGGCAAAAAAGAACTTCCTAAAGATAATTTTTCGGAAAAAAGTCCGGAAAGTTTTACTTTTTTCGATTTGGATTCAAATACGAAATTTAACGATGAAATTCGAGAAAATCTAAATCGTCAGCTCGGTTCCGATGCGATAGAGTATTGGAGCCCAATTGATCTGAAGTTCAATTCCAAAGATTTTTTAAAAAGATATTTTAATCAATTATATGAATTGGATAAAAAATTAAATCCCGCAGAGGGCGTAAGATTTGAGCATGATACGATTAAATTGACTTATCGGTATGCCCGCAAGAAGGACGTTCCCTTTGATTACGTCATGCTGATTTTTTCCAATTTCACTTATAAACCGTTAATGTTTGAAATCCGGTTCCAAAAAGAAGGAGCATATGTTGTCGATATAATAAAGGGAAAATATGGAGAACCGCAAATCATCGATTGGGATACGGATGAGGGTAAGTCTTTATATTGGGAAATCAATAAGGATATGTTGATCATATCAAGGTTTGCAAATCGATTCGGTGATCCGGAATATCAAGTGATGATATATTACGTCAATAATATGGAAAAATTAATATCTATGGAAGACCAGGAAAGACGGCGCAAAGAAGAAGAAAAAAGACGGGCCGGTCAGACCGCTTTTTAATCCATTCACTTTCAATTTGATATCATTAGGGTTAAAGTTTTTAGGAATTGACAGAATACGCGATATTGTTTATATTAAGGCTATTATAAAGTTTTATATATAAAAAAACATATTAGTAAAAATTGATTCGAAGATAAAGGAAATATAAGATTATGGAAAAATTTGAAGCCAGTGTGGAAGTTAGACAACCTGTTGATAAGGTATTTGCATTTGCAACGGATTTGGATAATAACGTGCATTGGCAAACCGGATTTTTGGAATCTGAAATAATTTCCGGTGGCTCGATGGAGGTGGGGACAACTTTTCGCTGCGTAAACGAATTTTTAAGTCAGCGGGTTGAGACACAGGGTGTTGTTACGGAATACGAGCCGAACAAAAAATGTTCCTATCAAGTGGTATCCGGACCCATTCAGGCCAATAACAGCTTTATTTTTGAGCCGATTGAAGGCGGCACAAAGATAACGACGTTGGCTCAGGCCGATCTAAAAGCCTTCAGGTTTACCAAAGCAATTGTTGCCTACCAAGCCAGGAAACAGATCGAAAAAGATTTGACGACACTGAAAAATGTTTTAGAAACAGGAATTTAAATCGAGATAATCAGCGTATTCCATTATTTTTCTAGCCTTATCTTACCTGAAACTTTCTTATAATTTTCCTCCTCACCTTGTCCAGGGCACTATGATTATAAATTGTTAATTCTACTTAGATTGAGATTCCATCATGAAACCTGTTGTCGCTATTGTCGGCCGACCCAATGTCGGTAAATCCACTTTCTTTAACCGTATAACCAAAACAAAAGATGCACTTGTCGGTGATTTTCCAGGTGTTACCAGAGATCGTCACTATGGTGATGCCCGTTGGGATAACGTTGAATTTGCCGTCGTCGATACGGGTGGATTTTTACTCGAAGACGAAGATAGTTTTGCCCATCAGATTCGTTACCAAGTCCATCAGGCGATCCAGGATGCCGATGTTATCATTGCCTTGCTGGATGGGAAAGGGGGAATATCCCCGTTTGATTCTGAGTTGATTGAAATTTTGCGTGCAACGACCAAACCTGTTTTTTATGTCGTCAATAAAATTGACGGTATTGAACAGGAGATCAACCTTTATGATTTTTACGGCCTGGGTATTGATGAATTATACCCGGTTTCCGCCGAACACGGCTATGGAATGGTTGATCTGCTGGATGCTTTGCTTCTGAAACTTCCGGTATCTGTTTCAGAACAAAGTCAGGATATGATTCGAGTGGCTGTCGTGGGACGACCCAATGTCGGCAAATCTTCTTTAATCAATCGTATTCTGGGTGAAGACCGTCTGGTTGTAAGTGAAGTACCCGGTACCACACGCGATGCAATCGATTCAGTTTGCAATGTTGACGGTCAATCCTATCTTTTGATTGACACGGCCGGTATTCGCCGAAAAGGGAAGGTGTACAAAAGATTGGAGAAGTACTCCATTATTAAAGCCTTAAGAAGCCTTGATCGGTGTGATGTCGCCTTGATTGTCATGGATGCAAAGGAGGGGATTACCGATCAGGATATTAATATTGCCGGATATGCTTTTGAGCGAGGATGCGGCTGTATCATGTTGCTGAACAAGTGGGATCTGCTTGAAAAGGATAGTAAGACAGTCAAAAACTATCATGAAGAATTAAAATTTGAAGCCAAGTTTCTAAGTTTTGCCCCTGCCTTGACGATTTCCGCCCGAACCGGTCTTCGGGTGCCGAAAATATTTAAACTGGTGGAAGAAGTTCATCATCAGTATGCGATGCGGATCGGAACCGGACAGATCAACAAAATACTGGAGTCGGCGATCGAAAAAAATGAGCCTTCACTTCATAAAGGAAGACGGATAAAGTTTTATTATGCAACTCAGATTTCAACAAAACCGCCGACTTTTGTTTGCTTTGTCAATTATCCGGATGCCGTCCATTTTTCTTATAAGAGATATCTGATCAATCAAATCCGAACCGAAGCGGCACTTGATAAGACACCCATCCGTTTGATTTTCCGCAAACGCCAAGGCCGACCGTTTAAAGATTATAAAGGTGCTGAAAAAGGATAGCTATTGGATCTTTTTGAATATCAAGCACAAAAGATTGCAGCGGCTTCAAGGCCTCTCGCCGAAAAAATGCGCCCGAAAGATTTGGAAGAACTAGTGGGGCAAATGCACCTTTTAGGAAAAGGGGCATTAATTCGGCAGGTAATTAAAAATGACCGTATTTTTTCGATGATCCTATGGGGACCTCCGGGATGCGGCAAAACAACGCTGGCAAGGATTATCGCGAATGAAACAGCCTCTTATTTCGTCCATTTTTCCGCAGTGCTTTCCGGAATCAAAGAGATCCGATCGGTTATTGACGAAGCCAAAAATCAACAACGGATGTACCAAAAAAAAACCATTCTTTTTGTCGATGAAATCCACCGATTCAACAAATCTCAGCAGGATGCATTTTTGCATCATGTGGAAAGCGGTTTGATCACTTTAATCGGAGCGACGACGGAAAATCCTTCTTTTGAAGTGATCCCTCCGCTTTTATCCAGATGCAGAGTGGTTACTTTAAAAGCCTTGTCCGCAGACGATATTGCTGCAATCCTCAATCATGCCTTGAAAGATAAAGAAAGAGGCTTGGGGGATTTGGACCTTGTTTTTGAGTCGGATGCATTCTCATATCTTGTAGATATTGCCGACGGCGATGCCCGTGCGGCGCTAAACAGCCTTGAACTTTGCGCTGCTTATGTGCGGCCGAACGAAAAGAGTTACCCAAATGAGAAAGCCGAACCCATTAAGGTGCCGGATTTAGAGAAAATCCTGCAAAGAAAGGCACTTGTCTATGACAAGGACGGTGAAGAACACTACAATTTAATCTCCGCATTTCATAAAAGCTTGCGGGGAAGCGATCCTGATGCGGCTCTTTACTGGCTGGGCCGCATGGTGTCAGCCGGGGAAGATCCCTTTTATATCGTACGCAGAATGGTTCGGTTTGCATCCGAAGATATCGGCAATGCCGATCCTCATGCATTAAAGACGGCATTAAGTGCCGGTGAAGCTTTTAAGTTGCTCGGTGCCCCCGAAGGAGAGTTGGCACTTGCTCAGGCAGCGGTTTATCTTGCCACGGCACCGAAGAGCAATCGAATCTATGCGGCATATGAAAAGGTGAAAGAAACGATTAAAAGTTCAGGTAGCCTTCCGGTTCCTTTCCATATCCGCAATGCCCCCACAAAGTTGATGAATAGTCTCGGTTACGGGAAGAATTACAAGTATGCGCATGATTATAAAGATGCCTTCGTTCCGCAGGATTATTTGCCTGAAAAACTGAAAGGCCGAATTTACTATTTGCCGACGGAAAGAGGCTATGAAAAGATCATAAAAATTCGGCTCGACAATTGGCGCAGTCTAAAAGATAAAATCAAAAGAACTCCAGACAATAACAAATAAAGAATAAATCCCGGCCGGTTAAAATGTTCAAACAACATAATAAACCCACTGCGAATGCAATATTTGTTACCGATTTAGATGGAACCCTTTTATGTTCCGACGGAACTATGGCCGCCGTTGATTTTGAAGCGCTAAGGCGTTTGGGGCAACGGGGAGTCGTAAGGGTAGTGGCGACGGGTCGTTCGATTTATTCCTTTACGCAAGCGGTAAAAGTCGAACTCCCGGTCGATTATGTGATATTTTCTACCGGTGCCGGAATTATCAAATACCCGGAAGGAATTTTGTTGCGCAAGGTAAGTCTTGAATCCGAAGCCGTTAATAGAGCGATACAGGTGCTTATCGAAGCTGAATTGGATTTCATGATCCATCGTCCCATCCCTGATAACCATATGTTTGCTTACCGGTGGACCGGCAATGCGAATCCGGACTTTACGCATCGCCTGGAAAATTATAATGGATTATGCTGGTCATTGGATAAAAACACTTTAGGATTCGGTCAGGCGGCTCAACTGCTTGCCGTATTGCCCCATTCGGATCCCGGTCCGGTTTTGGATGCCGTCCGCGTCAAGCTTCCCGATATGAACGTGATTCGGACGACATCGCCGCTTGACGGCCATTCGACCTGGATCGAGATTTTTCCACCCAACGTTTCTAAAAGTTATACGGCTGCCTGGCTTGCGAATACGCTGGGGATCGATCCGTTGAATTCGCTTTCGATTGGAAATGATTACAATGACATCGATTTGCTTGAATGGTCCGCGCATAGTTTTGTGGTTGAAAATGCACCCGATGATCTCAGGAAAAGGTTTTACAAAGTCGCCTCCAATGATTGGGGGGGAGTGGCTGAAGCGGTTGAAAAATGGCTCTCTCAAAATCATTGACACCTCATCTACGTTCTCATATACTGCGATAACTTAAAAGAATTGTTATTGTAATCACCCGAGAAAGTGTCCGCTTAGGTCAAGGTAAGAAATAATACCATAATCTTACCGTGATCCTTTTATACCAATTGAACCCATCAAACTAAAGGATAGGAATATGAAGTTTTCAAAAAAAGGGGATAAAGGCGAAACAAGTTTGCTCGGTGGTCAGAGAGTTCCGAAATATGATTTGAGGCCGGATACTTACGGTACACTGGATGAAGCAAGCTCGGTATTGGGAGTTGCCAAAGCTGGGACTAAGAATCAAAGAATTAAAGATATCATTTTAAGTGTCCAAAAAGATTTACTTATCATCGGTACGGAACTTTCCACCTTAAAAGAAGATTACGAAAAACTCAATCGAACCATTGGTGATGAAGATGTAGACCGGATAGAGGCAATCATCGATGAACTTCAAGAAAATGTTCAACTGAAAAACGAATTTATCTATCCTGGAGAAACCGTTGTTTCCGCTCAAATAGATGTCGCCCGAACGGTCATCAGAAGAGCGGAAAGAAAGGCGGCGAAATTAAAAAACGAAGGGCTGATACTTAACCCCAAAATCAATCAATACTTGAACCGGCTGGCGGATATGCTTTTTACAATGGCAAGATTTGAAGAAGCCGAAAATTAACTCCAACGACCTCTTTTTACACCTCTATATCTTATACTTGCGATCGGGCCGATTAAACCGATTAAACTAAACAAATCGGCCCGATCCGTTTTCTCACCATTGACCATTATCATCTGAATATGTTATACATATCTTTTTATTTGTTGAATATATTTTCTAAGAAAAATACAGCATGAATCCAAGTTCCTTAAATTGCTGTTTGAAGGGAGAATAGAATATGAGAGAGGTTGTTGTCGTCAGTGGATCAAGAACCGCCATCGGTGCATTCGGAGGTGGACTGAAGAATGTTTCCGTGGTTGAATTGGGATCAATTGTCTTAAAAGATACGTTAAAACGCGTGGGGTTAAGACCGGATCAAAACCATCCAATAAAAGAATATGAGCCGGATAAACTAAAAGACCAGGGAATAACCGATCTTGAGAAGAAAGTTTATGATTGGGATCAGTCCGCTGTCCCGGTTTGTATTGATGAAGTTATTATGGGTAATGTGCTGCAAGCTGCTTTAGGACAAAACCCTGCTCGACAGGCCATGATACATGCGGGAATACCAAAGGAAACGCCTGCATTTACGGTTAACAAAGTATGCGGTTCCGGTCTTAAATCGATTGCTTTGGCTGCTTCGGCTATCATGACCGGATCGGCTGAAGTTATATTGGCAGGAGGCCAAGAGAATATGAGTTTGGCTCCGATGGCTTTGCCGAAGGCACGCTGGGGACATCGAATGGAAGTAGCCGGAACAGGCGATATATATGATTTGATGGTTTTTGACGGACTCTATGAGATTTTTTATGGATACCATATGGGGATGACGGCCGAAAGTATTGCCGTGCGTTATGGTATCAGCAGAGAGGAACAGGATGAATTGGGGGTATTGAGTCATCAGCGGGCTATGAAAGCGATCAAGACAGGTCTTTTTGCGCAGGAAATTGCCCCGGTGGTAATTAAAACCCGTAAAGGGGAAACGGTTTTTGATAGTGATGAGCGTCCCATGGATACCAACATGGAAAAGATGGCAAAATTAAAACCTGCTTTTAAAAAGGATGGTACGGTAACTGCCGGCAATGCTTCAGGGATAAACGATGCGGCTGCAGCCGTTCTTTTAATGAGTGCCGATAAGGCAAAAGAACTCAAACTTGAACCGATTGTAAAAATTAAAGCGTTTGCCACTGCAGGGGTCGATCCTGCTTATATGGGATTAGGTCCCGTGCCGGCCATAAGAAAGGTTCTAAATATCGCTGGCGCGGCAATAGACGATATTGATATGATCGAACTTAATGAAGCCTTTGCTTCTCAAGCGATTGGTTGTATGCGTGAAATCGGCATCGATAAAGAACGTACCAACGAGTTGGGCAGCGGGATATCATTAGGCCATCCGATCGGTTGTACCGGTGCCCGACAATTGGTTACCGGAATGTTTCACATGCAACGCCGAGGATATCGTACCGGGCTGATCAGTATGTGCATCGGAGGCGGTATGGGTATGGCCATGATTGTCGAACGTTAAAAGCCTAAAAAAGTACGGCGGCTTTTTTTAGAATATAACATTCACTTTTTTTCTTTACTTGATGATTTGTTATTGTTACAGATTGATCGAATTTGAGGGTTCTTTTTAGAGCAATTATCTAAACAGTTTACAGGAGACAAATAACGATGAATATCAGCAGAAAATTGGGTTCTTTGGTTTTTTGTGGTGTACCGGCTATTATCGGCGGCGGTATTGTTTATGCTATCTTCGGTAGTTATATTCCGGTTTTTATTTATGAAGTCCTTCTTTATTTTGCGGCGGGAATTTTCGTCGTTAAATCATAAGCCTGACCTTCAACACAGCACGATACCTTTCTTCATTACAGCACCACACCCCCTTTCCCTTCGAAGAAAAAGGGGGTGTGGTGCTATTGCAAAAATATGACACCTGCAAAGATGTCTTAAAATTGTGAGTTCCCGGGGGCACTGTGAGCGATAGAACTTCCCAGAATATGATTTTTTGGTTTTTTCTGTCCCTTTTTCTTATTTCCATTTTTCTACTCGGCCGGCTTATATGGCCTTTTCTGTCCATTATTGTTATAGCCTCTGTGGTCACAAGTGTTTTTAATCCGGTTTACAATTTTATAAAAGTGGAAAACAAAATCAATCCACCATTTGCATCCTTTTTAATATGCTTTTTAATTTTTATAATTCTCTTTATTCCGATTGCTTTATTTGTGGGTATTTTGTCGAAAGAAGCCTATGACTTGTATCTGATGGGTAAAAATGCGGTCATAAACGATCAGTTGAAAAGCCTTCTTGAAAGCAGCAGGATACTTGAAAGGGCAAACACGTTTCTTTCGAATTTCAGTCTAAAGATCAGCAGCGAAGAACTCAACCAAGCAATTTCCGAGATTATTAAGATTGTCAGCCTATTTCTGTATGAACAAGCCCGATTAATAGCGTCAAATATGTTCAAGTTTGTGGTCAATTTCTTTTTTATGCTTATCATTATCTATTTTCTCTTTATTGATGCGCATAAGCTGATTGCATTTATAATCGATCTTTCCCCCTTGCCGAAAGAACAGAACGAAAAACTGATCAAAAAGTTCAAAGACATGGCAGGGGCTATTCTTTTAGGCAATGGAATATGCGGGCTGATTCAAGGCACGTTGGGCGGAATTGTTTTTATGCTTTTCGGCTTGGAATCGCCCTTTCTGTGGGGTGTAATTATGGCCTTACTAGCGTTTTTGCCTATTTTAGGTATTGGGGCTGTATTTATTCCCGCAGCGGTCTACCTTTTTTTAAAGGGAAGAATTGCGGCAGGCATATTTTTTATTATTTTCTATCTGATCCTTTCCGGGGGTATCGAATATTTCTTCAAGCCCAAGTTAGTGGGTAAGCGCGTGAAAATGCATACTTTGCTTGTATTTCTTGCGATAATGGGGGGATTGAATCTTTTTGGAATTCTGGGGATTATTTACGGGCCTCTCATTGTAACTGCATTTTTAACACTAACGGACATTTATCATTCAAGTTACCAAACACGAATCATTTCCAACAGCCGTTGAGTTCAAACGAAGCACGGCAAAGCGTGACTTTGCCGTTATTTATTGTATTATTAAAAAAAGTTAAAAAAAAAGTTAGTTGGGTGCTTATATGCAAATTAGGGAAATAGTGCCGGAGATCAGCATCGAGAACGAGATGAAAAAATCTTATCTCGATTATGCTATGAGTGTAATCATTGGAAGAGCCTTGCCGGATGTGCGTGACGGCCTAAAACCGGTTCATCGCCGTGTGTTGTTTGCAATGCGGGAGTTGAAAAACGATTGGAACAAGCCCTATAAAAAATCGGCCCGTATTGTCGGTGATGTTATCGGTAAATATCATCCACATGGGGATAGTGCAGTTTATGATACGATAGTACGAATGGCCCAGGACTTCTCACTAAGGTATCCCTTGGTAGATGGTCAGGGCAATTTCGGTTCCATTGATGGAGATCCGCCGGCTGCAATGAGATATACCGAGATTCGGATGATGCCGATAGCGCATCAAATGTTGGAGGATCTGGATAAAGAAACGGTCGATTGGGGTCCCAATTATGATGAATCTTTAACGGAGCCGTTGGTTTTACCCGCCAAAATCCCTTCACTATTAGTCAATGGTTCATCCGGTATAGCAGTGGGTATGGCCACGAATATTCCACCCCACAATCTGTCTGAGGTCGTTGAGGCGTTAAAGGCAATTATCGATAATCCGGACCTGACTTGGAAGGATCTTATGCGATTTATTCCCGGTCCTGATTTTCCTACGGCCGGCATGATTTATGGTACTCAGGGGATTTCCGATGCCTATCAAACCGGAAGGGGGATTATCCGTATTCGTGCGAGGGCGATTATTGAAAAAGATAAGCGCACGGGTAGTGAGACAATTATAATCACTGAAATTCCATATCAGGTCAACAAGGCTAGGTTAATTGAAAAAATTGCGGATTTGATTAAAAATAAGCAAATCGAAGGAATAAAGTATGTCAGGGATGAATCCGACCGTGAAGGGATGAGGATAGCCGTTGCGCTGAAAAAAGATCAAGTGTCCGGTGTGGTGATCAACCAACTCTATAAGCACACCCAGATGGAAACGAGTTTCGGCATTATTTTTCTTTCCGTTGTCAATAAACGGCCGCAAATTTTAAACTTAAAAAAACTGCTTGAACATTTTATCCTTCATCGCAAGGATATTATCATTAAAAGAACGATTTATGAACTTAAAAAAGCCGAAGCACGGGCCCATATTCTTGAAGGGTTGAAAATTGCGCTGGATCACCTGGATGAAGTCGTCGCCCTCATCAGGGAATCAAAAACACCCAACGAGGCCAGAGAACGTTTGATTAAAGTGTTTGCTCTGACGCGCATTCAGGCACAGGCCATATTAGATATGCGCCTGCAGAGACTCACCGGACTTGAACAAGAAAAAATTTTAGAAGAATATGAAAATATTCTTAAAGATATTGCCCGATATAAAGAGATACTGGCCAGCGATCGCCTCGTATTGGATATTATTAAAGATGAGCTGACTGAGATACAAAATGAATTCGGAGATGTACGTCGAACGGAAATCGTAGAAGCGACAAGAGAGTTAAATATTGAAGATATGATTGTTGAAGAGGATATGGTCGTAACCATTTCAAACAGCGGTTATATCAAACGTAACCCGATTACGCTATACCAGAGCCAGCGCCGCGGCGGTAAGGGCAAGACCGCCATGGGGACAAAGGACGAAGACTTTGTTGAGCATTTATTCGTCGCTTCCTCCCATCACACGTTCCTTTTTTTTACGAATCTGGGTAAAGTTTACTGGTGCAAAGTTTATGATATACCTCAAGCCGGGCGGCAGAGTCGCGGTAAGGCAATTGTAAACCTGCTGAATTTCGAATTCGGCGAAAAGCTGACGACCGTGCTGGATGTGGGATCATTTAAACCCGATTACCATATTATAATGGCTACAAAAGACGGATTGGTTAAAAAAACGGATTTGATGGCTTTCAGCCGTCCCCGAGCCGGTGGTATTATTGCACTGAATCTGGTTGAAGGAGATGAGTTGATTGCAGCCCGGATTACAGATGGAGATCAAAATGTTTTCTTGGTCTCGGCCATGGGCAAATCGATCCGTTTCCATGAATCTGATGTTCGACCCACAGGTCGTGTTGCTCAAGGCGTGCGCGGAATGAAACTTGCGCCGGGAGATCGAATTGTCGGAATGGAGGTTTTAAACCATGGACAAACCTTATTTGTAGCAACTGAAAACGGTTATGGTAAGAGAACTTCTATTGATGAGTATTCCGTACAAAAACGTGGGGGCAAGGGGGTCATTACGATTAAGACCAGTGAACGCAATGGTCAGGTGGTCGCCATACTTCTTGTTGACGAGGTGGATGATTTAATGCTTATGACCGATAGAGGTAAAATCATACGGATGCCGATCCATGGCATTTCCATCATCAGTCGAAATACCCAAGGGGTCAAGCTTATTGGGATGGAACCCGAAGAAAGGGTTGTGGGAGCAGCGGGATTGGCTGAAAAGGAAGAGTAGCATCATGAATGATACAAAAATCGGAGTGGTAGGGGCTGGAAGCTGGGGCACCGCTCTGGCCAATTTGTTATGTTTAAAAGGCCATAAGATCGATCATTGGGTTTATGAAAGCCAGGTCAAAGAACAGATTCAAAACCAAAGAGAAAATAAGGTTTTTCTTCCGGGTGTTACCCTTTCTAAAAATTTAAACCCATCCAATGACCTTGAAGCGGTCGTTTCCGATAAGGATCTTGTCTTGATTGTTGTTCCTTCTCATGTCATGCGGGAAACAGCCCATAAAATTGCCGGTTATGTTTCCAAGGATATAACGATTGTATCGGCCTCCAAAGGCATTGAGAATAAGACGCATTTGACCATGTCCGGTGTACTTCGGGAAACCTTTTCGGATATTTCCGAAAATCATTTTGCCGTGCTTTCAGGCCCGAGTTTTGCTCCCGAAGTTGCACGGCAAGTCCCCACCGCCGTTACCGTGGCATCAAAAGATCGGAAAGTAGCGAGCTTTGTTCAACAGATTTTTGCCACTCCTTATTTCAGGGTTTATACCAATGATGATTTGATCGGAGTGGAACTCGGCGGTGCTGTCAAGAATGTAATTGCTATTGCTGCCGGGATTATTGACGGACTTGGACTTGGACTAAATACGAGAGCGGCCTTAATTACAAGAGGCCTTACCGAAATGAGGCGCCTTGGAGTGAAACTTGGAGCAAATCCACGAACCTTTATCGGGCTGGCTGGTGTCGGAGACCTTATACTCACCTGTACCGGTGATCTCAGCCGGAATCATACCGTAGGGAAAAAAATAGGTCAGGGAATGAAGCCGAAAGAGATTCTGGCTCAGATGCTTATGATCGCGGAAGGAGTGAAGACAGCCAAATCCGTCTATAACCTATCGCGTAAGCTGGGTACCGAAATGCCCATTTCACATGAGATCTACCATATTTTGTACGATGATTTTTCTCCTAAAGAGTCTTTGCATCGCCTCATGACACGTGATCTCAAACAGGAACTGGATGAGCGGTAATAAAAGTAATTCTCAAAAGACGGAAGGTCACCGGAAACGATTACGTGAAAAATTTATGATATCCGGTCTGACTGGATTTCATGACTATGAAGTGATTGAACTGCTTTTAACGCTGGCCACGCCGAGAAAAGATTGTAAAGATACGGCCAAGCTGGCTTTGAAACGATTTAAAACTCTACCGGGGGTCTTTGAAGCCACACCCAGAGAGCTTTGTGAAATTGACGGCATAGGACCCAAAAATCTATTTGGAATCAAGCTGATCAAGGCGGTCGCGGAAAGATATCTTGAAAAAAGATTAATAAATAAAAATCCATTGAATAACTCAAAGGAAGTTTTTGATTATCTTTACCACAGTATGAGGGATAAAAGCAGAGAGTGTTTTAAAGTTATTTTTTTGGATGTCAAAAATAAAATTATTGCTGTTGAGACACTTTTTCAAGGAACTTTAACTTCAAGTGCGGTTTATCCCAGAGAGGTTTTAACGGCTGCTCTTGAACATCATGCGGCGGCTCTCATATTTGCGCATAATCATCCTTCGGGAGAGCCTAAACCGTCTTCGGATGATATTTATATAACCCGTCAGCTTTTTTTTGCCTGCATGATGATGGGAATAACAGTGCATGAACACTTAGTAATAGGGAATAACGACTATTTTAGTTTTGCCGATCAAGGCCTTATCACCCGTATGAAACGAGAATATGAATTACAGATGAAATAAATTTTAAGCTCTGATTTACAGCAAGGAATATCAATTTGATATGTTAAAAAAAGAAAAACAATATCCTTCTTGTTTTGGTATTTTGGAAAATGTTTTCCCAAAAGGAGAGGATGGGTTCAGAAATACGCCTTCGGCCTGCAGCACTTGTTCTCATAAAACAGAATGCTTGAGAGCGGCGATGGAGGGAATCGGCGGCTTGAAAATGCAGGAAGAATATTTAGATCGAGCCTATTCAGGGGGTATGATTGGTTTTTTGGAAAGATGGTCCAAAAAAAAAGATCTTAATCGAAGAATAAAGGAAAAAATCAAAGGATAGATATAGCGGAGGGAATCATGAAAACAATAAAAGACATATCTATTTCAAATCAGCGGGTTTTTTTCAGAGTCGATTTTAACGTGCCTTTGGATGAGTATCAAAATATCGTCGATGATTCCCGAATACGGGCTGTCTTACCAACGTTGAAGTATGCTTTGGATAATGATGCAAAGCTGATTATTGCTTCTCATATGGGTAGGCCGAAGGGAAACGTTGTGCCGGAATTACGCCTTTCTCCTGTTGCAAAACGTCTCGGCAGGTTGCTTGGAAAAGAAGTCGGGATGGCGGCTGATTGCATCGGTCCGGATGTCAAAGCGATTTTAAGCAAAATGAAATCAGGTGATATTATTTTGCTTGAAAATCTGCGTTTCCACCCGGAAGAAGAAAAGAATGATGATGAATTCGCAAAAGAACTTGCAGCATTTTGTGATGTATATGTGAATGATGCTTTTGCCGTATCCCATCGCAAGAATGCATCCGTGGTTGCGATCACCAAATATGCGCCCATATCTGTTGGAGGCTTCTTGCTGCAAAAGGAAATTGACTATTTTAAAAAAGTGATCACTGATCCAATGCGTCCACTTGTCGCCATTATCGGCGGTTCAAAGGTTTCCAGTAAAATAGGAGCCTTAGAGAATATGCTGCAGCATGTTGATAAGTTTATTATCGGCGGAGCGATGGCAAACACTTTCTTGAAAAGCCAGGGCTACAGCTTGGGAAATTCAAAAGTGGAAGCCGATCATATCGGTATCGCTGAATCAATGAAAAAAAAGGCTGATCAAAATGGAATAAAGTTCTATCTGCCGGTAGATGCAGTTGTGGCCCGAAGCCTTGATTTAAAATCTGAAATCAAGATTGTACCTATCCAGGAAATTTCATCGGATTGGATGGTCTTAGATATCGGTCCGGCTACCTCTTTGCTGTATTCCGAAGTTTTACACGATGCAAAAACCATTGTCTGGAACGGCCCATTGGGAGTATTTGAAATGGAACCTTTCAGCAAAGGCACGATTTCCATGGCCCATTGCGTCGCAAATTCAGATGCCCTTACAATTGTCGGCGGTGGAGATACGGATGCTGCCGTCCATAAAGCCGGTGAGACTGAAAGAATAACTTATATTTCAACCGGAGGCGGCGCTTTTCTCTACCTTTTAGAAGGTAAAATCTTGCCGGCTATAGATGCCTTGGAAAAAGCGGAGCGAAAGATCAGGTGAAAAGGAAAGATGCTTGTAGCTGTTATGGCTCATAGACGTTCCGGTAGATTAATAGTTTGGGCGATTGCATGTTTTTTGGGCATTTTTTTGCTGATATTTTTATTTCGTTCATCTATAGCGGAAGCGGTTATTCATTTTTATCACATTTTTGCGGATAAGGAGCGGATTCAATCGCTTTTAACTCGGTTTGGCGCTGCTGCGCCTTTCTTCTTTATCATTTTTCAAATTCTTCAGGTGCTTTTAGCACCGATACCGGGTGAAGCAACAGGGTTTATTGGTGGATATCTGTTCGGTGCGGCCCAAGGTTTTTTATATTCAACCATCGGTCTGACGGCCGGATCATGGATTAATTTTACAATCGGCCGGTTTTTAGGGAAAAAGTATGTTAGAAAATTGATTCCTGCCGAAAAATTAAAGCACTTTGATAGGATTCTAAAACATCAGGGCATCATTGTTCTTTTTATTTTATTTATTATTCCCGGATTCCCAAAAGATTATCTTTGTTTTTTTCTTGGACTCAGCACACTTCCGCTTAAAGTTTTCATCCTGCTTACTGCTATTGGGCGTATGCCGGGGACATTTTTACTCAGTCTTCAAGGACAATTTCTCTTTGAGCAAATGTATGGGTTGCTTGCGCTGGTATTGGGATTATCTTTTGTGCTGGTATTTTTTGTATATCTGCACCGAGATAACCTTTATAAGTGGATTGAACGGTTAAACAACTCTTAACTTATCGGTTTGGCATTTATTATATAAGATTTGATTAGGGAAAGGGAGTTAATTGGTATACTGGGGTGTTAGGGAAGAGTTAAGCCAGGCAAATAAATTAAGACGTTCTTATTATGAGCTCTTAAGAGATGAACTGGATCAATTCTTGATTCAGTATGCGCTTGCAGATTCCTATAATAATTTTATCGAAAAGAGCCTTTCTTATCCATTTGTAGAAAAACGAGAGCTTAAACCTCGCGCACGCATTCCGGATTTGGAATATGAAGGCCAAAATGCGTTTTTGGTTATTTTTGTTGAAGACACAATTCCGGCGGCGCATAAAAAATATATTCGGTTTTTTGATGTTAATCAAACGACGAAGACAAATCTTCTCCATTCTAAGATGCTTTCCCTTTCAGACAAATTTGACCGTAATCAGAAACAACTTGAGTCGGTTCATTTTTTTAATTTTTTAAAAATGATGCTTCCTCTAGATTATGCGCTTTTGATTCAAAGAGATCCGGCCACTAGAGCCAGAGATCGATACAGCCTTTCACATTTTCATGTAAGGATTGATTGGCCGATTGCAGATGCAGCCGAAGATTTAGCCCGAAGCCTACGTTATATATCAAAGGATATTTATGAAAAAGGGGATAAATATGCTGAGGATGTTCAGAAAAAATTTTTTGAATATTACGGACTCCCGGTAATGGCGGGAGGTAGAAGGACGGCTGCTATTGTCGCAGCCCAGTATCTGAAAAGGCTTTCATGCATCACGACAGTGTATGCAGGCAGCAGTGAAGCAAGAGCCTTGATACGCATTTCTGAAAGAGGCGTTTCAAAATCAATTTTGATAAAGTTTTCAGATCAAGAGATCAACCAAATTTCAGAGGCAAACAATTTAGTGCCGCGAACATTTAGAAAAAATTATGAAGTTGCCCGTGGAAAAAAGGAAAGTGTCTTTATCTTTCGTGTCACCTATTCTTTTACCAGTCATGCACGGCCGCATGAGGATGGAAAATTAAGGGAAATCAAGCCGGATCTGTACTGGTTAACGGTCGCTTCCCAGCATATCCTTCCCAAACCAGGGGTATGGAAGTATCCGCCACTTCCGATAAATATAATTTATTCCTGATTAAATTTTCCGCATCATTGCAATTTCATCGCAGTTTGGAAACTTGATACATAGAATGCAGTCGGCCCAGATTTTCAGTGGAAGCTCGGATCTGTCTATTTGTATAAAACCGAATTTCTTGAAAAATTCCGGTTGATAGGTCAGGGCAAACACTTTTTTTATATTAAATTTTTTTGCTTCAATAAGAGCATTTTCTACAAGTATTGAACCGATTTTTTCCCGAACGTGCTCCGGAGATACAGCCAGAGATCTTATTTCCGCAAGATCTTCCCAGCAAAACTGTAACGCACAGCAGCCGATCACTTTTTGTGTGGTTTCATCTATGTAGACTGAAAAATCCCTGACATGATCATAAAGTTTGCTTAACGGTCTTGGAAGAAGCTCTCCCTTGAGGCCGTATTGATGTAATAATCGGTGTATTTCTTTAACATCTTTTATGGTTGCTTTTCTTATCATATTAACCTGTTATAATTTTTGTTGAAATGTTTCAATAAATAATTCGGTTTAAAATTTTAATGGAATTTTTTCGGTTCCCTTCCTTTTCGGAAAAGAGCTTTTACTGCGCTGGATGAATTCGGATGCGAAAGCAATCCGGTCGAAGAATCGATGCGAACTTGGACCACATCATCGGGAATATCAAAATATTGATAGGGATTGGCAGTAAGTGCTTTTTCCATGAATTCGATCCAGATGGGAAGAGCCGCTTTAGCGCCTGTTTCCAGTTTGCCTAAAGTGAAAAAATTATCTTGCCCCACCCATACTCCGGTTGCAATGGACGGAGAAAACCCAATAAAGAGAGCATCCTTGAAATCATTGGTCGTTCCGGTTTTACCGGCTACAGGGCGGCCTAAAATTGCCGCTTTTCTACCTGTACCCTCTTTGATGACGGCTGTCAGCATATTTACCATGATTGCAGCCCCGGCACGTGACATTGCCGCATTTTTTTCAGGCTTTATGCGTAGGATAATTCGTCCCCTTTGGTCCATCACTTCAGTTACACCGAAAGGTTTTATCCAATTTCCCTTATTGGCAAAAACAGCATAGGCTGAAGTCAATTCAACCAGAGTCGTTTCCGATGTGCCGAGCGCCAGGGAAAGATTGGGAAGAAGATTGGATTTGACTCCTAAAGAATTTGCAAACCGGGCGACTGAAGAAGGCCTCAAAATCTCAATGAGCCTGACCGCAGGTATGTTTTCAGATAACGATAGTGCTTTTCTAAGCGTTATTTCTCCTTGATAAATTCCGGAAAAGTTTTCAGGTTGCCATTGACTGCTGTTTTTGCCATTTTTAAAAGCTATTGGAGCATCGAGAATCATCATGTTCTGAGCAAATCCCTGCTCAATTGCATATGCGTAAATAATCGGCTTAAATGCGGATCCGGACTGTCTTACGGCCGTAATTGCTCGATTATAAGAACTTTTATTAAAATCTTTTCCTCCAACCATGGCAAGAATTTTTCCGGATTGAACGTTGATAGAGATGAGAGCATATTCAGGATCCGTATTTTTTATTCTTTGCTGCTGCATTCTTTTTTCAAGCGCAAAAAGTCCATTTTTTCCTGCTTGTTCGGCTGCCTTTTGTAATTCAAAAGACAGGGTCGTAAAAACCGTCAGGCCACCTTTATATAGTTTGGATGAACCTAAATTATTTTCGAGAAAATCTTTGACATATTTTACGAAATAAGGGGCTTTGAGTGTATTTTTATTTTGGGTTCGAAGGTGAAGCGGTTCGATCAAAGCTTTGTTATAGTCGGATTCGGTAATGATACCGGTTTCCAACAATTGCTTTAAAACGATGCTTCTTCGCTTTATTGCGAGATCCTTATTTACTAAAGGTGAAAAACGGGAGGGCGCTTTCGGCATGGCTGCAATCAAGGCGCATTCTGCAAGGCTTAAATTACCGACTGATTTGTCAAAAAAAATTTTAGCTGCAGATTCAACACCATATGCGCCGCTGCCGAAATATACTTGGTTCAGGTATAATCCCAAGATTTCATCTTTTGTATACCGACGCTCTATTTGAAAGGCTAAGATCGCTTCTTTAATTTTACGTATTAAGGTTTTTCTATGCGTAAGAAAAAGTGTTTTGGCAAGTTGCTGGGTGATTGTACTTGCGCCTTCGACAAATTTTCCAGAATAGATATCCTTGATAATTGCCCTTAGAATTCCTTTTATATCAACACCGCTGTGCTTGTAAAAGTTCCTATCTTCCGTGGCGAGCAGCGCCGCTGTAAGATTGTGAGGAATAACGGATAGCTTTACCGGATCTCTTTTTTCTATAAAAAGTTCAGCCAGCAGAACCTTGTCGGCAGAATAAATGCGTGTAACGGCCGATGGTGTAAAATTTTCAAGCGAACGGATTTGAGGAAGGTCATAAGTAAGAGCTAAGATCACGCCGGCGATTAGGCCGCAAACGATACCCCCGATCAAGGTCCATATGATATGATTTTTTTTGGGAAAAAGGCTGAATTTAATCATTATCAACCGTTATCAATCTTTCTGATTAGATCATTTGGAGAATATCCACAATCCAGAATAACCCTTGTCCTACTTCCGGGTTGCGCGACCGATAAGTGTTGCCCGTCTTCATCAAAAATATCCTCAATCTTATCTTCCCTTACAGGACCTGTTTGAGTTAGAACTTGAATAGAATCTCCTTGATAAAACTTATTGCGTACATCTAACATAACACTGTGTGAACCAGTTTTCTCGACAACTTTCCCGATTAGAATATGACTTGGAGAGAATATACTTTTTGTGTAATTCGGAGATATCTCATTAGAATAACCAAAATAGAAACCGGTGCAATAGCCTCTATGACTTATTTGGCTGAGTTCTTCGATCCAATGCGATTTCATTTTATAATCAGCAGGATTTTTATAATAGGCGTCAATTGCCTCCCTATAAACTTTAACGGTTGAGGCGGTATAATTAATTCCTTTGATACGGCCCTCGATTTTGAGTGCGGAAATACCGGATTCGATCATTTCAGGGATATGTTCGATCATACAAAGATCTTGCGAATTGAAAATATAACTGCCGTGATCATCTTGGGTAATCGGAAAATACTTACCGGGTCGTTGGGCTTCAACAACAGCGTATTCCCATCTGCAGGGATGGCAGCACATACCACGATTACTTTCTCGATTTGCCATAAAGCTGCTGAGCAGACATCGTCCCGAGTAGGAGATACACATGGCTCCATGAACGAAGGCCTCTAATTCCAAGTTGCTGTGCAAAGCGATTTCTTTAATCTCTGCTAAAGATAATTCTCTAGCAACATTAATTCTTTTAACGCCGAGATCTTCCCAAAACAAAACCGTGTTGTAATTCGTTGTGTTGGATTGGGTGCTTAAATGGATAGGTATATCGGGCATTATCTTGGATGCTAGTATAAAAATTCCCGGATCAGCAATGATAATTCCATCGGGTTTGACTTGCGCTAAGTTGTGAAAATAAGCTTCAATTTTTTTTTGATCATAATTTCTTGAATATATATTACAAGCGACGTAAACTTTAACACCAAATCGATGCGCATAGTCTGTCGCGCTTTGAATTTCGTCAAGGCTAAAGTTGCCGGAATAGTTACGTAGACTAAAATCCTTACCGCCGATGTATACTGCATCCGCACCATAATGTATGGCGATTTCAAGCTTTTCAAAGTTTCCTGCCGGTGCAAGCAGTTCTATTTTTCTATTTGTTTTCAGCATTATTTAATTTTTGAATTTAATTTTTGAACTAACTCATTAATTTTGCTATTGTATAATATCAAGTTAACTATAAACTATAGTAGCTACGATATAATATTTTTAATAACCTTTTTTATAATAACATAACATAATAACATAACATATGCGTAGAATAAAAATGAAGCTCAGATACGGTATAAAAGCCAAGTTGTTTTCATGGTTTTTCATTTCTGCGGTGATATTTTTCGGTACGATTTTTGTCCTTTATATGAATGTTCAGCAAATTGTAAATATATCAGAAGTTATTATTAACAAAAATAATAAAATATCTTTAATATCAAAAAAATTAATCGAAAATTTGTTTTCGATGGAGGAAAATGATAAAAAATATCATTTACTGAAGAAAAAAGATTATTTGAATTATTTTTTATCCTCTCAAAAAGAATTTCAAGCCAACCTGTCTGAAATTTTACAGATGGATACTATGGATACTGAGGAAACGACCGCTTCCCATCAATGGAAAAAATTAGAGGACGATTTTCAAAAATTTTTTCATAAATTAGGAGAGTTAAAAAAAACTGAATATTCTAGATCATTATGGATTCCTGAAAGTGTGATCAATCAATGGATACAAAATGTTACTAAAATCCAATCTGAAAACGAACGCGACATTGAAAAGGCGATCATGGAACTGCATCACCGTAGTCAGATGTCCGCTAAAAATGGTTTGATTGGATTGGCAATTTCAATGGTCGTCGGATTAGTTGGAATCATGTTTTTGGCTTATTCTATGATTCGACCGATCCGAGAACTTATTCGGGGTATTGGGACTATTTCCCAAGATCGCTTCAGCAAACCGATTCATATCCGTTCTAAAGATGAATTTGGAGAACTAGCAGGCGCCTTTAATAAAATGGCTTTACGATTAAGCCAGGAAGAGCAGATGCGCTCGGACTTTATCTCGATGCTAAGCCATGAAATCAGAACGCCTTTAACCTCGATTCGGGAATCGGTTAATATGATTGTGGAAGAGGTTATGGGAACGATTAATCAGAAGCAAAGAAAATTTCTTCAAATTGCAAGTACTGAAATTGGTCGAATCCATGATTTATTGAATCGTTTTATGCAGGTTTCGCGGCTAGAATCAGGTTTTTTTAGGATCAATCCTCGTTCTCTTGAGACCGGTTCCTTTGTGGTGGATTGTATCTATCAGGTAAAGCCGATCGCTGAAGCCAAAAATATTAATATCGAAGCGCAGATCCCCGATGGACTCCCAAACTTGATGGGAGATCCGGAACATTTGAAACGGCTGTTACTGAACTTGCTGGATAATGCTATAAAATTTTCCGATTCCGGCAATAAGATTAAGGTTCGTGTAGAGTTGGATGAAAAAGACTCGATCTTCAAGTTTTCTATCACCGATAACGGACCCGGTATTCCGGAAGATGAACAGTCTTTGATATTTAATAAGTATTATCAGGCAAGAGATGTTAGAGAATATATGAATGGTGTCGGTTTAGGTCTGAGTATATCCAAACGCATTGTCGAAGCTCATAAAGGAACCGTTTGGATAGAAAGTAAAACCGGCCGGGGAAGTACTTTCGGCTTTTCACTGCCTTTCACCAAATAATAATAAATTAAAAAGGAAAAATATAATAATATTATGGCTTTTTAAGTCCATTACCCATATATGATATAAATATTATTACGCAAAAATGATATACAGAGGAAAATATTTTGAACTCTTGCAAAACAATCTTGATAGTGGATGATGATCTTAATGTTTTAGAGGTCTTGGAGGCTCGGATCTTTTCAGCGGGATTTAAGGTTCTTAAGGCTGTAGGAGCCCGTGATGCACTTCGAATGCTTCAAGAGCAACATGTGGATCTTATGATATCCGATATGAAGATGCCGGAGATGGGGGGGATGGCTTTATTTAAAGAAGCGCGTTTAATTCGACCTGAACTGCCGGTTATTTTTTTAACGGCCTATGGAACTATCCCGGATGCGGTTCGAGCAGTTAAGGCCGGGGCTGTGGACTATTTTGCCAAACCTTTTAATGGGCAAGATTTGCTTAAAAAAGTCAATGAAATATTGCAAAAAGCCCCTCAAGAGCCGCAAGAGGTAAAACAAAAAAAAGCCGTTTCCTCAGACGATCGAAAGCTCTATATGGGAAGAAGCCGTGTTATGAGAGAACTTTATGATCTTATTGAAAGGGTAGCGGCTAGCGATGTTAATGTATTAATTCTCGGTGAAAGCGGTGTGGGCAAGGAACGTGTTGCGCGGCTTATTCATTCCGAAGGGCATCGCCATGATAATCCTTTTGTGGCCGTGGATTGCGGGTCTACTCCGACCGGTTTATTGGAAAGTGAACTTTTCGGGCACGTAAAAGGTTCATTTACTCACGCTATTCGGGATAAGAAAGGCTTAATTGAAGCAGCTCATGGAGGCACGCTTTTTTTAGATGAGGTGGGCAATGTTACGCCGGAGATGCAAGTACGGCTTTTACGCTTTTTAGAGGATCGAAAGATAAGAAGAATTGGGGACGTAACGGAAATAGAGGTCGATTGTCGCGTCATTGCGGCTACAAATTCGGATTTGGTTGAAGATATTGAAGCTGGACGATTTCGGGAAGACCTTTATTATCGGTTAAGGGTTGTTACCCTGAAAATTCCTCCTCTTCGTGAACGAAGAGAAGATATCCCGGTTTTAGCTAAAGAGTTCGTAGAGACATTTTCTAAAATTCATGGCGTTCCAACGGTCAAATTACCTCCAAAGACATTGGAATGGCTCAGTACGTATCCCTGGCCCGGCAATATTCGTGAATTAAAGAATGCGTTGGAAGCAGGTGTGGTTTTATGTAAAGATGGTGTCTTAAGTCCCAGTTCACTTCATCTCACCGGCCTGCCTGAAATTCCCTTGAGGTCTTCCTCCAATAGTGATTCTTTTTCTTTAGAAGAAAGTGAGCGAAAAACTATTCTGCGTGCTTTGAAAAAGACTGGGGGCGTTCAAAAGGATGCTGCCCGATTAATGGGTATTAGCCGCCGGGCGATTCATTACAAAATTAAAAAGTATGGCATTCAAGTATCTAAAATAAGATCACAAGCCAATGAATCAAAATAAATCAATTCATTTTCCTATCATTTTATTCTTTAAAGGAAGTTAATAACCTACCGTTAATATCAAATAAATTCAATTTTAGGTGCTGATGATTTTACAACAAAAACCCGATCATTGTTACCCTTGAGATCAGCCGGAGTTAAAAAAAAGCCCTGACGATCCGGCGAATAACTCAAGGTAAAACCGATAATTTCTTCACCATCAATAAATTTAACTCTTAACTTTTTTCCGCCACTATTTATTATGTCATTATAAGTTTTTACATGATTTTTATTTCCCTCATAATCCTTAACAAAAAAAATCGCTTTCAAATGTTCTATAGTAATTTCTACTATTTTTCCGTCTATCCTTTCAAGATGAAACATTGTTTTATTTGGGAAAAAATTGGCCGTTTGGCCTTTCATTGAAGTGCCGTCTTTAAACTTTACAACTATCTTATTTTTCTCCATTGCTCACTCCTCTTATTCGGATAATTTAAAATATATTATTTTTATTTTTGATTATCGTAGTAAACGGTAAGATGAATTCATTCATAACCAACTATTAGCTTAAGCCAACTGATTAATTAATTTTATCTTAATTACGGGGGGAAGGTTAATTTCTAATAACCCCCATGCCCGGCAGGGCACAACAAAAAATGAAACACGCTGGAGTGTAATATAAAAAAAGTCATAGCCTTCTGCCAAACA
>JAFGES010000071.1 GCA_016931455.1 Desulfobacterales bacterium | reverse complement strand
GAAGGGTTACAGTGGTATGCTGCGGAAACCTGGGCGAGTGATCATCGGGATGATCCAGATGTGGAGACCGTGCTGAAGCGAGTGCGTAAGAGTAAGACAGCGTATCTGAGGTGGGGACGAGAAACGCTGGGGTGGGCGATTTATGTGTTCAAGAAATGGGAGTATAGCACATTTCTAGTTGGCTAACGCGCCTTATTGGGCATGCCCATGACGAGCCGGATGAGAAAAGAGGCGTCACCGCCTCCGAACGAATAAGGATAGATCGTGTGAGCGCAGCAAACCACGATCTTATCCGAAGGTTGAACAAGCCCGGTGGTGGTGACTCTATATAAGAAAATATCTTTTTTTGATCAGGGGGAATAAAGTGCTTTTTCGGGAGGTGTCATTTTTTCAGGGCGCACAAATTCATTAACCTGTAAACAGGCTTTTAAAAAACCATCTATGCCATAAAAGTTCAGCCCTCCTGTTTTTGAATGCACTGCCGGTTTCTGCCGTAAAAAAGAATTACCCTGGTTTCCATGGATTTAAACGAAAACCGACTATCATCATAGATGCTTTACAGTAGGGATATTTAAAAACCGGCCGGGAACGTAGTTTGATTTCTTTGATTGCAACATGCAAAATCAATTGCACTAAACCCAGCAGTTTTTTTGGCATTCCCATGCAAAAACCCATAATCTCTGACCCCTCGGAACCCCTTGGGCAATACATGCTGTAATATAAGGTGCAAAAAATCCTCTCCTTTATCGCGATTACAGCTTAAACAAATCGAAGAAATAATAGAGGAGCACTATAATGAGCTCACAGCCGCTTGGCAAAAACACTTTAGCACTTGAAGTTACCAATATCTCAAGTCATGGCATATGGCTTTTAACCGGAAATAGGGAACTCTTCATCTCATTTGATGAATTCCCTTGGTTTAAGGATGCTCCAATAGGTAAAATATTAAATGTTGAAGAGCCAACACCAGGACATTTTTATTGGCCTGAACTTGATGTAGACTTAGGGATCGAATCTATTGAGCATCCGGAAAGATTTCCCCTTAAATCAAAAGTTGGCATAACAAGCCAGTCCACCTAATGCCAAAATGTGTAGCCTTTGTGTAATTCCTCATGTTTTGAGAAGGTTATTACTTTGGGCGTCATTGGGGGCGTTCGTGCAGAACGTTCACAAATATAAATCGATTACTTCGAAATCCTGCTTTCTCCCTGCTGATATCATTCTCGTCACGCACGAAGTGGTTTCCTGAATGAGTTGAATGAGGGTCGGACCACGTTAATAGGCTTATATTATAAAACTTGAGTCCCATAAGGTCTTAGAAGACTATTTTTGAGGCTTAAAACCCGCATTTAAGAAAAAAATAAGAGCAGATGGCATGAGCAAAACGGCATTACCCGCCATGTCATGTCCAGCATATTTTGCATTGACGTCACAAAAAGGATAATCCCCCCCTGCCCTTCTCGTTCAACAGCCGGATGGGATATGGCATCTCATGGAAGGTATCAATGTCATCCGCGTACGAGCACCGGGCCTGAAGGCTGGCGTCTGGTGGCAGAGCAACTTCTTGCTGTCGTATGAAGTTTATCAGTCAACAGCCTCCGTTGGGGAGTTAGCCATTTGCTTGTTGTAAAAGATGCCCGCGAATAAATAAATCCAGCAAAATAAAATGTGCCTTTGGTAAGGCATTTGCCACCACTTTACCTTGTATGGTTTTGACATTCCATAAGGTTGATGGTACTTTTCAACAAAAACAAGAAGGAGTATACATCATGCAGAACACTTTCGAAATATGACATCTTTCCAGAAATGATAAACTTAGAGTAATGGAAGCTAATAACACCTATCTTTGGAATGTTGAACCGTAAATATCGTTACTTCATATGGCCAGCCCTCAAATTCTCCCAAATTCGATCAGGGATAGGAGCATAAAATTATTACCTCGACACAAACAATAAAAGTATGATATCAAATCAAACAAGTTTAACAAAAACTTATAGAGGTAAGAAATTGGAAAAACACAAGATTTGATTGATGAAGCAATATCTTTGCCTATTGAAGAAAGAGCTCTTTTGTTTGATTCTCTGCTTCGTAGTATGAATCGGGGACGGTCCACCCAAGCTATACCAAAAATCTTGATGTGTTGACAGTACCGGCTCAATCCAAGCCGCCTTCAGAATATCTCGGATTCAATCGTTTTGAATTGAAGCAGATCCATAATACTATTGAAAAAAATAAGAGTTCTTGATGGAGGCGGGGAAGGACTAGGACAATATAGAATATGTTTTCAAAATTGAAACAGATAATGAAACAGCCATGCATAGCTGTAGACCTTGGAACGGCTAATACTCGTATTTATTCCTCTGAACTTGGCCAAATCATGGAAAAACCGTCGTTGATTCCGCAGCTGCCCGCCGGCAAAACAACATTTGTTTCAGATGAATATTTATCATATCTCAATAGTAAACTGGTTGTCACCCCTCTTCGCGGAGGTGTAATTGTCGATATCAAAAAGGCTATTACCCTTCTTCAACCCTTACTAAAGGAAACCGGTAAAGGATTAAGGCATCCAATATCTTTGGCCTCAGCACCAACAGATACTTCCGACAAAGAACGTGAACTTCTTGCTAAGGCAGTCCTCCATGCCGGCGCATCACATGTGGCAATTATCCCGGAGGCCTGGGCGGCTGCAATCGGAGCCGGAATGGACGTTACGCTGCCATATGCTCAGGTGATAGTAGATATCGGCGAGGGGGTTACTGATATGGCGGTAATCCGTGACCGACATCTGATTTTTGCTTCAGCGGTGCGAACAGCATGTAGTGACCTTCAAAAAGCAATAAGATCCGCCATTATCTTAAAGCACAAAGTCTGCTTATCCTTTGATGAGATTGAACGATTGACGCATGAAATTTCATCCATGTCTCAAAGGCAAACATTGGATCCTAAAACAATAACTGTTAGGGGTATGGATATCATCAAAAAATGCCTGGTGGCCATTGATGTAAACAAGCTTGATATTGTCAGCGCCATGGAACCGGTGATTCATAAAATTCTCAAAATGATTGACAGCGGTTTAAAGAAACTTCCGCAGACTATCTCCAGCGAGGTATTGGAATCCGGAATTTGCCTATCAGGTGGTGGTGCCTGCATCAATGGAATTGACAGATTGATAGCATCAAGGACTCGTCTGGATGTCAGAATCGCTCCGGATCCAATACATTCCGTTATCAACGGCGAGATTGAGACATTGAATTATTGGAAGGGACACCGGAATTGGTGGCAAAATATTGTTTGGCCGAGATTGTTGTCGGGCTATTCATTGCAAACCTAATATGGCACTGATGGGAATAAGTTCCGGAACGTATCTCGGGATTTAATCTTCAGAGCAGCAACCTAAGTCTCAAACCAAGACTGGAAACGCAGTATTATCGCTATTATTTGGCAGGAAGCACTATGAATAAATTTTGGTTATGTTTCGTTCCCTTATTTATCGCGGTGGATGCAATAGGGGTGCTGCCGTTATTTGTTTCCCTCACCGATGGGATGGATAAAGCTCGGATGAGAACCGTCATATACCAGTCGGTAGTCACTGCAACAGCCGTGGCGTTGTCCTTTCTTGCCTTTGGCCCTGTGCTTCTTAGATTCCTCGGCATTACTGTTTCCGACTTCATGATCGCCGGCGGCGTTCTCCTCCTGGCAATCTCATTGAGCGACCTGCTCACGGGAGAGAAAAAACAACGTCAGACCGATTCTGAAAGTCTGGGAGCCGTGCCGCTTGGAGTGCCTCTGATCACAGGCCCTGCCGTACTGACGACTTGCATCCTTCTAGCCGGAATGCATGGCAGATTGCTCACCGGTGCAGCTGTGGTCGTCAACATTACTTTAGCCGGTCTTGTTTTTATGTTCGCGCAGCCAATTACACAGGCTTTGGGGCGAACGGGAACCAAGGCTGTGTCAAAGGTCGCCAGCCTGTTGCTGGCTGCTATTGCGGTGATGCTGATCCGGCGAGGGATCGCCGATATACTGGTTTTACTAAAAGGATAGGCCTGCGAATATCACGAATTGGGTCGCGAATTGGGGTCGCGAATGGCGGGAATTGGGGTCGGACCACGACAACATCTTTATATTATAGATAAAATGCTTAAAACTTGGGTCCGATAAGGTCTTAGAAGGGCATTTTTAAGGCTTAAAACACACATCTAAGAAAAAATACGGGAGAGATGGCAAGAGCAAAACGGCATTACCTGCCAGGGCATGTCCGGCATATTATGCATCGATATCCGATGTCATAAAAAGGAATTCTTGCTTATTCCCGTTTAGGGAGTCAATTTTAGGTTAGCGAAACTAAGAGATCGACGACGATGATTGCAATTTAATGCATTGCCTATATTGATTTAAACATGGGGCGTGCCGGGGTTGATCCACTCAGAAACTCTCACAAAAAATGGGTTGAAGAAATTCTTAAAACAAAAGAATATGTTCGAGAAAGCAAATGGTCTCAAAGCGTAGCGGTTGGAAATAAAAGTTTTGTAGAGGGTATAAAAGAGTAACTGAGCATTCGGGCAAAGGGCCGAAAGGTTGCAGGATCAAACGATTTGTATCAACTCGGGGAGATACCGGCGTTTTACAATAGCAATTTTACCCCTGAAAATATCGTTCAGAGCGCTAATAATTCCTATTTTTGAAATGTTAAACCGTAAATAACAATAAATTCGTATGGCCCGGTCCACAAATCAACAAATCAATCACAAATTCCCAAATCGGACTCAAATCACCACTGAGCTTATCGTTCGGAAAATAACGATTATATAATCAGGAACAATAGGTTTATGAAAAATGGGAAAATATGATAAACTGATATTTCAGATATTGCGCGGCACAAGTGATACTAATATTGCTTTCTCAGATCTGATAAACCTTATGCAAAACTTAGGCTTTGAGATGCGTATCAAAGGGAGCCATCACATTTTTCGAAAAAAAGGTGTTGAAGAAAAGCCAAACATACAGAAAGAAGGCAATAAGGCAAAACCATATCAGGTCAAACAGATACGAAACCTAATTTTAAAATACAAATTAGGAGTGAATAATGATGAATAAATATGAAATCATAATCTATTGGAGTGATGAAGACCAGGTATACATTGCAGATGTTCCAGAACTTCAAGGATGTATGGCACATGGTGAAACATACGAGGCTGCATTATCAAATATTAAGACAGCAATGGAATTATGGATCGAAACGGCAAAGGAATTCAATGACCCGATTCCGATACCCAAGGGTCGTCGGTTAGCCTTTGCATGATTGTTTTCCGAATCGGGCAAACCGGGGGGTGCAATTTTACCTCTGAAAATAGCTTCCTAAGCGCTAATAACACCTATCTTTGGAATATTGAACCGTAAATATCAATAACTTCATATGGCCGGCCCTCAATTTTTCCCAAATTCGATTAAGGTATAAAAGCATAAAATTATTACCTCGACACAAACAATAAAAGTATGATATCAACTTATCAAGTTCAACAAAAATTTATAGAGGTAACAAATAGGAAAAACACAAGATTTAATTGATGAGGCGATATCTTTGCCTATTGAAGAAAGAGCTCTTTTGGTTGATTCTCTGCCTCGGAGTATAAATCCATTAAATAAAGAAAATGATCAAAAATGGGCATGCGAAGCTAAAAGGCGACTTGAAGAGTTACGTTCAGGTAAAGTAAAATCCATTCCCGGCGCTGAAGTATTTAAAAAAATATGGAAACAATTTGATAAATGAACTATGTTTTTCACCCTGATGCAGAAAAAGAATTTATTTCCTCTATAAATTACTATGAAGGACGCCAATTTGGCCTTGGTCAGTAATTTGCTCAAGAAATTTACATAGCAATTCAGAATATTGCAGAGCATCCAAAAACATGGCCGATTTTTATGCAGATATACGCCGTCGCCTCATTAAGCGTTTCCCTTATGCCATTCTTTACTCTAATGAAAGCGATATAATCTTCATTCTTGCAGTGATGCATCTAAGTCGTAATCCAAACTATTGGCAATCAAGACTATAACAGCCGAACAAAAGCAATATGAGAAATCGGTAGAAATCCACCTACGCTATATCAAAAATCTTGAAGTATGATGTGGTTTTTAAAAAAATTACAGTGGAAGGCATGATATTTGAAAAACTCGAACTGGGACCGAGGCAACGCACGACCGTTGCCGCTGCAATAACGCTGGGAGCAGCGCTGTTGCTGGTGCTGATTTTCAGCACGATAGTGTGGGGGCTAGCCATCTTTGTCGGCGCTTTCCAAAATGTATTACTGCCGCCCGTGGTGGCGGGCATCCTGACGATGCTATTACGGCCGTATTACAACTGGCTGCTCAAAATCTGCTGCGGGTCCCAGGCGGCGGCTATAGTTCTGTTTTTTCTTTCCGCAATCGTTCCGCTGGGAACCTTTATCTGGTTTGCAGGCGCCTTTGCCGCCAATCAATTGCTCCGGCTGTTCGACGACTTGCCCTCCATAATCAATGCCATGCAGGAGGCGGTTCGGTCGTATTGGCCACAAGTCGCCGCGCTGCTGAAAAAGTACGGGCTGATGTCCAATTTCGGCAATCTGGTGGACAATCCCGGGGAAATGGTGGCCAATGCACTCCGGGCTTCGGGGGAGCGGATATCGCAGTCCATTTTCCATATGTTTCAGTCTGCGGCGGGCTTGTTCGCCTGGGCGGTACTTCCGGTCTATCTTGCCTTCTTTCTCATGGCGAAGCCTTTCGAAACCAGGCAAATCGGCGAATTTCTACCGTTCCTAAAGAAGGAAACCAGGGAAGACGTTATCTATCTGTTCGATCAGTTCATCGGCATTCTCCTGACGTTTTTCCGCGGCCAAATCATCATCGCCCTTTGTCAGGGCGCACTGTTTGCGATCGGTTTCGCTCTGGTCCGGCTACCCTACGGCATTGTTATCGGCATGGCGCTGGGTCTGCT
This sequence comes from Desulfobacterales bacterium, assembly GCA_016931455.1. Taxonomy (GTDB): domain Bacteria; phylum Desulfobacterota; class Desulfobacteria; order Desulfobacterales; family JAHDSC01; genus JAFGES01. The sequence goes on along the minus strand of JAFGES010000071.1, from coordinate 71,155 downwards.
CAACATTATTCCCTACTTGGGAAGCATAGCTGGTCTCGGCATCGCTCTGCCGCTGGCCTTTTTCAGCAATGAGGGGGGGCTCTCGCTGATGGCGCTGGTGCTAATTGTATTCGGCGCGGTGCAGGCGATCGAAGGCTATCTTCTCACTCCGAGAATTATGGGCAACCGTACCGGCTTGCATCCCGCGCTCATCATCTTCGCGGTGTTCTTCTGGGGTGTCGCACTCGGCGGCATTCTCGGTATGATGCTTGCTATTCCCCTAACTGCCTTTGCCGTGGTATTCTGGAGGTTGTTGAAAAAGAAGTATATTACGGAAGTAGTATAGAGAAAGTCTCAAAACGAAGTCGGTCCGGCAAAGAATCAAAACGGTGCATTTTGGAAAGACCGTTATCATGCAACGGCGGTATCGAGTGATCGACATCTAATTGAATGCATTGCCTTTACTGTTGACCCACTCAGAAGCTCTCACAAATAATGAGTTGAAGAAATTCTTAAAACGAAAAACCATAAAACAGAATTAAAATCATGAAATTAAGTCAAAGCAATTTATTAAAAATAAAGGAATATTTTAAATATAAACCGGTAAAGAAAGTATATTTATTTGGTTCTTATTCCAGAAAATCTGCATACGAAGATAGTGATATTGATATTCTTGTAGAATTAGACTATTCACAACCAATTGGATTAAAATTTGTAAAAATGCGGCTCGATTTACAAGAAATTCTTCATGCTAAAGTCGATCTTCTTTCAGAAAAAGCAATTTCAAAATATATACGTCCATTTATTGAAGAAGACAAAGAATTGATCTATGAAAAGTAACAGCGGAAATAAGTCGTATATTTCGCTCAAGAGGTGCATACAGTCGTTTTAAATCACTCTTGGATTCAGCCGGCTTACTCGATAAATGGTATGAATTTGAAGCTGAACAAACAAAGTCAAGGCTTCGTCAATGGTGTGTAGAAAATGGTCTACAATTTAATGAAAGCGCAAATCGTGATTAATAGCCCATGGTATATCCCCTTTGAATGGGAAGATGGTGAAAATGGCTCTTAGGATCGGCAAGTTTTTGGTAAGGTAGATTGTGCAAACCCGTGCGCAAAAAAGGACTGTAAACAAAGTCGTTGTTTTTGATCAGGAGGTGCAAGATGATCCAAACGAGAATGCTGGTGTTGATTCTGACGGTATTTTTGGCTCAAGTCGTAGCCGCCATTGCTGATGAAACAATGAACAGAACTACTCAGCAAAATCCGAACGTTGTCGCCACAGCTGCAGACAAGAAAGACAAACTGCCGGTGGTAAAGGTCAAAGACGCTTGGCGCATTTTACCGGAACACAATATCGGTAGAAAAGACGAAACGTGGCTTGGTCAGGCTATTCGCGTGCAGGTTGAAAACCTTGATCTTTTCCGGCAGACGTTATGCGAAGAAGGAGACTACAAGCAAGGGGACTGCAAGCAGAAGGATATCAGCCTTTTTCTCAACAGAATGGAACTTAAGGGAATTCGGCCGAGGATTATAGACGATAAGAAATCCGAACTCGAATTTCTACTTTTACGGAGAGAAGCGCTACCGGTTTACTTGAATGATCCACAGCAGAAATCGGTATGGGCTATGCTATTCGGCTTTCAAGACCAATTTACCCTGAATCCTCGTGAGGTCGAAGTCAGTGTGGGACCGGAAGATGGTACGCCCTTGGAGTCTGATGCCAAATTGAAGCTGGTTCGAATACATCTTGACGTATGGGCATTTTTATACATCTTAGTGATGGTACTTATGGGCGGGACCTATATATACGCAGGAAAAAAAGGGGCGTTTAGCGATAGAGGTTCCATAGAAAGTAAGATCACTAAGCCTGCATTGAGCCTTGCCCGGGTACAAATGGGTTTCTGGTTTTTTCTGGTTGTCGCCGCATTCCTCTTTATCTGGATGGTGCTCGGAGAATTGCCCGGGATTCCAGCGTCCGTTCTGGGGTTGATAGGAATTGCATCCGGCACGGCCCTAGGAGCGGCCGCGATCGATACAAACAAACGTGCGAGCGCCGCTATAGTAGTAAACGAGAAGACTCTAATACAAAACGAAATTGATAAGCTCAAAACCCAGATGGAATCGCAGGATTGTGAATCTAAAACACTTAATCAAGAGATCAATGACCTCAAGAGCAGGCTATCTTCCGATCCCAAGCTGCAAGACCAAATTGATAAGAAAAATCAAGAGCTCAATAACCGCACTACAGAGATCCAAGGTATAAATACTAAAATAAAAGAGTTGGAGAATAAACTGGATGAATCGAAAAATAAAGTCGACGCTGCTCAACGCAACAAAGATGCGGTTACGGCTCAAAATTGGTTGTCGGATCTCTTGACTGATGCAAACGGGATAAGTTTTCACCGTCTGCAGATGGTCATTTGGACATTGGTGCTTGGTATCGTTTTCATCCAACAGGTACTGAGTAATCTTGCTTTGCCCGACTTTGATTCAACACTATTGGCGCTAATGGGAATAAGTTCCGGAACGTATCTCGGATTCAAGCTTCCCGAGCAGCAGCCCAAGCCTCAAGCCAAGAAGTGAGACAAGGGGGGCAGTCCCTGAAAGAAGACAAAGCGAAAAGCACAAATACCATTTCACAATCAGGCAGCAGGGATCATCCCCCATTCATCGGAATGGGATTTCGGCGGGCACTATGAAATCCGGAAACCCTGTAAGTGTTATGCATTGATAAATTACAAGCAACTGATGAATCTTCTTCATCTTTCAACAGTTGACCGACTCAGGAACTCTCACAAAAAATGGGTTGCCCCACCCCAAATCGTTCAGTTAATAACACCATAAGAACGATAGAGAAGTATTTAGAGCAGAAAAATCCTACGGAGGCATACCAAAATGATAAATACCTATTTTGCCCCTGCTGAAAAAGCGAAAGAAAATGACCTTGTCGCAGAAATTGAAATTGTGAGCCGGAGTCCCATTGTATCAGGATTGCTCATTTCAGTTAGCGGTCTGCTGGCAGTCATAGACGAACATCGACAGATTATTGCGCTGAATGATTCATTTCTAAAAATGTTGGGAATTGAGGACCCTGGAAAAGCCCTGGGATTGCGGCCGGGTGATGTATTACAATGCATCCACGCACATGACGAACCCGCCGGATGCGGTACCACAAAGTTTTGTTCTACCTGTGGCCTCGCCATAGCAATCGTGTCAAGCCTTGGACAAGATAAACCCGTTGAAAGAATTTGCGCTCTGTCAGCCAATAGAGGCGACAAAAAGGTAGATATAGCCCTGCTTGTTAGATCTCAGCCGATTAAAATCGACAAGAGAAGATTTCTTTTATTATTCCTTCAAGATATTACACAACAGCAGCAAAGGGCTGCGCTCGAAAGAACATTTTTTCATGACGTTAACAATATGTTATCCATACTGGTAGGGGCAAGTGAACTGCTTGTCAATAAATATCCCTCAAAACTTGCGAAAAATATCCATCGGGCATCTTTGCGCCTTCACAAAGAAATTGCCATTCAGCAATGTCTATCACAAACCGAAACTTGCAGCTATCAACCGATAAGGCATGAGATTACAACGGAACAGACCCTTGCAGAACTTAAATCTTTTTTCAGCAGCCATCCGGTTGCGCGTAATAAAAAAATAGAATTTCAAGAAAATTACCCGGATGTCTCAATCAACACGGATATTTCTTTGTTATCACGTGTGCTCTGCAATATGATCATAAATGCATTGGAAGCCACCGAGGAAAACGGCATTGTAAAGTTTTGGATCGAGCTTGAAGGCGATCGTCTATCTTTTTGCGTGTGGAATGCACAAGAAATACCCCAAAAAATAACCAATAGAATTTTTCAGCGCAATTTTAGTACAAAAAAACAAGCCGGTAGGGGAATAGGCACCTTTTCTATGAAATTATTCGGAGAAAAAATTCTTGGTGGAAAAGTGGATTTTAAGACATCCAAGGAAGAAGGTACTGTATTCAAATTTTCTCTCCCCTTATAAATTTTCATGCCATTTTTTGGGCAAAAATAATTCGTAATTTGGGTTAAACTTTGTTTTATGATTATTTCTTTACAAATTGAATGTTAATCCATATTTAAATCTCCATAGCATAACAATGGAACCGATACACATGGATTCTGGCCACATAGCAGCCCTCACCGGTGAACAACTTTGTTTGGCAGGAATCAATATGAATGCATTTTGGTTATGTTTCGTTCCGCTATTCATTGCGTCGGAGAAAGAATCGAAACGGTGCATTTTGGGAAGATCACTATCATGCAACGGCGGTATCGATTGATCGCCATCTAATTGAATGCATTGCCTTCAAATAACCCGCTTGACAAAAGGGTACCACAAGCCTTAAGCTTGAAATTAACAGGTCCTTTTTGCCGGTAAATCTCGGTAATTCACCCAATCCCGTCGTCATAAGACCGCAAATAATAAATTGTCGAATTCTAAGGCCCAAAGCCGAGGTAAGACTGAGGAGGAAGCATGCGTATTGAATTGCCAAAAGAAACCGAACGGTTGGGTGCCGTTTTAATCCATGGCATCCAAAAAGTATTTGAACTGGAGTCGGGTTTGGAAACAGATTTGGAAAGACCGGGCAACGGTTTAATGATTCAACGGATGCCTTATGAAGCCGAAAACGAAATTGAAAAGAGGATGGCTATCGTCATACCCATGCGTAACGAGCGTATCAAGCTGGTGGAAGGGGTATTAACGGGAATTCCTAATCAGTGTTTGACCTTCATCGTCTCCAACAGCAGCAGAAGTCCGGTAGACCGCTTCGCTATCGAGAAAGACGCTTTTGAACGCTTCGCACGATTTACATCGAAACAAATTGTGCTGGTGCATCAGAAGGATCCTTGCCTGGCCGAGGCTTGCCGGGCAGCGGGCTACACAGCGATCCTGGACGAAAAAGACGGTCTGATTAAAAGCGGCAAGGCTGAAGGAATGATCCTGGCCAAGTTGCTGGTCAGCCTGAGCGGATGCCGCTACATCGGCTTCATCGACGCCGACAACTATTTTCCGGGATCGGTGCTGGAGTATGTTCGGGAGTATGCCGCCGGCTTTTTCATCGGCAAAAGCAACTACATTATGGTACGTATCTCCTGGCACAGCAAACCCAAGATCATTGACGACGGTCTCTTCTTCGCCAAATGGGGCCGCACCTCGCGGCAGACCAATCATTTCCTGAATATGTTCATCGCCGCCTACACCGGTTTTGAAACCGATATCATCAAGACCGGCAATGCCGGCGAACACGCGATGACCATGGATTTGGCCCTGACGCTCGACTATTCCTCCGGCTATTCCATTGAACCTAACCATTTTATCAACATATTCGAGCGTTTCGGCGGATTGGGCGGCAAGTCTCTGTCAGAGGAGATTATCGAAAAACACGTCCAAATCTTTCAGATCGAGTCCCGCAACCCTCATCTGCACAATGTCGGCAAAGGTGAAGGCCATGTCGAAGAAATGACTTGCGGCGCGTTCCAGGTGATCAGTCAGTCTCCCCTTTGCCCGGAAAACATCAAGAAAAAGCTTCAGCAAGAAATTGCAGTGATGCAGCAGGAATTCCCGAACTCAGTAAAGCCCGTTGATTACTATCCGAGCTTATCCGGTATCAATGAAACCGCCTTTATGGAAGCGATTCGGGAACAACCCTATGCCGATGTCATTCAAAAATGCTACAAGAGGAAAATTTAAGCTATGATAAACTTAAATATCAACCATCGCGATACGCCTAAACCGGTCCGTATTCATCTGATCAGCCATAACCACTGGGATCGCGAATGGATCTTCACGGCACGCTTTGCCAACCGCTGGTTGTTACTTTTTTTTTCAAACCTGATCCAACGTCTGCAGGAACAACCGCAGTATCGATTTGTACTCGATGGCCAAACGCTGATTTTAGAGGATTATCTCAATCAGCTGCCTCCCGATCAGGCCGCCGCCCGGGAGCAGGACATTCGGCACCTGGTTAAAGCCGGTCGTTTGCTGATCGGACCGGCTTACCTGCAGCCTGATTGGAGCTTGGTCAGCGGTGAAGCACTTGTGCGCAACCTGCTGATCGGAGACAAGATTTGCAAACGTTTCGGCGCTTCTATGAAAGCGGGTTGGTTGCTGGACAACTTCGGTCAGATTGCGCAGACGCCTCAAATTTTGTCAGGTTTCGGCATTGGCGGTGCCTTTGTTTGGCGTGGAGTGGAGATGCCGCCTGAAAGCCTTAAAACCGAATTCTGGTGGGAGTCGCCTGATGGTTCCCGCATTTTGGGCATCTATCTGGTAGACAGCTACCGCAATGCCATGGCGCTGAGTATGACCAAGGATATCGCCAGAGAGCGGGTCATATTTCAATCCCAAGCCCTGCTACGCTTCGCCACCACCCCGAATGTGCTCTTGATGAACGGCTACGAACAGGTTCCCGAGCCGGATGACGTGCTGCCCATCATTGCCGATCTCAATCAAACCCTCGGGGAAGGCTTTACCTGCGTCCAAAGCACACCGTCTGAATACCTGGATGCCGTCAGAGCCTGCCGACCTGATCTTCCCGTGTTAAACGGTTACATGTACAGCGGCCGTTTTGCTCCTATTCTCAAGGGTGTATTTTCAAGCCGCAGTTATCTGGTTCAGCAGAACAACGAATGCCAGCGTGAACTGGAACGCTGGGCTGAAAAATTCAACGCCATCGCCTGGGCCTTCGGTTTTGACTATCCGGCCGAACGCTTTGAGCAGGCCTGGAAAACACTGCTGCTCAATCACACTCACGATGACATGTGCGGCTGCTGCACCGATCCCATTGCACATGACATGCAGGAACGGTTTGCCGAGGTGAATCGTATGGCAAGGATAATGTCATCCGAAAGCCTGTGTGCCATTGCTCAGTCTGTGGACAGTTCCAAGGCCGGCAATATCGCTTTGATAGTCTTTAATCCTTCCATTCTGAACCGCAGCGAAATTGTAGGTTTTACCATGGAACTTGAAGAGCATGTAGCGGAATTTCACTTAATCGATGACGAGGCCAAGCCGGTGCCCTGCCAGATTGCCAGTCGCATCGGCCGTAAAGTCGACCTCTACTGCTGGGCCGAGGACGTCCCTAGCGTGGGGTACAAGACCTTCTATTTGGCTGCCGGACCGCCCGAAAAGCCCGAGAGTCAACCCGTTGTCAAATCGGATGAATCTGAAAAGACCATGGAAAATGAGCACATAGCGGTCAAAATCAACTTCGACGGTACCCTTTCCATGCGGGATAAAAAGCGCAACAAAGTTTACAGCAACCTGGGTTTTTTTGAAGATGGCGGAGACTGTGGCGACACCTACGACTACTCCTTCCCTGAAACGGACCGAGTGGTCAGCAGCCGCAATCGTCCGGCTGTCATTACACTGGAGACGGCGGGTCCTTTGGTGGTCCGCTACCGCATAGAGATCAAGCTTCCGCTGCCGGTTGCGCTTACCAAAAACCGTAAGAAACGCAGCGCCCGAACTCGGCAGGTCAAAATCGTCAACCATGTAGAACTGCGTGCCGGGTCAAAATACGTGGCCATCCATACCATGGTCCATAATGTGGTAAAAGATCACCGCCTGCGCGTGCTACTGCCCACCGGCATCCAATCCGACACCGCCTTTGCGGGAATGCCTTTTGATGTGGCAAAGTTTCCTCTGACCGAGACCGGTCGGAACATACCCCCGACTGATGCCATACATGATCTCATGCTGGCCGGCTGCTACACGGTGCCGGTCAACACCCATCCCTTTCAGCGATTTGTAGGTATGGTTCAACCCGACTGCGGACTAACCGTGTTTAGCCGTGGACTGAGTGAATATGAAGTGCTGCCGCAAAACAGCACAATCGCTTTGACGCTGATTCGCTCGGTAGGCTGGCTCACCCGTGCTGATCTGCTCACCCGGGTCGGGGACGTGGGTCCTCAGATTTTCACGCCCGAAGCCCAGTGTCTCGGTGCAAGAAAATTTGATTATGCTGTCTATCCTCATGATGGTGATCTTGAGAAAGCCAATCCTTCTTTTGAATCCGATTGCCACGTGCTCAAGTTTCGGGTAGTGCAAACCAAACAACATGCCGGCAAGTTACCCAATCAATTATCCTTTCTCAGTTTTCAGAAAGAAATACCCAAAGGCGCCATGAAACTGACTGCCTTGAAGTGCGCCGAAGACGGCGATGGTCTAATTGCCCGAATCATCAACGAGATGGATCGCCCCGCCATGGGTACTCTCAAAATAGGATGTATGGTGCTCAAGGCCTGGCGTGCCAATCTCAATGAGGAAATTTTGCAGGAACTGGTTGTCCATGACAATTCAATCAAGGTAAAAGCCGGAACCAAGGAGATTGTTACCCTGAAAATAAGACTCAGCCCCATTGATCTGATCAAGGTTCACCATAAGAATTCCACCGGAGTGCTGCCGCCGCCGACGTTGGAAGGTGATGATAAGGACTCTGAAGTATCCGTGCCTTCCCTCCTGACTTCTCAAGAGGTGGGGGCGGAATTTTCAAGGGCGGCAAAGCTTGAAAAGCAACTTCTAAAAATAAGAGAGGAAATCGCGGTTCTGCAAAAAAAACCGCAGGCAGCCTCCGGGTGGAATATGGCTGAAATGACGGAGATACACCATCTTAAGGCTAAGGAAGCCACTTTGGTTCGACAGTGTCATGAGGCCCGCATATCGGCGCTGGTAAACAAGGAGCTGGCACTTACCAACCAGATCGAAGGCGCCTTGCATGATATTGGTGAAGACCTAAACTGGGCGCGGGTATATAAAAGGGTGGGAGAGTTTCTCATTCATTATTTTGAAGGCAAAAACAAGCAAAAAGCCGCCGACGCGTCACAGGCGGAAAAAGCTCGATAATATATGATGCAATCTCATCCGAAGACGGTAATTTTCACGGACGTCGACGGCACCCTGATCGATTTGACTACCTATTCCTGCGAGATCAGTGCCCCAGCCATCACCCGGCTTGTGAGCAGCAATGTCCCGGTGGTGCTGTGCTCCTCTAAAACGTTCCGTGAGCAGACATTTTACCGGCAGGTTTTAAAAATTTCAGATCCTTTCATCGTCGAAAACGGCAGTGCCGTCTTTATTCCCTGCGATTATTTTGACTTTGACATATCTTTCCAAGGGAAGCGTGACGGCTACCTGGTTATAGAACTGGGCCAAAAAGCAGACAAAATTTACCGCGTGCTTGGCCGCATCCGTTCCCGAACGGGCCTATCGTTTCAGACCTATTCGGACCTGAACATCAAAGAAATCTCAAGCATCACCGGTCTTTCGATCGGAGCTGCCATTCGGGCAAGCCATAGGGATTACAGCCAAACTATCACCTCTTCATTATCTCCCGACGAAATAAAACACCTCGGAAAAGCCCTGGCGAAAGAAAAGCTGGCTATTCTTGGGGGGGGACGCTTTTTCACTGTCACCTCTCAAGTAAGCCAAAAAGGGGTGGCCGCGTCGCTCCTGACTGCCTATTTTCGTCGTAAACTGGGGGCGGTGGTTACGGTCGGCATCGGCGACAGCCCGAACGACAGGACGCTCTTGGAAGTCGTTGACCGTGCCTTTCTCGTTCAACAGCCGGATGGGAAGTGGCATCCCATGGAAGGTATCGACGTCATCCGGGTACCCGCGCCGGGTCCCGAGGGCTGGTGCCGGGTGGCGGAGCAACTTCTTGCTGCCGTATGAAATTTATCAATCGGCAGCCTCCACTGGGGAGCTTCCCCTTTGCTCTTTGTATCGGAATAAGGGATGCGCTATCGTAATAGATGGTGTCCTATATAGAAGTCGGACCACGGCAAAATATTCATATCTATAGATAAAATACTTGAAATTTGAGTCAAACAAGGTATTAGAAACGATACGGTAGTATTTAGAGCAGAAAAATCCTACGGAGGCATATAAATAATGAATACCTATTTTGCCCCTGCCGAAAAAGCGAAAGATTTGTTTTATTATTCCTTTAAGATATTACCCAACAGCAGCAAAGAGTTGACCGGCCGTTCTGCTTTTTATTACCAGTTTTAATTTATCAAAGGATTTCCCAATGATCTCCCAAAAACCAACGTATCAAGAACTGGAACAGAGGATTAAAGAGTTAGAAAAAAAAGCCGGCAAGGTTAAGAAAACGGAAGAAGAATTAGGAAAATATAAATTTATGGTAGAGTCAGCTCATGATGCTATCTTTTTTAAAGATTTAGAGAGCCGTTATATTATTGCCAATAATAAGACTTTAGAAGCCTTTGGTTTGTCGAGAGAAGATGTAATCGGAAAGAATGATTATGAATTGATGCCTGATCAAGAAGAAGCCGAGAAAAACGTATCCGACGACCGGATTGTTTTTGAGTCGGGAAAGCCTAGGGAAATTTCTAAGCATATGACCGGAACAAATGGAAGAGAACAATGGTTTCAGGCAATAAAGGTTCCTCAATTTGATAATGATGGAAAATTGATAGGGCTTGTTGGAATTGCCAGAGACATTACTGACCGCAAGCGGGCGGAAGAGGAACGTGAAAACCTGCAAGCCCAGTTCCAACAAGCCCAGAAGATGGAAGCCATAGGTACATTGGCCGGCGGTATTGCCCACAACTTCAACAATGCGCTGATGAGTATTCAGGGGTGTACTTCATTGATGATGAAAGATAAGAATCCTTCCCATCCGGATTTTGCATACCTGAGTGACATTGAGGAATATGTCCGGAACGCGACGGGGTTGGCAAAAGACCTCTTGGGCTTTGCCAGTGGCGGGAAATACGAGCCCAAACCCATCGACCTAAACAAACTCATACGCCATGAGAATCGCATGTTCGGGCAGACCAAAAAGGAGATCAGAATTCAAGACAAATTCGACAACAGCCTCTGGACGGTAGAAGTGGATCAGGGGCAGATACGGCAGGCCCTTTTGAACCTTTATGTCAATGCATGGCAGGTCATGCCGGGCGGAGGCGACCTTTATGTTCAAACAGAGAACGTGATCTTGGATGAGAGATATGTCAAACCCTTTGAAATCACCCCTGGCCGGTACATAAAAATCTCGGTGACCGACACCGGGATCGGCATAGATGAAGCGACCATGGAAAAGATATTTGACCCCTTCTTTACCACCAAGGAGATGGGGACAGGTACGGGTCTGGGATTGGCATCCGTCTATGGTATCGTCAAGAACCACGGTGGCTTCATCAATGTGTACAGTGAAAAGGGTGTAGGCACCACCTTCAATATCTACCTGCCCGCATCCGAAAAGGAGGCCGTTGAAAAGAAAAAACCTTCCACGGAGGTCATTAAGGGTGAAGGAATAATCCTACTCGTGGATGACGAAGAGATGATCATCAATGTGGGCGAGCAACTGTTGACATATCTGGGATATGCGGTAAAGACAGCTAAAAGCGGTAAAGAGGCCATTGAGATCTTTGAAAATAACAAGGACGATATCGATCTGGTTGTTCTGGACATGATCATGCCCGGCATGGGCGGTGGGGAAACCTATGACCGATTGAAGGAGATCAACCCCGACATTAAGGTCCTTCTCTCCAGCGGTTACAGTATCAACGGACAGGCCCACGAAATTCTGAACCGAGGCTGCGATGAATTTATCCAGAAACCGTACACAATGAAAGAAATTTCCCAGAGAATAAGGGCGGTTTTGGATAAAGATTAAGCATGGAAGGAGAAAAAAATGACATTAATTAAACAACGCAAAAAATGGTTTTTAGCAGTAGCGGTATCCGGCATAGTCCTATTCGCCGTGGCTTGTGCCGATCTGACAGCCGTGCGTGAATGGTCAAAGACGTCATTGGAGGCCACCCGGTATAACGAGCTTGTCATCACCTATGCCGACACTCCGGAGAGGTTGAAACGCTATGATACCGCGGGAACTTGGGATGATCAGATTGCCGTTCGTAAAAACCAGGCAGAAGCCCTGAGTCAGATACTGTCTTTAGTATCCGATTATATGGCCGCCCTATCTACACTTTCCGCCGACAGTACCATTGACTACGACAAAGACGTCGATGCTTTGAATATCGCGATCGGCAAACTGAATGCGGGGGTCTCAACAGACACGATGGGCGCCGTGAACTCGCTGGTGAAGACGGTGCTCGGAGCCGCGGCCAAGGCCTATCAGGCAAAACAGGTGACAAACATTGTCGCGCAGGCGAACGATCCACTGCAAGCGATCTTAAGGGGTGAACTACGAAAGATCGTCGATCAGGATTTTCGTCGTGACCTGAAGATCGAGAAAACTTTACTCGATCGGTACTACGATTCCCATCTGCAGATCGGCAGTCCCTCCTCTGCAGCAAAGACTGCGCTGGAGGAATGGAAGGAACTGAGACTGAAGCAAAATGCCATCCGACTGAAAGCGGTGGATGCCTATCTGGAGGTTCTCGACAAAATTGCGGAGGGTCATCAAAAACTCTACAATAATCGAAACAAGCTCAATGCAAAAAACTTGATTAAGGATTTATACTCGCTTGCTGTAGAGCTTCGCAAGCAGATTAACATACTCGCCGAATCCTAAAAAGTTAGGAGGAAATGAACATGACCTTAACAACAGAGGAAGCACGTACAATTGCAGATGCATTCCTGGAGGCCGCCCAAGCCATCGATAAATATCTGGACGATAATTTTAACCAAATCAGCCGTGCGGAATACGAGTTTCTAAGCGAATCCTTCAAGACCCTAATGCGCGTATCAATCTTTACAACCACCACGGCTGTCGGTCTGGCTATCGATGCCTTGGAAGAACCGGTGATTCAGCTGAAAAACGTAATTGAACAAACAAAGGAAAAGATCGAAGAGCTGCAGGCCGTCGGCCGTGTTATCCGCTTTGTTGCCGGCCTTGCCGATCTCGCCGCGGCCATTACGGCCAAAGATCCAAATGCCATCGCGGCCTCGGTCACCCATCTCGATAAACTAATAAATGAATCTTGGATAATGTAAGTTGATTCTTACTTTAAATTTGGCTAAGTATAACCCCATAAGGTTTTATAATCGGTGAAATAGTACCAAGTCCTTAAAAATCATTTTAATTCAGCATCTATCATTAAACTATACGACCCGGATAATTAAAGGATAAAAAATGTTTATGCTCAACTGGGTGTTCTTCGTTATCGGTGTGCTCATGCTTTACTATGGCGCCGAGTGGCTGGTAAAGGGCTCTTCAAGCTTCGCACGAACTCTAGGTATAAAACCCATTGTTATCGGGTTGACTATCGTTGCATTCGGAACTTCAGCACCGGAGCTGGTAGTGAGTCTTGTTTCCTCAATTAAAGGTAAAAGCATGATTGCCGTAGGAAATGTTGTGGGCAGCAATATTTGCAATATCGCTCTGATCCTCGGTTTAGCGGCTTTATTTCAACCGATTAAAAGTGACAGCTCCGTCATAAAACGCGACATCCCCATTATGCTTCTGATTTCGTTTTATCTTTTGATCGTAACACTAAATTCTACCATTAGCCGTCTTGAGGGGGCGAGTCTGTTGGTTGGAATTATCCTTTATACTTTCTTAAATTACTATATTGCGAACCGAGAATCGAAACTTGGAACTACGGAACCTGTATCGGCCGAATTTGCCCTTGAAGGAAATAATTATATAGGTTCCAGATCCAAACAAATCATTTTGATTGTGACGGGAATTGCCGGAGTCATTATCGGTGCGAATATTCTTATCGATTCGGCAATAAAAATTATGAAAGTGTTCGGCGTCAGCGAAAAATTTATCGGACTTACCATTGTCGCCTTCGGCACTTCGCTTCCGGAACTGGCCACCTCGGTCGTTGCTGCTTTGCGGAAGGAAATGGATATTAGTATCGGCAATCTGGTCGGAAGTAATGTTTTTAATATACTCAGCGTAATTGGAGCAGCAGCATTGGTAAAGCCGATTCCGATTCCAGGCGGATTCATCGAAAGCGGTTTGATAATCGATTATCTGGCAATGATCTTTACAAGTGCTTTGCCGTTGTTGATGATGAGAAAAACATGTACCATTAGGCAAAGGGACGGTGTTATACTTATAGGCTGTTATGCAATTTATCTGATTTATCTCATAATGAAATCTTCTGCTTAAAAGATACCACCACTTTTTCGCAAAAGAAATTTGGCTTCTGCTTTCCTGATTCGTTCCTCATGTTCTTCCTTCCTTTTTCGAGCAGCTTCCAATTTTCGAATAAGGACATCAAAATCAGCGGGTTTCAAAAGGTAATCAAAAGCGCCTAGTTTCATACCCTCCAATGCACTTTCGGTCGTTTCGTGTCCGGTGAGCATAATGACTTCGACAAGAGGAAACTTTCTCTTGATCTCTCTTAATACTTCGATGCCGTCCATATCGGCTGTCTTGATATCTAAGATAACGACATCCATATCTTTTTGGGCCAAAATTTCAAGACACTCTTTTCCATTATAGGCAAGGGTAACTTTTTGTCCTGCCCCTTTAAGTCTCAAAGAAAGCATCTCCACAAAATCTTTTTCATCATCGACCAGTAATACCTTAATGGGTATTTTGATCATAGTTATTATCTCCTTCCTCTGGAGTCTCTCGGAATGTATTTTTTCAAACCAGTCCTAATATCTTCCACCAAAAAGATGCTACCAATACAAGTATGATCAGCAAGATAGGAGTAGCAACAAAACCGGCCTTCATCAGATCGGAAGACTTAAAATATCGATAACTAAAAGCAATTGCGTTTGGTGGGCATCCAATAATCAAAAGCATGGCAAAAGAAGTCGCCATTCCGAGACAAAGTGCAAGTACCGTGGGATTGACTCCCTCCAATTGAGCCATTGGAAGCACAATCGGTAATATCAAGGCCGCTGCCGCTACGTTCGCCATGACATTTGTAATTAAAGCGCTCAATACGCCGACTCCGACAAATAACCAAAACCAGCCTTTACCCTTCATCAAAGGGAAAAAAATATTGGCTATATAATCAGCGGCTCCGGAATAGCCCATCGCAAGCCCCAGAGAAATACCGCCTCCAAATATAAACAAAGCAGTTCCCCATTCGAGATTATTATTAATATCTTCCCATCTTAGGACTCGAAACAGGAACAATTGGATAACGCCCAGCATCCCGGTTACCGAATAATCAATCCCATGCAAACCTTTCGTTAACCAAAGCAAAAATGTCAGCCCAATGATTGCAACCGTTTTTTTCTCCAGAGCCGTCCAGGGGCCCAGAGCTTCATCAAATTCCGGTAGTTTACAGGTTGTATCCGGTCGGAAAACAAAATAAACCACTGTAACAGCAGCCGGTACGGTTAGAATCGCGGCCGGCATTGCGTATTGGATCCATTCCAAAAACGATATTTCTATGCCGGTAAATTCTTTCAGAAAAGTTGCGGCAACCATACAACGACCCCCGCCGATAAGCGTACCCATCCCCCCGCAGGAGCAAGCAAAAGGCAATGACAGCGTCATGAACTTCGCTGTATTGGTATAGGGCTCAATTCCGGCAGCTTTCATCAGAGGAATAATGGTTATAATTCCAATAGCACAAGCCGCCGCATCATGCATAAAAGAAGATGCAAATCCTAATCCGATAGAAATCGTAAATGTAAATTTGACGACATTGGTTCCAGCCTTTTTGACAATAAAATAACCCAGCCGTTTTGTTAGATTTACTTTCTCCAAAGTGATGGCAAAAATCAAACAGCACATAATAAAGACCACTACCGGATGCATATAGGGTGCCCAGGCCCCCTTGACATCGCTGATTTGCATGATGACAAGGGCGACACCGATAAATATCGCCGTAATTTCAAGTGGAACCGGTTCGGCTATAAACAAAACAATCAGCACTGCAAGAACGGATAAAAATCGCTTTGCCTTTGGAGAAAGACCATCGACATAATCAACACGAATTGCCAGCAATTTAAATTCTGCGATTTTATCACGTAAAAATGCCGTATTGGCCTGAAGGCTTCCAGGATCTATGGCCTCTATAAAATAAGTATCAGGACGACCTTTTCCATCAGAAATCAATCTAAAATATTGATTGATATTTTGATATAATGTCAGCTGATGATCACCGGATATCTTAAATTGGGTCCCTTCCGGTCGGGGTAAAAGAAAAACGATCAACCCCAAAACAAGCGCTAAGCCGAGCTGAACTCCTCTGGATTTCAAAGACATTTTCTCCCCTTAATCTGAACTCCGGTATAAAAAGCTTCTATCTCTAATTTATACCGTAGATGGTCGGAAGCAACCAGGAAAGCGCAACCCACATAATCAGGACCAGCGGCACCCCAATCCGAAGAAAATCCTTGAAGGTGTAATTTCCTGCATTCATGACGAGCAGATTGGTCTTGTAGGCCATGGGGGTGGCATAGCTCATATTTGCCCCGAACAGTACCGCCAAGACAAACGGTTCGGGAGGTTGCCCCATTTGGGTAGCGATGGAAACGGCGATAGGGGTACCGATTACTGCTGCCGCGTTATTTGATACAATGTTGGTGAGGATGCCCATTAGAAGCATCAGCCCACTGATAGCGAAAGTGGGTGAAGTGCCTCCTGACAAAGTTACAAAAAGTCGCGCCAGGTAATCGGCACCCCCGGTCTTCAGTAGTGCAACCCCCAGGGCCAGGCTCGTAGCCACGATAAGGATGACCTGCGCACTCAGGGCGCTTGTTGCATCACGCCATCCCAGGCAGCCGGTAAGAATCATTAATAAAGCCCCAAATGGCGCACTGATAGCAATCGGCAAGATCCCCGATGCAGCCGATACAATGATGCCTAACATAATGAGCAGCGCCACCGGAGCCTTTCGGGCGAAAGGCAAATCCATCGTGGCATCGAGTACGAGGAAATCCTTCTCTTTTTTAAGCTTAGTGATCTGCTCACGGGGACCCTGAACCAGAAGAATGTCTCCGGATCTCAGCCGAATATCTCCGACTTCACCGTATACCTTCTCCAAGTGTTTACCTGCTCTGTGTATGGCCAGTATAATAATCCCATATCGGTCTGCAAATCGCATCTCACTAAGAGTTCTTCCCGAAAGGCGAGAGCTCTCTATGACGACTACCTCTGCAATTTGTTGATCATCAGCCTTTAGAGGGTGTTCATCATCAACAGGATCGCCATTTGAATCATCCGGATAAAGCGTCCCTTCCAGTACCTTTTCGAACTCCTTTAGACGCTCGGGAGTATCACGAATAATCAGGTGATCACCGGCCCTCAACATCACACTGGGAAATGGAATCATGAAGTTGTCAAGCCCACGCTCCACGCTCATAACCTTCATAACACCATCAACTTTCTTTAGAGCTTCAGCCAGCGTCTTACCTTCCACGGGACTTCCCTTCAGAATTGCGAGATGGGCGGAAAAGACCCTAGGAGAAGTGTCGGCCAGAGTCAGTTCTCTCTCGGGTATGATCCACGGCACCAGAAGCCAGAGATAAACGATTCCGATGCTTCCGGCAATAACCGCCGGCACCAGGAAATCAAACATCTCCAGCCGTCTCAAGCCCATCTCTGCAGCCACGGAGACCACAAGCAGGTTTGTAGAGGTTCCAATGGTGGTACAGGTCCCGCCCAGCAAGGTGGCAAAACCCATGGGCATCAAAACCGAAGAGGCATTTATACCTGCCCGGATGGAGACGCTTATCAAAATGGGAAGAAACAAAACAACAACGGGAACATTGTTTATGAAAGCGCTGATAAATGCCCCGGCCAAAAGTGTTAATAGCATGGAAATGTTCGGGCTGATCTTCCAAAGCCGTGCCAACGTTCTACCTACCGGTTCCAGTGCCCCCGTCCGCACGATACCCTGCCCGGCAATCATTAGGGCGCAAACGGCAACCAGTGCTTCGTGTCCGAAACCCTGGAAAAAGTCCACGGCATGCAAAACGCTTCCATTTACCTGAAAAGGGAATAACTCGAACCCCACGGCCAGAGCAATTAGAACAAGCAAACTGGAGGACTCAAGTGGAAGCTTTTCACGGGTAAACAAAATCAGTGCAAGAACCGTGAGAAAAAGCACAGCCGAGGCGTGAACGTTTGGCGGCGGGGGAAGGCCCATCTCTTATAACTCCATTAGTGTATAAAAGGAAGTCACCTCATGATCAAAAAGCAAACCCTGCCCATAAAAATTTTGCTTTCAGCTTTTATGTACTTATGCTCTATACAGGTTTTGTTTGAATAAGAGCATTGACAACATCAGGTTCGGCTAAGGTTGATAAATCACCTAAAGCATCAAACTCATTAGAAGCAATTTTTCTCAAAATTCGCCGCATAATCTTACCGGAACGTGTTTTCGGTAACCTGGGTGCCCAATGAATAATATCGGGAATTGCAATAGGACCGATTTCGTGTCTAATCCATTGCTTTAGTTCTTTTTCCAGTTCTGCGCCGGGTTCCTCTCCGGTCTGCAGTGTTATATAGGCATAGATCCCCTGTCCTTTTATATCATGGGGGTATCCAACGACTGCAGCTTCTGCTACCTTGGCATTTTTTACCAGCGCGGATTCTAGTTCCGCAGTTCCCAGCCGATGACCGGAAACATTGATAACATCATCAACGCGTCCGGTGATCAGGTAATCATTATCTTCATCTCGGCGGGCGCCGTCACCTGTAAAATAATAAGGGGCATAAGTGGTAAAATAGGTAAATTTAAACCTTTCCGGTTCGCCGAAGACACCCCGCATCAAGCCGGGCCAGGGGAACTTGATACACAGGTTGCCTCTTCCCGGTCCCTCAATCAAGTTACCCTTATCGTCGACTAAAATAGGTTGAATGCCGAAAAAAGGTTTGGTCGCCCAGCCCGGTTTTAAGGGATTTACTCCCGGTAGGGGCGAAATGCAAATCCCCCCTGTCTCTGTTTGCCACCAAGTGTCGACAATCAAACATCTTCCATCCCCCACCACATGATAATACCACTCCCACACCTCCGGATTAATCGGCTCACCTACGCTTCCCAATAAGCGCAACGATTCACGCCGGGTTGCCTTTACGCAATCATTGCCTTCCCGCATAATAGCTCGCAGAGCGGTCGGCGCTGTATAAAATATCGTCACCTTATATTTATCAACGACTTGCCAAAAACGCCGATAGTCCGGATAACTCGGCACTCCTTCGAATAAAACGCAAGTCGCTCCATTGCACAAAGGGCCGTAAACAATATAGCTGTGGCCTGTTATCCAACCAATGTCGGCCGTACACCAATAAATATCACCATCGTGATAATCAAACACATATTGATGAGACATAGCCGTATACGTTAGAAATCCTCCGGTCGTGTGCATAACGCCCTTTGGCTTACCCGTCGATCCCGAAGTATAGAGGATA
This sequence comes from Desulfobacterales bacterium, assembly GCA_016931455.1. Classification (GTDB taxonomy): domain Bacteria; phylum Desulfobacterota; class Desulfobacteria; order Desulfobacterales; family JAHDSC01; genus JAFGES01. The sequence goes on along the minus strand of JAFGES010000071.1, from coordinate 51,871 downwards.
AACAAAGGGTCTTCGGCATCCATCTCTTCACAAGGGCAATCCGCACTTGCCTCCGCCATTTCATCATGCCACCAAACATCGCGGTTTTTTTGCCAATCCACATCATTTCCGGCTCTTTTGACGACGATGACCTTTGATACGCTATGATCCCCTTTGGCAAGCGCTTCATCCGTATTGACCTTCAGAGGAACCAACTTGCCGGATCGATACCCTCCATCAGCCGTAACAACCAGCGTTGAATGACAATTCAGAATTCGATCATGGATTGAATCCGGACTGAAACCGCCGAAAACCACCGAATGAATCGCCCCAATGCGGGCACAGGCAAGCATCGCTATGGGTAGTTCTAAAATCATGGGAAGATATAATGTCACCCGATCGCCTTTGCGCACACCATTTACCTTTAAAACATTGGCAAAGCGGCAGACCTGCTCGTATAATTGCCGATAGCTGATAACCTTAGTTTCTTCAGGGTTATCACCTTCCCAATAGAAAGCAATTTGGTCGGCGTGTTTTTCTAAATGACGATCTAAACAATTATAGGCTGCATTGGTTTTACCATTAATAAACCAAGCATGTTCACCTTGGGCAAAATTATGCTCTAAGACTTTGTCCCATTTCCGATACCAATAAAGTCGTTCTGCCTGTTGAGCCCAAAAACCCTCCGGATCTTCTACCGATTGTTGATACATCTGTTGATATTTTTCTGAGTCTAACCAACTATTTTTGGCCCATTCAGGTTTTACCGAATAAAACTTACTCATACTTTCCTCCCGAAATCTGATGTGCCGCATAGGTTAACAATCGAAACGATTTTCTATTTTTTAAAAATTTAAACCGATTTTTAATTTATATCAGCCAAAAATAAATTGTCAAATTTATAATTTATGAAATATTTTTATTTTTAGATGGTAATTTAGGTGCTTGAAGGATAGTCTTACCCCTATCAAAAAAATAATTCGGCTTCAGTATGGATAACTAAAGCCGAACCTTAAAAATTACCAAATAATTAAATAAGAAAATGCTGAAAATTATCGGTTGTTAAAAGTCTTCAAATCCATCATTGAAAGGGATAACCTTTTCGGCTGCTTCAATTTTTTCAGCTTTCTTATAAGATTTTATTTTTTCAGCTTTTGCGACATGACTTTGTTCTTGAGAAATAGTGAAAGTTTGAGGGGCTTTTTTAACAATGTCCTTATATTCAGACTCTTTTTTACTTTTAAGTCGACCAATAACAGACACTAAGCCATTAACGACATCTTTCATGGCTTCTGCTTGGGAGTTTAATTCTTCAGAAGCTGCTGCGGATTCTTCAGCATTGGCGGCATTGTTTTGTGTGATTTTATCCATTTCAGAAACTGCTTTATTTATCTGATCAACCCCGTCGGACTGTTCATTTGAAGCTGCATTGATTTCAGCAACAAGCTGGCCGACCTTGGAAGCGCTCGCCGCTACTTCAGAAAAGGCCTCATGGGTCTTGGTTACCAGTTCTGAACCTTCTTTGATCTTTTTAACAGACCCTTCAATTAAACCGGTTGTATGATTTGCAGCCTCGGCTGCCCGCATCGCAAGATTTCTAACTTCATCCGCGACCACGGCAAAACCGGCTCCCGCCTCACCTGCTCTAGCTGCTTCAACCGCTGCATTCAATGCCAACAAATTCGTTTGAAATGCAATTTCATCAATTGTCTTAATAATTTTCTGAGTTTCCTCACTAGATTTAGTTATCTCCTGCATTGAACGAGTCAATTCATCCATGCGCTCTTTGGATTGAAGAAAAATATTGTTCGCTTCCCGCATTAAATTATCGGCCTGGGTTGCATTGGCAGCATTTTGCTTCGTCATTGAAGCCATTTCTTCAAGTGAGGAAGAGGTTTCCTCTATGGAGGCCGCCTGTTGTGCGGCTCCTTCCGCCAGAGACTGGCTGGCGGATGAAACCTGCATGGAGGCAGCCGACAGTTGCTCGGAAGAATTCATAACGCTTTCAATTGCACGGTGAATAGGCCGCGTAATATTTTGTTTCAACAAAAACGCACAAACTAATCCGGCAACTGCAACAATGACAATAAAAAGACCAATGGTTTTCTTTCCATTTAAAGCACCTTTATTGAACCGTTCTTTGGCCGAGTCTGAAAGATTCTCGGAAGCTTGTAAGCCGGCAAGGGCTATCTTTTCAATTGCATCGATCTGCGTTCGTATATTCTCATCGTTTGCCGTCCAAAGCTTGAAATTTTCTCCGTATAAATCGGCAGTCGTTTTAAGTTCCGCTGTGGCCACATTCAGATCTTTCAAATCATTTAGATACGTTTCAGTCCGGTCTGCATTTTCCTTGAAAATCATGTAGTAAAGCGCATTTACCCTGGCCTTTTGGGCTAGAATTTCAATCCGGTTGGCTTCCTGAAGTTTGTTTAAACCTTCATTAAGCATGGTTTGCATTTGATTGACTTGCTTTTCGATATCTTCCAAATAGATACCGGCACAAATAATTAATCCCCAAGGCTTGAAATATTTTGAATATGTTATTTTAGGAAAGACGGCATCTCCCATACCGGGTTTCGTCCAGAAATATTCAGTAAAGGATTCTCCATTTTCCATTGCACCTTTTACCAATTCACGCATAAAAGTTTTACCGGTCTTCTTATCTTGGATGGTTCCAAAATCCAATCCTTCGAGTTTTTGGTTTGCCCCGTGTGCAACTAAAGTAAGATCCTCCTGAACGACAAAATAGTAATTGGTTCCATCAAAATGGAGATTTCGAATAATTGCAAGCATCGCACTTTGTGAAATTCCGACGTTATGATAATACTCTAAGACTTGATACCCGACATCCACAATGCTGCGAATCTCTCTCAATGCATTTTGCTTTAAAGTTTTTTTATCCTCTTCCATAATCATCCGGCGAGTTTCAGTAATGACTTTTTGAGACTCCTGGCCTGAAATTTTCGTTATATTTTCAGCCGCCGATTGCAATTGTGTGAGGACACCGGCATTTTCCAAAGTGCCTTGCCGCATTTCAGCAGCTGCTTTTACATATTTTTCTTTAGCCTCACGGATTCCTTCTATGTCCGCATTTTTGTCCCCTTTTGATTCTAAAACAATCAAAAGGGAATCGATCGCCTCTAATGTGCCGAGCAAATCATCGTATGATTTTTGATCCTTCCGGATAATAAAATTTTTTTCATGACTTCTTGCCTGTTCCAGCTTTTGACGGATATTATGCGATAGATCGCTGATCTCAGCTTCTTTAACGACCTTTTCAAGGGTAAAATAGCTGGCGCCCCCAATGCCCAATGCAATCACAACCACTATAATAAATCCGCCAAAAATTTTTGCTCCAAGGCCCAAATTCTTAAATCTCATTACCTATTCCCTCCTATTTCCCATTGTTTACCATCGAGCTTAAAGGAAAATACCGACATTAAAAAATCCTCATGTTAAAGCACTCCGCAGAATTTTTTCCAATATTTGATGTTCGATCGGTTTCACCAGCCAGGCAAATACTTCTATACATTCCTTTATATATCTCTTAGGGCTATCAGGATAATTACTCATAATTACAATTTTTACATCATTGTAAATCGATTTTATTTTTGCGGCCAATTCCGTACCTTTTCGGCCTGCAATTGTTTCATCAACGAATGCCAAATCAGGCTTTTCTTTTCCTATTTGTATGGCTGCCTCAAAGCTATCGGAAAATTTCAGCAATTTGAATGTCTCGAATAATCCCGTCTTTTTATATATATTTTCAATATGATCCAAAACGTTTTGATCATCGCAAACGGCAACAATCAGCTTTCGCTCCGGTTCACTGCCGGCCGATTTACTCAATGCCTCTTTTAACTGCATGTCCTTAGCACTTCCGAAGATATCCTGAATCGCCGATTCCGGAAAACCGAATTGCCTCAATAATCTTGAAATCTCTGAAGCCGGAATTTTAATATGTTTTCCGATCTTGTATGCTTTGATATCCCCATTTTTTACCCAGCGGTAAATTGTAACCCGATTGAGTTTAAATAAACTCGCCACTTCCGATGTAGAATAAAACAATTTCAACATGAATATACCTTTCAAGCTCAAAAACCGATATGAAGGCCATGGAAAATTTCCAGCATAAAATTGTGTGGATCAGTTATTTCCCAATGTCCTAAGTTGCAACACTTTCATCCAATGCAGGTATTGTAATTACCATCGGAAAAACAGAAAAATAACTTGATGCTTATTTCCATGCAGGACTTACATTTTAAAAAAAGGCTTGGAGGGATGGGTTAAACGATCGGTAGGATACCCCCCCCACTTCTTCAAAGAAGGGGGGGGGGGATAACTTTTGTTAATTTTTAAGTTTGTCTTCAAACTCTACAACTTTCAGTGTTATTTTCATGACCGAATCCGGATTCAGTGACATGGAATCGATCCCTTCTCTAACCAAGAATTGCGCAAACTCGGGATAATCGCTGGGCGCCTGGCCGCAAAGCCCGCTGTGACGATGGTTTTTTTTTGCTCCCTGAATCGCCATTGAAAGCATCTTCATAACACCCGCATCCCGTTCGTCAAAATCATGCGCCACCAAGGCTGAATCACGATCAACGCCCAAAGTGAGTTGGGTCAGGTCATTGGAACCGATTGAAAAACCGTCAAACAGGCGGCTGAATTCATCAATCAAAATAACATTGTTCGGAATTTCACACATCACATAGACTTCAAGCCCCTTTTTTCCTCGTTTTAGACCATTTTTCGCCATCTCCGCCAAGACCTTTTCACCTTCATCCACCCGTCGGCAGAAGGGAATCATGATAATTAGATTCGTCAATCCCATCTCCTCACGCACCTTTTTCATTGCGCGACACTCAAGTCCGAAACCCTCCCGGTAACGTTCGTTATAGTAGCGTGAAGCCCCACGAAACCCGATCATCGGATTTTCCTCCTCCGGTTCAAAGTATTTACCTCCGATCAGGCTGGCATACTCATTGGTCTTGAAGTCACTCATCCTTACAATCACCGGCTTTGGATAAAAAGCCGCTGCGATGGTCCCGACACCCTCTGCAAGCTTTTCCACAAAAAAATCCGATTTATTCTCATAGCCCTCGGTAAGGGTGCTTATTTTTTTTCGTACATCTTCATCGGTTATTTTTTCATCATGAATCAGTGCCATGGGGTGAATCTTTATATAACTATTAATGATAAACTCCATCCGCGCCAAGCCCACACCGTCATTGGGGATCATCGAGAGTGAAAACGCTTCTTCAGGATTGCCCAGATTCATCATTATCTTTGTTTTCGGACGTTTAAGGTCTTTAAGAGTGATTTCTTCAACCCGAAATGGAAGTAGGCCTTCATAAACCAGGCCTTCATCACCCTCCGCGCAACTCAGTGTCACTTCCTGTCCGTTATGAATTTTTTCGGTGGCATCTCCGGCTCCGACGATGGCGGGAATCCCGAGTTCACGGCTGACAATCGCTGCATGACAAGTCCTGCCGCCTCTGTTGGTTAAAATAGCCGCAGCGGTTTTCATCACCGGTTCCCAATCCGGTGTCGTCGTATCGGTGATAAGTATCTCGCCGGGATGAAAGGACGACAGGTGAACAACATCAGGAATAACATGTGCTTTGCCACCTGCAATCTTTTCGCCGACACTTTTGCCTTTCACCAGCACGGAACTCTTTTTTTCCAGGTGATAGGTTGTCAAGACATCCATGGCCTTTTGGGACTGAACCGTCTCAGGTCTGGCCTGAACAATAAATAATTCTCCACTGACTCCATCCTTTGCCCATTCAATATCCATCGGACGCATTTGGCCGACCTTCTTGGAATAATGATCTTCTATGATCATGGAATAATCGGCTAATTTCAACAAATCGTCATCACTTACGCAAAACCGCCGGCGTTCGGCTTCCGAAACATCAACGTTGCGGGTCAAAACTTTTGAGTCACCGCGGCCATAAATCATCTTAATTTTTTTCTCTCCCAGCTTTTTGCGAATAATCGGCCGGTAACCCTGTTTTAAGGTCGGTTTAAAGACATAGTATTCATCCGGATTGACCGCTCCTTGAACGATATTTTCTCCAAGTCCGTAACATGCTGTAATAAAAACCACATCCCGAAATCCGGTTTCGGTATCAAGGGTAAAGATCACCCCACTGGTGGCCAAATCCGATCGTACCATCTTCATAATGCCGATCGACAGGGCGACTTTGAAATGCTCGAAATTATTGTCTATGCGGTAAGATATGGCCCGATCCGTGAAAAGAGAGGCAAAACATTTACTGCAAACTTGCCGCAGCGCATGCCGGCCGCTGACGTTCAAATAGGTTTCCTGCTGCCCTGCAAAAGAAGCGGTCGGAAGATCCTCCGCCGTAGCTGAACTTCGTACGGCAACATCGGTATCCGGCCCATACGCTTCGCACAACCGGTCATAGGCCGTCTTGATTTCGGCCCAGAGATCATCAGGAATCCCGGCCCCTAAAATTAAATCCCGTGCCGTCTTCCCCCTCGTAGCTAAATCTTTAATTTTTCCTTTATCCAGGCCCGTCATGGCCTGCTTAAGGGGTTCAAGGATTTCGGCGGAATTTATCACATGCCAATAGGCTTCGGCAGTGATCGCAAAACCGTTTGGTATTTTAACCCCTTGGCCGGTCAGTTCACGGTACATCTCCCCCAAAGAAGCATTTTTGCCACCGACCAGCGGGATATCTTCAATTGTAATCTCTTTGAACCAACGGATATATCTGAGATTTTTCTGCATGGTATTTGCCTCCGATCAGTAAAATTTAAATATCTCTAATTTAATCTATATTACTAAGTATAGGCTTGTTTTATTAAATGGTAAATAGGGTTAATCCTGTATTTTTGTATTTGAATCGCGTTGGTTTAAATATAAAGCTGAGAGTCTGAATACAATGTATTGCAAATTTATATTTTTCTTGCATGACAATAAATACAACAGTAGTATAATTATTTTAGGTTGCAAAAGCCTTATATAGTAAAGATTTGCAATCCCATACGAAAAACGACCGGAGGTTGTTTATATCAACGAAAGGATGAAATTAAAATGGGATATGAATTCGACGCTGCCGAAATATTTGAAATGGCCGAACAGATGGAACGAAACGGAGCAAAATTTTATCGAACAGCTTCGGAAAACATTTCCGATCCTGCGGCAAAAAAAATGTTATCGGATTTGGCCGCGATGGAAGATGAACATGAAAAAACTTTCGCTTCGCTCAGAGCAAAACTAACCGATAAAAAGCAGGAAGACGCTATATTCGGTCCTCAAAACGAAGCGATCCTATATTTGCGAGCAATAGTAGATACCCGTGTATTTTTTGAAAAACAAATCGATATCACTTCCATGCAGGAAATTCTTAAAGCTGCAATTAAGGCTGAAAAAGACTCCATTGTGTTTTATCTAGGCATAAAAGCGTCGATTACCGATGATTTAAGCATTAAAAGTTTAGATGAAATTATTCAGGAAGAAATGCGACATGTCACAGTGCTTAGCAACAAATTGCTTGCGCCGACTAAGTGATTAACAAGGCCGCAGCCTATAAACTCGTCAAACCGATTTATTGACGATCAGCATGTGCTACCTGCTATAGGAAGCTTCGATAAATAAAATCATTGTAATTGCTGGAAAAGGATATTTTTCTTCTGATCGAGTCGGGTTGCCATAGTCCATCAGCAAGTTATTGAATTATTTGGTGGCATTCGGCAACTTCGGAATAGAGATTAAAAACAACTAATTTGTAAGGAGAGGTATCATGAATCAAATGGTTAAAAACATTTTAACCGCAGTTTGTGTTATTTTCGTTATTCTGTTGTTTATTCTTACTACAGGTACGGGAAATCACGATGTTGCTGAAAAACCCAGCCCGGATGAAGCCATCAACATGCTCAAGGCCGGAAACCAGAGATTCGTAGAAGGAAAAAGCGAATATCCGCATACGAATGCAGCACGTCTTGAGCAGGCCGGAAAAGAAAATCAGGGCGATCATGCCTATGCCACGGTTATAACATGCTCGGACTCCCGGGTGCCGGTAGAACTTATTTTTGATGCCGGTATCATGGATATTTTTGTCATCCGGGTTGCCGGCAATGTCTGTGATGTTGATGAAATCGGATCGATTGAATATGGATTGGCACATGTCAATACACCTGTTCTGGTTATTTTGGGTCACACCCAGTGCGGGGCCGTAACTGCCGTTACCCATGCCGTTCACGGGACCGGGCATGCCCTGGAAAGGAACATTCCACCTTTGGTCGATAATATTGAACCGGCTGTAAAACGTGCCATGGCCGCACACCCCGATATCCATGGTGATGAAATTATCCCCTACGCAATTGAAGAAAACGTATGGAAGGGAATTGAAGATCTTTTCATGAACAGTCCGGCCTCCCGCAACATCGTTAATGACGGCAAAGCCAAAGTCGTAGGTGCAATCTATGATGTCTCCACGGGTAAAGTCTCTTGGCTTCCGGAAGAAAAATCGATCGAAATTTTAAAAAAAGTCGAAGCTAATCCCCTACGTGCAATGGAAGCGATGGCCGGCGGTGGTCATGGCGGCGAAAGCGGTCATGGAACCAAAGTCGAACATGCAGCCCCTGTTGAAAGCAAACACGAAAAAGCTGCAGCCCATCACTAATACAAACACCTGACTGCCGCTTTCCATGCCTGATAAACTATTCATCCAAACTTAAATATAAAAGGCAGGGCCGATCGCCCTGCCTTTTATATAGAGTGGATATTTTTACACTTCACTCAGTTCCTCGATAGCATTTCGTACAATTTGGGCGCTTTTCCTTAAGGCATTCTTTTCAGCTTCGCTCATTGGAAGATTGAACGTAGTCAGAATTCCGTCTCCGCCGACCAGTCGAGGTAGTGAAACCGATACATCAAGCACACCTGCAACTTCCGATGCAGGTGTGGAGACAGTGAGAATAGAACGCTGATCAGAAAGCACAACATCGGCGATTTTGGATAAAGCACTACCGATGCCGTAGTAAGTAGCGCCTTTTCCTTCAATGATTGTATATGCGGCATTTCTTACTTTGCTGTCGATCTCCTGACGGAACCCTTCATCATGGCAAATATTTTCCGTGATACAAAAATCGTTAAAACTGATTGCCCCGATTCTAACCTGTGACCATATCAGCACCTCCGAATCCCCATGCTCCCCGACCACGTAAGCATGAATGTGTTGAGGATCTATCCCAAGATTCAACCCCAAAAGAGAGCGAAATCTAGCTGTGTCAAGCATGGTGCCGGTGCCTAAAACCCGAGTTGGGGGCACGCCGAAATCCGAAGCATATCTTGCAGTCAGATGTGTCATAATGTCTAGTGGATTGGTTGCGACAACGAGAATGGCTTGGGGTGCCTCTTGAAGAATTCTCGGGATAACTTTCTTAAAAACATCTGCATTTCTTTTCAGTAGATCAAGTCGGCTTTCTCCGGGTTTCTGGGAGACACCGGCACTGATAATAATCATCCGGCTCCCCTTAAGATCCGAATACCCTCCGGTTCTCAGGGTTAGGGGATGTGCAAAGGGTACAGCGTGTGATAGATCTTGGGCCTCTGCTTTAGAACGTTTTTCATTTATATCGACAAGTACAATCTCTCTGCCGATTCCTCCCATTAACATGGCATAGGCAGCCGTAGAACCCACCATTCCGCTTCCTACAATTCCGATTTTCATCGTCGAAATCTCCTTTACGGTATTTTAGTCAATCGGTATATTAACCGAATTGACAATAAAAAAGCTTAAGATAAAAACCTTCTTTGATTGGGAGTTTGCCCGACACTCCCATAACTAATGGGAACCGCTATGTTTTAAGCCTCCCATATCTAATCGGAATTCAAAAACAATATTAATTGACTTAGTTTAATTGTGCAATCAATATTGCGATCCAAAAAGTATTTAAAATCCAAAATAGAGTTTTGATTACCTCTGCAGTTCTATTCGGAAAATGGCTAGGCGGCAATCCTGATTGGTTCCTTGGGATTTTCGTAGTATCTTCAGCCGTGAATAAATATCGACAAAATACGACCAAAGATCTTAAATTGGGTCTCATGTCCCCCTCCCCGGTTTATGTGGTTTTTCAAACTTTTTCATTGAGACTGTTATATAAATAACTTATAACCGTAAAAAAAACAGATGCAGTTTAATTAAAATTTGACCATAACAGATAAATCGGAGATATCGCCATGGCGTCCGGAAAAGGGGCCCAAAAATCGAATTTTCACTATGTGATATTGGCCAACAAGTTTGAAGATAAAATATTATCAGGAAGTTACCAGATCGGAGAGCGTCTGCCTTCTATCCGTGAACTGCACAATAGTATGGGTTTGAGCATTTCGACCATTTATCAAACTTATATTGAACTTGAAAAACGTGAACTAATAGAAGCCCAACCCAGATCCGGTTATTATGTAAAAAAAATCAAACATCTTGAGGTTCCCAAACCACAAGTTAAATCAATCATGTGTAAAACTCGCCGATATTCCACCGGTGACTTGACAGCCGAAATTGTAAAAACCATTCAAGATCGAGACTTTCTCCAATTGGGTTGCACGGTAATTTCTCCGGAATTGTTGCCATTGAAACAATTTAATCGTGCCATAAGGGAAATTTCTAAATTCGATATGGAAGCCATTGTTTCCTATGCAAATTCAGATGGTGATTTCAAATTGAAACGAGAGCTGGCAAAACGAATGACGCTGAATAAATCAGGTTATGTTGATGAAAATGAAATCGTCATCACGAACGGCTGCATGGAAGCTTTGAGTTTATGCTTGCGAACCGTCACGAAACCCGGAGACACAATCATTGTGGAGTCCCCGACATTTTTTAATTTGCTCCAATTGATTCAAAACCTGGGGTTATATGTCGTGGAAATCCCTACCTGCCCGCAAGACGGCATCAACCTGCAAGCATTAGAAAATGTCGTCAAATCAAATCAAATCAAGGCCTGCGTGATCATTTCGAATTTCCAAAATCCATTAGGTTGTGTTATTCCCGATGAAAAAAAAGCGCAATTGGTAGAATTTATGAATCGACAAGATATACCGATTATCGAAGATGATATTTACGGTGACTTATATTTTGAAGATCCCAGGCCCTCCACGTTAAAATCATTTGATAAAAAAGGCTTGGTCTTATATTGTTCGTCCTTTTCAAAAACTTTGTCTCCGGGAATGCGGATAGGTTGGACTATGGCAGGACGTTTTACTGAGCGGATAAAGCGATTAAAGCTCAATTCAACTCTCGCCTCTCCTCTGATTACTCAATTAATCATTGCCGATTTTCTTTTAAATGGGTCTTATGAACGCCATCTGCGCAGATTACGCAACGCCCTAAAAAATCAAATGAGCCTCTCTAGAGCAGCCATATCCGAATTTTTTCCTGAGCAAACCCGTGTAACCTCACCTAAAGGTGGCTTTATGCTTTGGATTGAACTGCCGGATAATATGAACAGTGTGGAAATTTTTTACAAGGCCCGTAAAAGAAAAATTTCAATCGTTCCCGGTTTAATTTGTTCAAGTTCCGGGGAATATAAAAATTGTCTCCGCATAAGCTGCGGCATTCCCTGGTCCGGCAATGTAAGGAAAGGCTTTTCAGTTCTTGGCTCGATTGTAAACAAGAGTCTGCCGGTTGATCAGTCCCGCTGAATTTGTGATTGGGATCTGGAATTACTTTAAACAGGCAATTATATCAAATCGATGGCAAAATCACCGAGGCGACTGCAATGTATGATTCTTTGCATCAACATGAAACAGAAATCAATTCCCTTGGTAAATGTTTACTGTCCACGGCTAATATTATGCGGACGGGAAGAAAAGTATCCGTAACGCGAATGGAACTCAGAAATCAAGGAAATGTACTTATTGCCGTGGGAACAGGTGCATATATTATCGGTTAATCGATTTTAACAACTCCTCCTATAGAAAACCTTGCGGCAAAGTGCACGAATCATCAAATGCAAATTGCCGCAGGCAACTATTTCTTCGGTCGCAAATCGCTTTCAGGCAATTTGCTTCCGCTAAGCCACACCGGCAGGCAGCTCATAATTTGTTCCGATTCTTTCCGACCGCCGCCTAAACGGCGGTTTTTTTTGATAGGTTCCCCATCTCCATAACCAATCTAAGGGACCAAACAGGAAGTGGCGAAACCACATGTTGCTAAAGACTATTTGCGCCATAAAAATAGCAAAGGTAAGGCCTACGCTTTGAAAAATATTTACCTGTCCGAAAAAACCAAGACCGTAACCATAAAAAACAAATACACAAATAAAGGAATGCAACAAATAGGAAGTCAGCGACATTCTGCCGATCGCCCCAATCGACTTTAAGAAATTTTTGATCCATTCCATTTGTGACAAAATCGCAAGAATCGCCAAATAGGCAAAACATAAGGCAGGTGCTCCAAAAACATGTCCAACTTTGGCTATAAATTTAAACAATTCTGCCGGTTCCGGATTTATTCTGTAAAAAGCATAGACCATATTACCCGGTACGCCGATTATTAGCCCCCATATCATCAATTTCTTCCAAAATATCAAATTTTCTTTGATTTTATAAAGAAAACCTTTCCTCTCGAAATAGACTCCCAATAACATCATCGCAAAAACACGGGGGGCTGACATTAAGAGACTCCAAAAGTAAAAAGAATAAAAATCATAAATTCGTTTTATGGTAATTTCAAAAAAGCTTCCATAGCCGTATACAAGGTATGCTGATTTTATATCCTGAGCTAATGTATCTTTATTTACAAATGATATTCCTAATAATTCAATAAAAATCGGAATAATAAAGCATATTGCCGAAATTAACAGAATAAAGTCGGATTTTATTTTTCTAAATTTTAAAAGAATAAACCCGAGCACTGCATACATAGCTAAAATATCCCCAATCCACCAGAAAACGATGTGAAAAACACCAAACAGCAAAAGCAGTTCCAGCCTTCTAACATAAGTATCGACAAAAAATAGATTGTTTTTCTCTTGGCTTCTACGGAATTGCAGAGCAAATCCAAATCCGAACAGAAACGCAAATAAGGCTCTGAACTTTCGTTCCCCAGTAAATATAATTAACCAGTTCAACCACTCATTGGGTTGTTGCATAGCGATAATTTGAACGGGATCCGTGCGCATCGACATATTTACCCATAGAATACCCAAAATGGCAACGCCACGAATTGAATCAAGAACCCAAATTCGGTTTTTTTCTGATACCGGTGTAATCAAATTGCTAATCCTCCCTATTTTTCTGATAAGTTCGGTTAAATATAACCATTATGTCTATTCATATGTCGATAACTATTGGATTATTTTAATATTATTACTCCCTCAAAAATCATGCGCCGGATTGTCTTCAGTTCCATTGGCAGATCTTTGATTTACCCTTCCATTTTTTGCCATTGAAGACATGATGGGTTTGGTTTCAATTTGATGAGCATATTCCAGCTTTTCTACCTCTCCGGTTTTGAACATCGACATGATAGAAGCCAATTGTTCCGAACTAGCGGCATTTTTCTGGGCAACCATATCTAACTCCGCCACAGCTTTGGTGATCTGCTCTACCCCCTGAGCTTGCTCATTGGATGCACCGGCAATCTCATCTACCAGCTGACCGACCTCTTGAACCCTTGAAGCAACATGGGTAAAAGCTTCATTGGTCTTAAGCACCAAAGCCGACCCATCTTTGACTTGTTTAACCGTCCCTTCAATCAATTCCGCTGTATTCTTTGCAGCTCCAACAGCTCTCATGGCCAGGTTTCTAACTTCATCAGCCACCACTGCAAATCCCGATCCGGCTTCACCCGCCCGAGCAGCCTCAACTGCTGCATTAAGTGCCAAAAGGTTCGTCTGAAAGGCGATTTCGTCTATGCTTTTAACAATTTCCGATGTCTTTTCGCTCGCTCTTGCAATATCCTGCATAGAAGTCGTCAATGCCGTCATCGACTCGTTGGCTTGGCGGACGTTTTGGTAGCTCTCCTTCATAAGATTATTTGCTTGATTTGCATGTTCTGCATTTTGTCTGGTCATAGAGGCCATTTCTTCCAGGGAAGAAGATGTTTCCTCTAAAGATGCAGCTTGCCGCGCAGCTTCGTCGCTTAGAGTCTGAGAAGTTCCCATGACGCCCCTAAGCATTTGGTTAAGATTCGAGTTCATATCGTTCAAGGCTTCCGCCAATTCACTGATTTCATCATCGGTTCTTACTTCAAGATATTGTCCCAAATCACCCTTGGCAATTTTTTTGGTTACGTCTATAACTTTTATCATATTGCCTATGACGAGTTTATTCATAACAAAATTAATAACCAATATTAATAATGTTGCCAGCATCAAACTCGAAAATATCATTCTATATATGCTGGTTCTAATTTCTTGTTTTATATGTTTATCCGTATATAAAAATTCGGCAATACCGATTCTGTCATTTTCTTTTGTAATATCGCTTTTTTTTATATTCAATTGAACCTGTTTGATTTTTTCCTTTACTGTTAGAATCTCATTTCCTTCTTTCATTCGACCGGTAAAAACCTTGTTCCCATCATTTTCATAGATGACAATGCCCATTAAAGCATTATTTTTTAACTTGGAATCGATGATTTTTTCAGCTGCCTCGTTGTTGCAATTCCAAACAGCATCCCTTGAAATTAGAGTAAAATCATTTACTAATGAATCGATTTGATTATCTAGAGATGTATATAATTTTTTTTTTTCGACCCAAAAACTGTACGTTCCGGATAAAACTTGAACAACTAGAATGGTAAAAATAAGGGTCGACAATATCTTTGTCTTGATTGAACGCCTTTTTACTCTTAACATTTCTACTCCTCTATTGTCATTTTTGTTTCTCATACGTTTATCTTGATTGAATCCGCTCCATCTTTTTCGGCATTCTTTTTTTTAAGATATAATGCATGAATAATATTTGGAACGGATTCATCAGCACCAAAAGAAATAGCCGGTTGCTTGCAATTAAACACAAAGACCGGCTATTATTTAAAAAACAAGACATTAAAAAAAATGAGATTTAAATGACTAATTATTTTTTAAGTCGATTATAGATATTTTCGTCTAATATCTTTTGGATAGTCCCCGATCCATGTAGCTGTGCTAATGCAGCGTCTATTTTATTTACAACATCTTGTGGAACATTTTTATTATAGGCAATTTGAAATTTGGATGTTTGAAACGGCTTCTTTGCATAACTAATTTTATCAGATACTCCAAGCTCATCAATCACGGAACCGGTTCGGATAATATTATCAATAATCGCATCAACTCTTCCACTAACTAATTTTTTCACATTCGTTGAATCGTCCATTGCGCCGTTATCAAGGATAAAATTAGAATTTTTTATGTCTTGAAGGTAAGGATATCCCTTAACAATACCCACCTTTTTCCCTTTTAATGAATCCAAATTCGAGAAATTAAATTCATTACTTCGGTTCATCCACACAACCGTAGGAATGCTGTACATTTCCTCCTTACTAAATCTCAAACCCAAATCTTCTCTGGCTTTTGAATAGATAAGCCCAAAGTAAGCATCATAATTTCCTTCAAGTATTTCACTGATGCACCTTTTAATGGGAATATTTCCATATTTGGTAATTTTGTATTCCAATTTTATGTCATCTTTTGATAGAATCTTATTTAATTCTTCTAAAACTTGTACTCGAAATCCTTTAAGATTATTGTTTTCATCAAGCCAAAACTGGCCCGCAGAATCATAAACCGGTAATTGCAAAACCATCGTTTTTGCATTTGCACCGGCTATAAATACCAAAGAAAACACCATGAAAATAATAAAAATACTTTTCCTTTTCACTAATTCCTCCTTATTCTTTATTGTAGAGTAATAAAAATTATATGAAATCCATATACAAGCAAAAGAATGATTCAAACCGATCAAGACTGTTTTCTTTGGTAAAATACATCGGTATTAGCGGTTATAAACTTTATAAAAATATTTATTATTTGCTAGTAAATAAAATTAAACATCTGTGAAGTAAGCGTTGATCTATTTAAGTACTTATTTTATCATATTAAGTTGAATAACCACTTCTCCATCCGGGGCATGTCCGAATGAAAGACCAGGATAAAACCAAAGAACGATTGATAAAAGAGTTGTCGGAACTTCGTTGCCGATTCTCCGAATTGAAAAAAGAAGAAAAGGCATTGCTCAAAAACGAGTCGATTTATAAGGGAATGTTTGACAATACAATCTATGGAGTTGCGGTTTATAAGGCCATAGATAACGGAAAAGATTTTTTATTTATCGATTTCAATCAAGCTGCTGAAAAAATAGATAATATTAAAAAAGTGGACGTTATCGGCAAAAGTGTTGTCAACGTGTTTCCCGGTATTAAAAAGTTCGGACTCTTTAAAATATTTCAAAAAGTCCGGCTGACCGGTAAGGCCCAACATTTTCCCATCCGCATCTACAAAGATAAGCGGATTGTCGGATGGCGCGAAAACTTTGTTTTCAAGCTTTCTTCCGGCGAAATCGTCGCTATTTACAGGGATGAAACAGCCCGCAAACAGGCTGAAGAAGCACTTCAGAGAAGCAATCGCGCATTGATGATGCTCAGCAAAAGCAACGAAGTGTTGGTTCGCATGACCGAGGAAAAAAAACTGCTTCATCAAATCTGCCGTATCGTTGTTCAAGTGGGAAAATACCGTCTGGCGTGGGTAGGCTTTGCTGAAAAAAACCTGCCTCAGAAAATTAGGCCTGTGGCACAGATGCTCTTTGCGGACAATGATTTAAAAAAAATGGATATAAGCTGGGCATATAAAACGCAGTTTTGCAATCCTGCAGCAAATGCAATCCAAACCAGAGAACCGGTGGTTTGTAAAAATATCCGTACCAATCCCAATTTTACCGCCTGGCAGCCGGAAACGAAACAATTTGGTTTCGGATCAGCAATTGCGTTACCGCTTATTGCTGATGGTCAAACATTAGGGGTGTTGAATATCTACGCAGCAGGGGCGGATGATTTCAACCCCGATGAGGTCAAACTTCTCAAGCAGCTCGCAGACGACCTGGCCTATGGTATTGTTGCATTGCGTAATCGTGTTCATCACCGGCAGACGATGCAAAAGCTGCGATATGCAATGGAAGCCACTATCCAGGCCATCGCAACCGCCGTAGAGTTAAGAGATCCTTACACCGCCGGTCATCAAAAAAGGGTAGCAAATTTATCAGTTGCCATTGCTAAAGAAATGAAGCTTCCGGAAGATCAAATCGAAGGGATTCGGATGGCAGGCTGTATCCATGATGTCGGTAAATTATATGTACCGGCTGAAATTCTGAGTAAACCGGATAAATTAACGGAAATTGAATACAGTATGGCAAAATTTCATGTCCAGGCGGGCTACGATATATTAAAGGGAATAGATTTTCCGTGGCCGGTTACCAAGATTATCGAACAACATCATGAAAGGATGAATGGCACCGGTTATCCGAACGGTCTCGTGGGTAAAGACATTATTATAGAGGCAAGGATTCTGGGTGTTGCCGATGTGGTTTTATCAATGGCCCTTCACCGCCCCTATCGACCGGCTTTAGGCATTGATGCCGCTTTAGAGGAACTTGAAAAGAACAAAGACGTTCTTTATGATTCCGATGTCGTAAATGCATGCGTAAAACTATTCAGGAAGAAACAATTTAAAATTAATTAATTGTTCAATAAAGGACTTCATTACCGCAAGAACAATTTCCAGCGCCTGGTGATGGGGAATATGCCCGCAATCAGGAATGATTAAGGATTTCGCCGGTCCCATTACATGATCCACGATGCTCTTTACCTGAGCAAGGCTGCCATATTCATCATTTTCCCCCTGAATGGCAAGCAAAGGAGCCGTGATCATGGGGAGGTACGCTTCAATATTCCAGTTCCTGAAGCTCGGATCCAGCCAAGTATCTGCCCAAGTGTGAAAAATTCGGTCTGTATTTTCACCGTGGTATTGAGCCAGTTTTGCCTTTAGGTTGCTATTTTTATAGGCTTTAACTGCTTTTTTGATACCTGCCAAAGTAATTTCTTCTACAAACACGTGGGCGGCTTCGGTGATCAGGCCGAGCACTTTATTATGATTATTGGCTGCATGTAACAGTGCGATCGTACCGCCGTCGCTGTGACCGATGAGGATTGACCGGTTGATATGACAAGCTTTCAATATTTGAGGAAGGGTATTAAATGCTTCATCGTAAAGATATTGCGATGATCGGTCACGTAAGAGAGCATCGGAATTCCCAAACCCCCATCTTTCATAGACCAAGCCACAACAATCGGTTGCCCGGCAGAGCCTGCCGGGGAAATCCCTCCATTGGGCAATACTTCCCAATCCTTCGTGCAAAAAAACAAGAATGGGTCTATCATTGCAGCCATTGTTGGAATTATTTTGAGAGCCGACACCATTGCCCGGTCGAATCCATTGGGCACAGAGATGGTGATTGTCGATGGATATTTTAAACGATTTTTTTAATACATCGGCTTTACGATTCATATTTATTTAACCACTAAAACAGGCACATCGGAAAATTCAATCACCCTTTCCGTTACGCTGCCTAAAACCACATGGGAAACTCCGCGTCGGCCTAGTTTGCCCATAACAATCAACTGCGCCTGCCAAGAAGATACCTCCTGAAGAATAGCTTCGTGCGGGATGCCTTCCTTGATCAAAACCTCTAAATTGACCTTCTCCTTTCTAATCTCACGTTCCATATCTTTAAGAAAGCCGTATGCCTGATGCCTCAATTCAGTCTGAATTGAGGCATCATTCTTTTTTGAAAGACGTTTGAGCTGGGCAACCATCAATACATCCAAAACATGAAAAAGCTTAATTTCAGAATTATGAATTTTGGCTATTTTGGCTGCAAGTCGAACAGCATCACGGGAATATCGGGACCCATCCACCGGCACTAAAATCTTCTTAAAAAGCTCCATCCACGACCTCTTTATGGCGTTCTTTATACCTTTTCAACTGAAAAAAAAATTCTCTTTCCTTTTCTTCCAAATTCTCTTCGATATATTTTACCGTTGATTTATAAAGCGGAATATAAATGTTTTCCAATGCGTTTAAACGCCTAAGGGTTTTTCTAATTTCAGCAACCAAACGAAAGAGTCCAACTTCAATTTCGGCCAGCTCGGCAAGCATTTCAAGACTCTCATATATGCTTTTTAGAACCGAATCCATTGCTGCGCCAGTTCCGTAGAAACCATAAGGCGGCGTAAGTTTTGGAAGTTCTATTATTACATGGGGAAGCACAACACCCATGAAACTCTTTTCCCTAAGCTGAACATCCTCATTTAAAAAGCTGCAAAGAGCCGATCTTTCACAAACCACACGGCCATGTATCAAAAGTGCTTCGCGTAAATACCTATAGGAAGCTTCCAATGATTGGTTGACTTGTGTCCGTACCTGTTCCGCCTTTGTAGATAAGGTACTGAGGTGAACCATCAAGGCTTCTTTTTTCTCATCTAAAAGCTCAAGACCATCTTGAGCAAAAGCAAGCTCTTCTTCAAGCCGAATCAAATTGTTTTTGTTAACCGAGATAATTAGTCTTTCCATTTTCCGGCCTCATTTTCATGTTCCGGCTTTCCGTTTTCCGGATCCCCATATCCCGGATCGGCATCAACCGCCGCTTTTGAACCATATTTTTTTATTTCTTCGGGTTGGACGCGGGTAAAATCTCTTGTCGGGAGAATCATGGCCAGCTCCCATCCCCGGTCAAGCGTTTCAAAAATCGTCCGGTTCTCGTAAGCACCCTGATTGATGAATTTTCTCTCAAATTCATTTGAAAATTTAAGAAAAAGACGGTCTCTGGCTGTAAGATCCTCTTCACCAATAATAGAAGCCAATCGCTCCACCCGTTTTGCCTGAGCATAAAAGGCGTAGAGTTGACTCGATAGATTTTGATGATCTTCTCGGGTACGATCTGCGCCGATACCATCGCTCATCAGGCGCGAAAGTGAAGGTAAAACGTTGATGGGCGGATAGATCCCTTTCTGAAAAAGTCCCCGATCGAGCACGATTTGTCCTTCGGTGATATATCCTGTAAGATCTGGAATTGGATGGGTAATATCGTCATCCGGCATGGTTAGAATCGGAATCTGGGTGATTGAGCCGCCGATGTTCGTTATTCTGCCGGCCCGCTCATAGATAGAGGCCAAATCACTGTATAAATAGCCGGGGTAGCCCTTGCGACTCGGAATTTCACCTTTGGAAGCAGCCACTTCTCGTAGTGCTTCACAATAGTTTGTCATATCCGTTAGAATCACTAGAACATGCATATTTTCTTCAAAGGCAAGATACTCGGCGACAGTTAGAGCAATTCGCGGCGTTATCAGCCTTTCGATAGATGGATCATCTGCTAAATTCAAAAACATGACAACTTTTTTAAGGCTTCCGCTTTCTTCAAAATCTTTGCGGAAAAATTGCACTTCTTCATGTTTTGTGCCCATTGCGGCAAAGACAATGGCAAACTTTTTTCCCGCTTCCAGGAGACTGGACTGCCGGACGATCTGGGCTGCAAAATGAGCGTGGGGAAGACCGCTTCCTGAAAATATAGGTAATTTTTGACCTCTAACCAAAGAATTCATGGCGTCGATGGCTGAAATACCTGTTTGAATAAAATCCTGAGGATAAGCTCGGGCGACGGGATTAACGGGCATGCCGTTAATGTTACGGGCTTTACCGGCAATCGGCGGCGGGCCTCCATCGAGCGGTCTTCCAAGGCCATCGAAGACACGTCCCAACACTTCCTCAGCCGAAACACGATATTCAAACGGCCGACCTAGAAAACGGACTTTGGTATTAATAGCGGAAAGGCCGACCGTTCCTTCGAAGACTTCAATAATCGCCAGCTCATCTGAAATAGAAAGAACCCGCCCGAGCCTAGTCTTGCCTTCTAAGGTAACCACTTCAGCGATTTCACCGAAACCGACGTCTTTGACTCCTTTCACAAAGACCAAAGGCCCTTGGACACGAAAGAGGCCTATGTATTGAAGTCCGGAACCAACTGTCAATTTTAAGTCTCCCGCTTGAATAAATCATCAAATTGTTCTTCAAGACGGTTAAGAATCTTTTTGAAGGGTTCTAAATCATCCCCTTTATAGCGGACCTTCATCCGTCCAAGCTCTTCTAAAATAGGCAATTCCATGATTCGATAAACAGGAATCCTATGGGCGACAACCGTGTCTTGCATTCTTTCAATAAATTTCATAATAATCTGCAGCATTACGACCTGTTTTTCAGCGGCCGAGTAAGTATCTATGGGGTCAAAAGCACTTTGCTGCAGAAAATTTTCTTTTATCAGCTGCGCACCATGGAAAACCACTTTTTGATCATCCGGTAAGGCATCTTCGCCAATGAGTTTAACGATATTCATGAGGCGTGCATCCTCCTTGAGTATCGTCAGAGCTTGGTTGCGGAGTTTAACCCAATCAAGACCTGCTTTTCGTTGCCACCATTGGGCAACCGCTTCCACATAACCACTATAGCTGTTAAGATAGTTAACGGCAGGAAAATAGCGGGCACCGGCAAGTTCCTTATCCAGAGCCCAAAACGTGCTGACATATCGCTTCGTATGTTGGGTAACCGGTTCTGAAAAATCACTACCGGGAGGCGATACTGCACCAATTATCGAAACCGAACCGGTTTCTCCACCATGGGTTATTACAACTCCCGCCCGTTCGTAGAACTGTGCCAGCCTTGTGGCTAGATACGCCGGAAAACCTTCTTCAGCCGGCATTTCCTCCAACCGACCGGCAATTTCCCGCAAAGCTTCCGCCCATCTACTGGTAGAATCCGCCATCAGCGCAACATGATACCCCATGTCCCGATAGTACTCAGCAATGGTAATCCCGGTATAAATGCTGGCCTCTCGGGCAGCAACCGCCATATCCGATGTATTGGCGATAAAAATGGTTCTTTCGATAAGCGGTCTGCCGGTGATCGGATCCGGCAAATTTGGGAAATCTAATAGAACACCGGCCATTTCATTACCTCTTTCACCGCATCCGATATAAACGATGATATTCGCATCCGCCCATTTAGAAAGTTGATGCTGAGTGATTGTTTTACCCGTTCCGAAACCTCCCGGAATTGCCGCAGTTCCCCCTTTGGCCAGGGGAAAGAAAAAATCAATCACCCGTTGGCCGGTAAAAAGCGGCTTATCGGGAAGAATACGTTTTTGATACGGTCGGATCTGCCTGACGGGCCACTTCTGATATAATTTAATTTCGTGGACTTCTCCCTTTTCATCCTCTATGGCGGCAATCTTTTCCGCCACCGTATAGAGTCCTTCCGGCACAATTTCCATCAATCGGCCGTTTAGATTCGGAGGTATCATCACCCGGTGAGCAATACGGTCGGTTTCTTGAACGACACCAATCATCTGCCCACCCATAATTTTTGTACCCGAAAGTATCTGCGGTTTAAAATACCAGGCCTTATCACGATCCAGAGCCACAGCGGTTTTTCCGACACGAATAAAAGGTCCTGAATCCCGATACATTGCTGAAAGCGGTTTTTGGGTTCCATCAAAAATGTGTCCCACAATCCCGGGACCTAATTCTGCAAAAAGCGGCAATCCTTGACCTTGAACAAAAAGCCCGGGCTTTAATCCGGTTGTATCCTCATAAACCTGAACCGTCGCTTGGTCACCAAAAATTTCGATCACCTCACCCAGTAACTCCTCCTCACCGATGACGACCATTTCATTCATCGAAAAACTTCGGGCATGCCTGACTTTTATAACCGGGCCATTAATCTCGCTGATGATGGCGTTTCTATCTTTCGCTTCTTTCCGTTCCAAAAATTCTTCTCCAGATTTCCCCGCGAATTTCATCTTCATGGCGTTTCATGCGAGCCGGCAAACTGTTGTCATAAAGCAATCTTTCATCAGCCGTATAAATCCGGCTACCCCCTTCAATAGAAGCTGACGCTCTCAGATCAATCTTTAAAATCCCTTGCTCATCAAAGCTTGCGCGTTTATTTTGGACAAGTTTAAAATCCTCCATTCGTACTTCGATGATAAATTCCTTGCCCGGTAGTGAGTTGATACCTTCTTTGATCGCTGCAGTTAAAAAATCTGGATATTCCGATCGCTGGTTGAAGGTTTTTAAACGCGACACCAAGATGTCGAAAATTTCCTGTACAACTTGCTCTCGAAACGTGACTATTTTCTTCCGAGCCTCAAGTTCGGCAGAATCCAAAAGCCGTCGGGTTTCAATAAAAGCCTTATTCTCTTCATCAAGAAGCTGTTCCTGGAGTTCTTTTACGACCTTGTCTTTTGTTGTTGAAATAATCCGTTCGGCTTCCGCATGGGCCATAGCTAAAATATTTTCAGCCTCCTTGTTGCCCTCGTTCAAAATGGCTCGACAAAATAATTCCAACTCTCCCCAAATCGGCATTTCTATCCTCTAAGCAGCGAAAGAATTCGTTCGGCAGTCTTTGGTCGCTTTGATTTTGATCCTCTGAAATCCGGAATTTCTACAATAAGAGGCCCCTTAGGCTGAAGCAATATCCGGTCAATAAGTTTTCGGTTTCTTTGAGCCAAATCTTCCGTGATCAAAATCATACCGATCTGCTTATGGTTTAAATTTTCAATCACCTCGGCAACCTCCGTACTCGATTTAATGGCCTGGCCCTTTATCCCGGCCAATGCAAAAGCAAGATAAGTATCCGGATCGGCCAAAATAAAAATCTTCATAGCTTTCCCAATATCATGACCGCGACAATCAAACCATAGATTGCAATCCCTTCGGCCAATCCAAGAAATATTAAAGCGCGCCCGGCAAGTTCGGGTTTTTCGCTCATGGCTCCCATTGCAGCTGATCCCACAACAGCAACAGCCAAACCAGCTCCCAGGGTTGAGGCTCCGACGGCGATTGCCGCTGACAAGTACCCCCAACTTGTTGCAGAACCCACCTGAACCGCGGCTTGCTCGGCAAAAACAACGGCCGGATAAAAAACGAAATAGATAAAAATGAAGAAATAATTCTTGAATTTCATAAAGTTCTCCCCTCGGACATAGAACTTAAACGTCACACGTTGTTTTTCTCCGAGTCAATTTCATGATCAAAAGATTTGAACTGCTCACCGCCACCTCTGAAAAACTTAGTAAAAAATTCATAATATTCAAGCCGTACAATCTGAATGGAGACAACCAATCCCTCCAGCAGAATGATCACTGCATTACCAGCGGTCACCACCAACCAGTAAAATAGGCCGCCGCCTTTTTCATGGGCAACCAAATCCGCAATCGAAAAAACGGATAGAAAGAGGGCGGCATGCGCTAGCGCAAAAGCGGCTAACCGGATAAAAGAAATTGTATTGGATAAATAACGAATGATGTCATCAAAAAGTTGCACAACCGACTCAACAATTTCAGTTAACAAGCCTTTTTGCTTGATAATTTTTCCTATTGGCTGCCTCTTGAACAATAAACGGTAAAGAGGTTGATTCAGGACAATAATGGTAATCAACAGACCCGCTACCCAGCCGAAAACACTCAACTCATGTGGGGCCAAGTGCCCGGTAAAAAAGTATTTTACCCCCACCCCGATCAGCATCCAGTAAAAAAGTGCACCGGCCAAACCGCTTGCACTCAGCAATCCCTCATATTCGCTTAGCCTTAATGCATTGATTAAATTTAAAATAAACCCCAAACTCACCAAAAAAATTCCCACACCAAGTGCCACTTTCATAAAATAAGAAATATTATTCAATGGCCGAAACCACAGAGCCGGAATCACATTATCAAGCCCAAATAGGCTTCCGTATAAAAACCCGAAAATGGCCGAAACGATACCGCACTCCATCAAAATAACACCGTAATCCATATACTTATAAAAACGACGGAAGATAATGTGGCCCACAATAAACAAAACAATACCATGGCCGACATCACCAAACATCATACCGAACATCAGCAAAAAACTTAGCGCAAAAAATATCGTCGGTTCGACTTCTTTATAACGGGGAGTTCCATAAAGTCGAGTCAGCTTCTCAAAAGGGCTGATCAACATAGGATTATTAAAAAGAATCGGAATGTTAATAACACCCTCGCGCATCTCCCTTAATTCAGCGGAATCCACTTTTTCAAAAATTACTTGTCCTTCTGTAACTGCAGTCAGTGTTTCTTTAAGTTTTTCAAAAAGCCGAATCGGTATCCAACCGGAAATCAAATAGCTTTTGTCTATTTTGCCGAAAAAACGGCGCGCCGTCAAAATATTGCGGGCAGCAATAATTTTTTCTTTAATTATAAGTAACTCTTCGCTATATTTTTTTTTAAAACTCTCTCTTTCTAAAGATAATCGCTTTTTTTTCTCTTCGAGAGTCTCTATTTGAGATTGGATATCGGCAATAATTTTTCCAGCAGTCCCTGAAATCCGGGCAGGAATATCTATTTTTTCAAAAAAAGCTCCTTTTAAAGCTCTCTCTAAAATAGACTCATCTTTTTTTAAACCAAATACCATGATAACCGCACGTTGTTGGAAAGTGCCGATATGGGTAAAAGCGTGATGAACTTCCGCTAAACTTTCCTCAAGTTTTTCAAGACCACGTGCCGGTACCAAACCAATCATCCAGCTGACAAATCGGCAATCCTTCAGACGTGAAAAATCAAAATCCGCGGGTAAGAAACTAATTTTATCACTAAGGGCTTTTTTTTCAACAAGCTCCCCCCCCGCAATCTTCAAACTATTTAAAGTCGGCTCAACCGCTTTCTTTACCTCCTTAAGGCGATCCTTGATCCTAAAAATATCTTTCTCGGGAATAACAAGATCTTGCAAGGCGATCTGCTCCGCACGAACCGCCAAAGCTTCTATAATAAATTTAACTTCCTTAAAAAGTTCTTCAAATTTTTTAATAAGTCCCTCATCTGTGTCAGCCGTATATCCAAGATGGCCGAGATAGGTTTCGCTGATACGTACTAAATGAAGCAGTTTAAACCGGGTAAGCGTTGCGGTAACTGCCGATATAAATTGTAATGGAACTTGAATCGTAATTCTGATTAACTTTTCCGGTTTAAACATTAGAAACCCCTCTTGTCGGAATACTCATGAATTCAAGCAATTTTTCAGGAGGCGAGCCGAGATCCAAAATAGATACGAGTCCATCCAACGCTTTCACTTCTATCTCCTTTATTAAAAGATAAGATAGTTGGATACTAATCTGAAAGGGGTCTTTGCGAAAAATTTTATAAAGCCGGTTGAGAAACCATCTCTTAAAAAAAGTTTGAATCTCCTGCCAATCCTTAGCCTTTATCAAAACGTTCCGATAAGGCGGAGGCAAAGCTTTCAAAAAGGATGACAGGTCGGAAATTCTAGCAAGACCGCCAAGGTCCCGAATTCCAAGTCTTTTCCCACCGGGCAAGATATAATTGATAATTTCCTCGGGTGTAAGACCATAAAAATGACGAAATCGGATCAACCAACACAAATTTTCAAAATCGATCAATTCGCCAACCCAAATCGCCGTCTGCTTACGATCATATCCGGTCAAGGTTTTCAAGTTCGCAACAATATTTTCAAAAATCGTCGTATCTATTGCAATCTCCAAAGGAAAGAGCTTGCCTTGAGCTTTAAATTGGGGCAATGCATGTATTAACGATGAATAAAACAGGGTAGATTTAAGAAGTTCAATGGCATCGGCTATTTTTTTTGTCTGTAAAAGGTCTCCCATGGGTAATTTGGAAAGAGGCCCTAAGTGAAAGAGCAAAAATCTTATATCGTACGGTTTTCTTCCTTCCCAGATACCACGCAGAATCGTTTTTAGATTTTCAGCTTCATACCGTAGGAGCAAGGCCTTGAGAATCGAAGAACTTTTCCCGGGAACCGCCTTCAAAAGCTTCGCATAATCCCTGAAAAGCTCA
This sequence comes from Desulfobacterales bacterium, assembly GCA_016931455.1. Lineage (GTDB taxonomy): Bacteria > Desulfobacterota > Desulfobacteria > Desulfobacterales > JAHDSC01 > JAFGES01. Next base: position 24,993 of record JAFGES010000071.1, on the reverse strand, counting down.
TCATAAAATGCTAAGGATAAAACCTCAGCCTCATGTTGTCCTTTTGGAAGATGCGAGAGTACCTCTGCGTAATCTGTTCCGCTTAAGTACTTGATAACATCTTTCAGGCTCTGAAGTCTTAAAAGATCCTCCCAGTCTTCGGCGCTCAAAAGATTGCCTTTCAATGCCCTTGTTTTAGCGTGGGCAAAGGAATACTTGAACGTTCTAACGATCAAAAACCGCTTACCTCCGTCAAAAGATCTTTGATTAACCCTTCCAACTGTTCATTTTTTCGAAGACGTAATTTTTCAATATATCGATCGGTTTCCTCTAAAATATTTTGAGACTTGGCGCGTGCTTCCGATAAGATTCTCTCTATTTCTTGTTTTCTCAGTGTCGATATTTCCCTTTCTTTTTGGGTTATGATTTGCTTTGACTTTTCCCGGGCTTGAGACCTGATCTCTTCAGCTTGAGTTTGTGCCCAAGACACCTTCGCTTGGGCAGCCTGATCAGACTGTATTATTTTTTCGATTTCAACTTTCATTATGATGTTTTCCGCTAAAATCTTTAAAGGTAACCTACCCCGATTAACGATTAAAACGGCCATATACGCAGCTATAGAATCAGATATCTTTCTGCTGCATCAGCTTAGATGATTACTTAATCATTATTATACGTTGGACTAAAATTTTGTCAACTAAGAGAAATAAACAATTATTGAATTAAATTTATTTTATATATATTATTATATTTATGAATTAAAAATTATTATTAAAAATAGTATATGGTCCCTAACTATGATAATGCGTTCTAAATATTACCTTATTTTAATAGAATCGAACAGATAATTATCTATTTTCGATAACGTGGCCACTGAAATACAATTTACTCTGAAATAATGATGCAACAAATAAAACTTCATATTTTATCATTAAAGATATTAATAATGTGTCATTTAACAATTATAGTTATATCAATGGCGCTTATTTGCTGCAATCTATCGCAGGCAAATGAACTAAACCTACAAAGGTTTCCTGAAAAATGCTTATATGTCAATAGCTATTATGGAGAGTATGATGCAAAGCAAAAACAATGCGGCTTCCCATCGAAAAGTTTGAAAGGACCAAAGATTGAAAAATGGTTGCAACCCGAGAAATTAAAAAAGAAACATCAAATCGGGGTTTTGTTTCCGCATTTTAAAAATTCCTATTGGAGCGTAGTAAATTATGGCATTATAACAGAAGCGAGAAAATTAAATATCGGAATCAAACTTCTTTATGCGGGCGGATATGAAGAGATCGAAAAGCAAAAAGAGCAATTCAATCAATTGATTGAAGAAAAAGTTGATGGAATTATTTTGGCATCGATAAATTATACCGCTTTAGATTCTCTTATTGAAAAAACGGTTAAAAAGGGCATACCTGTTGTTGAGGTAATTACTGATGTTTATGCTCCCGCAATAAGGGCTAAGGCCTTAATATCATTTTATGAGATGGGATATCGGGCGGGAGAGTTCATTATTAATAATTTGCGTAGCGAGGAAAAAATCAATGTGGCTTTTTTCCCCGGCCCTATTAATTCAGGCTGGGCTCCTGAAACTTTGAAGGGTTTTTTTGAGATCTTAAAGAAAAATCCCGGTAAAATCAAACTGCTTCCACCCAAATGGGGAGATACGGATTATGATATTCAGCGTGAGTTGCTCGTGACTGCTTTGAAAAAGCATCCGGATATAGATTATATTGTTGGCAATGCAGTGGCTGCAGATGTAGCCGTAGATATTTTAAAAGAAATGCGGCTCAATCGTCGGATTAAAATTGTTTCTACATATCTAATGCCGACATTATATGAAAAAATTAAGAATGGGTTGGTAACCGCATCGCCTTGTGATCTGAGCGCGGTTCAAGGAAAAATAGCTGTCGATATGATCGTACGAATTCTAAATGGCGAAAAGCCCGGTAAAGATTTCCCGTTCCGAGCCGGTCCGTTTATCCCCGTTATAAGCAATGATACGATCGGCGCATTTAGTTATGAGGATTTTTTTGGACCAGCGAACTTTAAACCGGTATTTAATTTAACCCCAACGTTGCATAAACAATGACGTAAAAGCCGGAGAACTCCAGAGCCGGTGTTGCCAAGGGGTCGCAGTAGTTCACTACGGCTTCCCCCTTGGCGCCTTGGCTCAGGAGTCCTCCGACTTTTGCAACGTTGGGGTCAAATTAACGGCAAAATTTAATATTTTCAGATAATACATTCAAAATGAAAGATATAATCGGTCGAACAAAAATCTTCCATAAATTCATTTTATTATCCGCAACACTAATAGCAAGTTTATTACTAGTTGGTATCATATCTTATAGAAATTTGGCTCAACAGGAAAATGTCATCAATGATATCGCTAACAATAAGTTCAAAAATTTAATAAATATTTCCAGCTCATCCCAAAAAATTCTGAGCATCCATAATGAATTAGGTAAAATCGTGCGCTGGACGGCGTTTGGGTATATCACCGCCGAAGAAAGTAAAAATTCGATTTCCGACTTAGTCAAACACCTTGACACAATTAAAAAAAATCAACTGAATTCACTCTTAAAATTGAGAAGCAAAGAAGATAAAGCAATACTACGCGCAGTTGAAGAATATCAAGAATGGATTGCCTCTATAAGTGAAATCCTTTTGCTTGATGAAGACTTAGCCAATATCTATCTAGGAAGCGCTGATGAAACAATTAATTTTTTAGGCAAATATTTAAACGAATCCGAGATGCAATATGAAAAACTAATAAGTCGGTTTTTCATTACATCTCAAGAAAGGTTTGCCGATACAATCTTTGTCTTTTTTTTAATTTTTTCTTTCTCTGTTTTAATTTCAATATTGGTCCTCTCTTTTACAGGGAAATACATTTTATCTAATGTCAACAATTTTACTAAGACACTAAAATATATTACCAAGACAAAGGACTTGACAAAAAAAGTTGAAGTTAAATCCAAAGATGAATTGGGAATATTGGCTGAATATTTTAATCATTTCATCTCAGAGCTCAATAGATATAGTCATCATTTGGAGTCCATGGTCTCAGAACGGACTATAAAGCTTGCAAATATCAACAAACAACTGCAATTAGAGATAACTGAACGAAAAGAGGCTGAAAGAGCGTTGCGGGAAGCTGAAGAGTTTCGTTCCGGCCTGTTAAATAATTCGCCCAATCCAATCATCGTTATCGGTTCAGATAAAAAAATAAAATATGTAAATCCAGCCTTAGAAAATCTAACCGGTTTTTCAGCTGCAGAACTGATCGGAAACAAATCACCGCATCCTTGGTGGACGAAGGAAACACTTCCCAAAATTCTTAAGGATTTTGATCAAGCACTTAACCACGGTATTGATAAAACTGAAGAGTATTTTCAGAAAAAAAATGGGGAACGGTTCTGGATAGAAATAACAGGTGTGTCCGTCAAAAAAAACGGCGTCTTCAATTATTACTTGGCCAATTGGGTAAACATCACCGATTATAAACAGGCCCAAAGCGCACTTCAGGAATCTGAAAAAAAATACAGCACACTGGTTGAAAACTCTCTAACCGGCATATACATCAACCAAAACGGAAAAATCATCTTTGCAAATAAAAGATTTGCCGAGATCTATGGTTATTCCCAAGAAGAATTAGCAGGTATCGAATCATGGCGGCTCGTTCACCCCGAGGATAGAGCTTTTGTAGCCGAGTTGAGGGAAAAACGTCTCATAGGCGGAAAAGTTCCATCGGAATATAGAGCAAGAGGCCTTAAAAAAGATGGAAGTATAATTTGGATTGAGCGAATAAATAGTCTGATCGATTATAAGGGAGAACCTGCTATTCTTGGAAACATCATGGATATCACCCTACGAAAACAAATGGAAGAAAAGTTGGAAAAATCAAAGCATGAACTCCAATTTTTATCTTCCCAGCTTTTAAAGGCACAAGAAGATGAAAGAAAAAAAATTTCTTTAGAGCTCCATGATACCATTGCTCAGAATCTAGTCGCCATCAAAATCTTTTTAAACAACAAATTAAAGACATCCGATGCGAATTCGGCTCATTCGGAAATTTCATTGGAAACGATTGTTTCAATGGTTCAGAAAAGCATCGAAGAACTGCGGAGAATCATGTCCGACTTGCGTCCCCCTATTTTGGATGCTCTTGGAATTGTAGCGGCCATTAAATCCTTTTGCCGAGATTTTCAGGAAATGTATAATACGATTCGTATAATTAAAAAAATAGAAATACAAGAAAATCAAGTTCCTTCTCATTTAAAGATCGTAATTTACAGAATTCTCCAAGAAGCGATGAGCAACATTGCAAAGCACAGTAAAGCGGATCTCATCCATATTGAACTAAGGAAAGAAAACAATCACATTGAAATGAGTATCAAAGATAATGGACAGGGATTTGATTTAAATGAAAGGTATTCAAGCGGCAGTCCGGAAAAAGGATTGGGTCTGATTAGCATGAAAGAGCGAACGGAACTGTCAAACGGATATTTTTCAATTGATTCCGATAAGGGTACCGGAACTCGGGTCAAAGTATATTGGGGAAATATATCTGATATTGGTAAAAAAAGCCCTAAAACCTGTTATTAGAAGTAGATATCTTTGGTAAGCGATAGTGAAAATTACGGGCTCAAAACATAAAAAAAGGGATTGTCCAAACCGGAAATTATTTGCCGACCCATTACAAATATTCATTAAACTAAAACCGTGTGGATGTGTATACCAGCCGAGTGTCATTACAATCTCACCTAAAAGGTATCATAAAAAAGGCTAAAAGTGTAAAACAGGCGTAATTACAGGGGCAATAGCGATTACACTTATGTAAAATCAATAGGCATCTTCTGTAATGGAAACTGTAATGAAAAATCATCTGAAAGATATATAAAATAAAGAGAAACAGCGCATCGATAAATCATAGTTTTTAGAAAGTGATCGGCTCTAATCGGCAAAGATCGTTTGACTTAGCACGTGTGATTCATATATTTTGAAGAAGTTATTAACGGGGGAGAGGTGCGTTCAGACTCACTCATTTAGCCTTTGGCAGACGTTGCTATAAAACAAAATGCCCATAGAGCTGAGAAGGTAAGCGCCGATGCGACCTGCCAGAATGCCATGAAGAATAACGACAAGAAAACAGCGCGAATCGAGTACGGTGCCCCACTGCAATGAGTCATGATTGAGCTTTTGGCCGATCACACCGAGCTGTTCAAACAGTTCAGCGACAATCCGTCGTTTAATAAGTGACTGACTGACACCATGTTCGGTGCGCGCTTCCTTGAATAGAGAGGATTTTAGATAATGTTGCAAATATTAGTCATTGATGATGAAGCCAATATCCGTAAGACTCTCTCGTACTGTTTGGCAACGGAAGGACATACGGTAATTGCAGTGAGCAATCCCGCCGACGCTGTCGAAGAGGCCGAAAGACGGTCATTTGATATGGCCTTCGTGGACCTTAAACTTGGAGAAGAAGACGGCATGGATTTGATTCCGGTTTTACTGTCGGACTCACCTTGGATCAAAATCGTTGTTATCACGGCTCATGCATCCATCGAAACCGCTGTGGAAGCCATTAGGCGAGGTGCTACGGATTACATCGCAAAACCCTTCACTCCGGATCAAGTCAAACTTATTACCCGCAGGATCGGCAAAATTCGTGAATTGGAGAATGAAATTGCTGTCCTTAGAGAGGATATGCATCAGCTTGGCCCGGAAGATCGGCTTCTCAGCAAAAACCCCGGCATGCAGCGTGTGATTGAAACATTGAGAAAAGCTGCTGCGTCAGAGGCCATTGTTTTGTTGCAGGGAGAAAGTGGAACGGGAAAATCGGTCTTTGCCCGGGCCATTCATCAGTGGAGTTCTAGGTCGGGAAAACCTATGGCGATTGTCGCCTGTCCGGCGGTTCCATCCGAACTCCTCGAAAGCGAGTTGTTTGGATATGTCAAAGGGGCCTTTACGGGAGCTGTACTAGATAATCCCGGTCGAATCGCGGCCTGTGAGGGGGGCACTCTTTTTCTGGACGAAATCGGAGATATGGCCTTTTCAGTTCAAGCGAAACTACTTCGCTTCATCCAGGACAAGGAGTACGAGCGTCTCGGAAATTCAACGTTACGCAAGGCCGATGTACGTATTATCGCCGCCACTAACGCTGATCTTGAAAGACGGGTTGTGGAGCGATGCTTCAGGGAAGACCTGTTTTATCGGCTCAATGTGATCAGTGTGACAATTCCTCCTCTTCGTCAGCGGAGGGAGGACATTATGCCGATGGCGGCTGATTTTCTTGCCTATTTCTGTAAAGCCAATCACAAGACATTGCTAGGCTTTACCGAGGAAGCTGAAAATTTACTAACAAAGCATGTGTGGCCCGGTAATATCCGGGAATTGCGTAATACAATAGAACGTGCTGTGATTCTGGGAAGCGGGGAGAGGATTGGTGCCAACGATCTGCCCGGTAATATAATTCCAACCGTTCCCACTCCCGCAATTGGCGACAAAGTACCTTTGTCCACCATCGAAGAACTGCATATCAGAAGAGTCATAGCATCCACCTCCTCGCTTCAGGAAGCGGCGGACGTTCTGGGTATCGACCAGGCAACACTTTGGCGGAGGAGAAAAACCTACGGAATTTGATTCCGGGTTTTTTTGCTTTATACACCTTGCATTTTGCAAGGTACAATCATTCTCTCCTTTCAGTTTTCAAAGTTCCTTTTTTCTTTTATATCCATAAGATATTGAATTTTAAATATATTATATTTGGTACATTCGTTGCTATGTAACCTTATATATCTTTGCCATTATAGGACTAACAAAGGACTGTTTCCTATGACACTAAAAAAAAAGATTTTCATCGGCTATGGCGTTGCCTTTATTCTCATGGGACTGGTGGTTGCATGGGCGGTCACAAATCTCATTGCTCTGGGTAAGGCGTCTGAGGCAATCCTCAGCGAAAACTACAGAAGTATTCTTGCCGCCGAGAACATGGTGGACGCGTTGGAACGTCAGGACAGCGCAATCCTGCTCATCTATTTGGGGGATGTTAACAAAGGAACTGATCAATTCCGGGAAAACGAAGCTGTGTTTTTAGAGTGGTTGGCTCGTGCCAAGGACAATATTACAATACAAGGTGAGGCGAAATTGGTTCAAGCCATCGAGTCTGATTATGCTGCCTATCGACGTCAATTTTTCACATGGATCGATTTTCATGACATTGCTCGGAGACCATCACCATACTCGTCATATCAGGAATCGATCTACCCTCTTTTCGCAAAGGTCCGTGATGTATGCATCGGCTTACGTTGCCTGAATGAGGAAACCATGTACACCGCCAGTGTGAAAGCTGCGAATGTGGCAAAACACGCCATCTGGTCCACATCGCTTGTAGCCGCGGCGGCATTGATTGTAGCTTTGATTTTCAGCCTGTTTCTCGCCGAGAGGATTGTAGGGCCGATTCGACGTTTCATGGAGGCGTCACGAAAGATCTCGTCAGGGGACTATGCCGTACAGGTACCGGTGGAAACCGAAGACGAACTGGGCTGCTTGGCCAGCGAGTTTAACCAAATGGCCACACAGCTCCTTCGATATCACGAGATGAACATCGAACAGATCATTTCAGAGAAGAATAAGGGGGAGGCGATTCTTTCCAGCATCGAGGATGGATTGGTGGTTTTTGATACCCAGCTCAAGATAACCGGCATCAATCCGGCTGCACGCCAAATGCTGGGATTAGCATCTGCCGAGACATCTTCTTTGCTTTGCACCGAGATAATTCCAGACCCCGCTGTTTGTGATTTGATCAAAAACACCATTGAAACCGGAGCCTCTCCCAAATTACCCGAAGAACAGCGGATCATCGTCCTATCAGAGGACGAACGGCAACGACACTACCTGTTTTCCGTTACCGCTATTCGGGGCAGAGATCACAACCTGTCGGGCATTGTGCTTTTACTCAGAGACATCACCCGGTTAAAGGAAGTGGAGAAACTCAAAAGCGAGTTCGTTATGGCAGCTTCTCATGAGTTGCGAACACCCCTGACCAGTCTGGGCATGAGTGTTGATCTCCTTCTGGAGCATGCCGCCCAGGCACTTCCCGAAAAAGATAGAGGCCTTCTCCAGGCTGCTCATGAGGGTGTCCACCGAATAAACGCTCTGGTTAATGATTTGTTGGATTTATCGAAAATAGAGGCTGGCCGGATCGAAATGGAATTTGAGAAAGTTGAAGTTTCAAATCTTTTCGACCATGTGCGGATCATTTTCAAAAGTCAGCTTGATATGAAGGAGACAACGCTCACCTATAAAGTGGACGATAACTTGCCAAAAGTCCGTGCGGATGCAAACAAAATAACATGGGTTTTGACCAACCTTATTTCCAATGCTCTCAGGTACGTACAGAAGGGTGGACATATTATACTTGCCGCTGAAAGAATTGGTCCGCATATCCATCTTTCCGTTCATGACGATGGACTGGGGATTCCCCAAGAATATCAAACCAGGATTTTTCATAAATTTGTGCAAGTAAAAGGTCAAGAGGCCGGTGGTACGGGGCTGGGACTTGCCATCTGTAAAGAAATAGTGCGAGCCCATGGAGGCACGATCTGGGTGGAATCCTCCCCCGGTAAGGGCAGCACCTTCATCTTCACTTTGCCGATCGGTCAATAGGATAAAACTATGAAAGTGGACAGTTATTACCGAATGGCGGAAGATGATGTGATCAAAGCACTCCGTACCTCCCGGGAGGGGCTGTCCAGACGGAAGGCGGAGCGTCTTCTGCGCAAATACGGCAAAAACGAATTGCAAACTCAGATACAGATGCCGTTGTGGCTGTTATTTCTGGCACAATTCCGGGAACTTCTGATCATTATCCTTATCATTGGAGGCCTAATTTCCCTTTTTATCGGTGACTATCGAGGCACCGCCATTATTTTCATTATTGTTTTGGTTAATGCGATCATTGGCTTCATTCAGGAATACCGGGCGGGAAAAATCGTTGATTCCTTGAAGGAGATGCTGCGCTCTCCGGCAAAGGTCCGCCGAGATGGGGAACTCGTGGAGACAGATGCGAGCAACCTGGTCCCTGGCGATATTATTGTCGTGGAAACCGGCGATAATCTACCCGCCGATGTTCGCTTCATCGCGACTACGGATTTCAAGACCAATGAGTTTGCACTTACCGGGGAATCGGTGCCGCGAGAAAAAACAACCGAACCTCTCGAGGCAGATGTCGGCCTGGCTGATAGAACAAACATGGGATATGCCGGAACTATAATTGTCTCAGGTCACGCAACCGGTGTTGTAGTCGCGACCGGCATGGACAGCACGACCGGCAAAATTGCCGGTATGACCGGTAAAACAGGTGTAACAGTCACTCCACTTCAGGAAGAGATGCGTGATCTGGCACGAAAGCTTACAGTTATGGTTGTCATCATTGGCGCAGCACTTTTCGTTGTCGGAGTGCTGCAGAAATTTAGTTTTTTCCTGAGTCTTACCTATGCACTGGGGGTCGCCATGGCGGTGGTGCCGCAGGCACTCCCGGCGCAGGTGACAGTCGCGTTGACATCCGGCAGTAGTAGACTAGCAGCACGAAACGCTGTTGTTAAAAACCTACCCTCTGTTGAAACCCTGGGTTCGACCACGGTGATCTGTACAGATAAGACGGGCACATTGACTATGAGTGAGATGACGGTCCGTTCCGTCTGGTTCAATGGTGCCGACTATTGGATTACCGGGACAGGCTATAAGCCGAAGGGCGACATATTAAACAAACAAAAAGAACCATTGCGCCGGGAAGACATCAAAGAAATGGAGGTTTTGCTGACTGCTGCAACCTTGGCTTCCACGGCGGAGATCCATCAACCGGACAAAGGTCACTTCGACTGGTATTCGGTAGGAGATCCGACAGAAGCTGCGATAGTGGCTATGTCTGCCAAATTTGGCATCCATCCGGATTTGGAAGAGAAGGAAAAACACAAACTGCAAGAGTTTTCTTTTGATGCGGATCGAAAACGAATGAGTTCCGTTCACCGCTTCGGAGATGAAATTTTCCTTGCGATGAAAGGCTCCACGGAAAGTATTCTTGCCATCAGTGGATATATTCATAAGGAAGGCGAAGCTATACCGATCACCGAGGAGGATAAGCAACAAATTTGTAAAGAGAACGAACGATATTCCGAGAACGGCATGCGTGTTTTAGCTATCGCCAACAAGTCTTTAGTCCCCCGCGAGGGTGAGTACGAGAAGGATGAAGTGGAGTGTGATGTTACTTTTCTAGGCCTTGTGGCCATGATCGATCCGCCCAAGGATGGTGTCCGGGAGGCTGTCGCCGAAGCAAGAAATGCGGGAATTCGCATATTTATCCTTACGGGCGATTACGAAATAACCGCCAAGGCAATTGCAAGGGAGATCGGACTTGCCGAAGGTGGTGAAATATTGACTATAACCGGCATAGAACTGAATGAAATGAATAACGAAGCATTGAGGGAAATACTTGCCGGAAAAGAATCCATCATTTTTTCACGTGTGGCCCCGGAAGATAAATTAAAAATTGTTACTTTGCTGGTAGAGCTGGGGGAGGTTGTCGCCGTCACCGGAGATGGTGTCAATGATGCACCAGCCTTACGAAAGGCTCATATCGGAGTAGCCATGGGTAGAAGGGGCACAGATGTGGCGAAGGAAGCAGCAAAGCTTGTTCTGATTGATGACAGTTTCGCCACGCTCGTCTATGCAATCAGGGAAGGCAGAACCATATACGACAATTTGAAAAAAACAGTTTTCTCAACTCTAACCACCAACAGTGGTGAACTGACCTTGGTGCTCTTCGGGTTATTGGGAATTGCAATATGGCATCTTCCACTGCCGATTTTGGCAGTTCAGATCCTGGCCATTGATTTGCTGGGGCAAATCATGCCTCTTACCTTCCTTACCTTTGATCCCCCGAGGAAGGGCCTGATGTCCAGACCTCCCCGTGATCCGAAAAAACGTATGCTTGATTTTAAATCTAGTATTGAAGTCGTTTCTCTTGGTGCCCTGATAGGTGGATTGTCCTTCCTGAACTTTCTGTTTTATATATACCGTGAGGGAATCATGTTTACAATGGAAAGTTCTGAGATGACCTATATGAGGGTCACTTCTCTTTCCTACGCCACAATAGTATTTTGCCAGTACATCAACACACTTGAACGCCGGTACGACAGTATTTCGCTTTTCAACCGCAACATTTTGACGAACATAATTTTGTTAGTCTCAATCATCGCCTCCATCGGGCTTGTGTTGATAGCTATCTATTCCCCATTGATCAGTGATTTCCTTCGATTCAGCGATCTGCTTTCTTTGGACTGGGTATTGGTGTGTGTTGCTTCAATAATTTTTCTCGGCATCTGGGAAATATTAAAATTAATCAGGCGCATGCGGCAAACATCATAAGTGGAATCAATCTCGGATCGGGCAGCAAGAATGCTGACCGAAAGGACAATGTCAGCGATGAGAAAAGCAATAAAAAATAACCGATATATAGTTGTTGTTGGATGTGGACGTTTAGGTTCACATTTAGCCAACCAGCTCAGTCATAGCGGAAATTTAGTCGTGATGATTGATATGAATGAGACCGCATTCAATGATCTTTCACCCGATTTCAGTGGCTTTCGAATTGATGGTGACGCCACCCATATGGCGATATTAAATGAGGCCAAGCTTAAAAACGCAGATGTCCTGATCGCGACAACACACGAGGATAATGTAAACCTGATGGTAGCTCAGATCGCCCAAAAGATTTTCAATGTCCGCCTGGTGATAGCTAGAGTTTTCGACCCCAAAAGAGAGGAGGTCTACGCACAACTTGGCATCGAAACTATCTGTCCCACGACTGTCGCTGTAGACATGTTTTTACGTGTCGTCTTCAATGGGAGTATGAATCCGAAAGGTGCACGGTTATGAAGGTACTTATTGTAGGAGGGGGTAAGACTCTTTATTTCATTTGCCGTAATTTCATTGCCAAGGGATATGAAGTGGTTATTATCAACCGCAAGAAAGATGAATGCATTCAACTGGCCCGTCAACTTTCCGCTATGGTGATCTGCGGAGACGGCAGTGATGCCGCGATTCTTAAGGACGCCGGGATCATAGGGGCCGACGCGGTTCTTGCCATTACCCCGAATGACCAGGACAATCTGGTTATTTGCCAACTGGCCTCACTCAAGTTTGGAGTAACAAAAGTCTTAGCCATGGCAAATGACCCTGACAACACAGAAATATTTGAAAAATTGGGAGTTTCCGCATTTTCGACTACGCAAATTGTCGGCAGCTTGATTGAACAACGCGCTTCGTTGGAACAAGTTCTTAATCTGATGTCTGTCGGAGAAGGACGGGTGAATGTGACTGAGATCATACTTGACGTCGATTCGCCCGTTGCAGGCAAGGTGTTAAAGGATATCGATCTTCCTGAAAACGCTTTGATTGCGGTATTGATTCGTGACAACCAACCAATCGTTCCGCGGGGTGCAAATAATTTGCTGGCAGGCGACCGGCTGGTGTTGATCACCCTCCCGGAAAATCATGGTTCAGCACTGAAAGTGTTTACCGGCGAGAGTCAGCAGAGGGGCAACGGCTTTGAGGGAAAAAGAGTATCTTAAAAGGCGCTATACAGCAATCCTCTCATCCATTGGCGTGATCCTTATCCTTTCCAGTGCAGTGATGGTGACTCCGCTTTTTGTTTTGATATCAAACCCAGAGGAAGCTACAAATGCCTTCTCGTTCTGTCTTCCCGCAGGATGCCTCGCTCTGGTGGGGTTTTTCTTGTGGCGGCGATTTCGGTCCAGCTCCAATGTTTCTCTATCAATCCAAGAAGGCGGTATTATCGTTCTAATAAGCTGGATCGTGGTCATTCTGTTTTCCGCATGGCCATTTGTTCCTCTTTTGGGACTTCCTTATTCCAGGGCCGTGTTCGAGTCGGTAAGTGGATGGACCACTACGGGGCTTTCTGTCGTAGATGTGACCGTCGCTGGTCCAATGATTCTGTTTTGGCGTAGCATCATCCAGTTTGCCGGAGGGGCCGGCTTGGCCATTATCATGATGTCCGCCATCGTAGGCCCGACTGGGGTCGGTATTTCGAGTGCCGAGGGACGTAGCGAACAGCTTGTCCCGCATATTCGACAGTCGGCGCGTCTGGTCCTAGTTATTTACATGTGCTATGCCGTCGTCGGGACGTTAGCCTATCGTATGGCGGGAATGCCCTTTTTTGATGCGTTTAACCATGCTTTTGCCGCTGTATCTACAGGTGGTTTTTCAACAAGAGTAGAGAGCATCGGATATTGGGACTCAACCGCAATCGAGGCGGTGACGCTTCCGCTCATGATGCTTGGAAACTTGAGTTTTGTCACCGCCTGGTTCCTTTGGCGCGGAAAGCTTCGCTTTATTGTAAAAAATGGTGAAGTTCGTTTGCAGGCCGTTTTAATTCCGTTGTCGGCCGTTGCCGCATTTATATTCACCTGTCAAACTATCTATCCGCAGCTTGGTAAATCAATACGGGTCGCGGTGTTTGAGACGGTGTCGGCACTCACAACCACAGGTTTTTCCACAACCAGTTATGCAAGCTGGAATGTATTTGGTATGATTCTCATGGTCGTCCTGATGCTCATTGGAGGTGGTACCTGTTCCACGGCCGGCGGTATTAAGCAATTTCGTATCTATTTTTTATATAGATTGATTTTTTGGGACATCAAACGCCGTCTCATGCCAAGGACAGCGATTTTAGAATTCCCCGTATGGAACGGCAACAGGCGAGTCTTCGTTGATGGCACCAGAGTCCGTCAGATAGCGGTTTTTGTCTTTTTATACCTTGTAATCTATATATTTGGGGTCATGTTCCTATGTGCCAACAGTTACAGCCTTAGCGATTCTCTGTTTGAGTTTGCCTCTGCGCTCGGAACCGTAGGTCTTTCTGTAGGGTTGACTTCACCCGATATGCCGGATGTGGTTCTTTGGCTCGAAATTTTCGCAATGTTTCTCGGCCGGCTAGAGTTTATCGTCATTTTAGTCAGCTTGTTAAAGCTTGGGAAAGATGTTCGTCTTATAATGTCGCGGTCGACAAGGAGGTGATTACTGCTGGAAAAAAATGCAAACCCTAATGAAGATCAGACGCAAAAATCACTTTTTTTGTTGTGTGACCCTACCGGTGAGTTCTGCGGATTATCGCCATCCGATGTGACATGCGTCAATAGTCCTGTCAGATGCTTGGATAAGGCTGTTACCGATACTCCAAAAATCATCGTGATCCGTTTTGGGAAGATGCCGTTAAGGGAGCGCGAACCTCTCTTGGAGCTTTGTGCTGTGCTGAAACAAAACCGTTACACCAGCAGCTGTACCGTATTAGCGCTGCTCAATTCAAAGCATCGGACGATTCTGGAGCGGCTTCGGGAGGCTGGTGTGGATTTCGTTAAATTTGCAAGTGAAAGTTTATTGGATTTTCGTCAAATTCAATTCTGCATCCATCGAATGGGACAGGATGATCGAGTGGAACGACAGTTGGCTATGCTATGCCCCTTCCTGCATTACAGCAAAGTTGATTCGCAACATGAAATGAAAGTGTGCGGAGCATATCTCGACCGGATGGTGCTTGGTGGCTGTAGACTGAATGAAATTTGCGAGACAGATAACCATCTTCACTGTGAATATTATCTGAAGCCGAGGCCTTGACTATGACCTTCCGCGGGAGAAGATATAAGGCACATCCAGCGATAGTCGTATTGACCAGTTTTCTTTTGGTCATTATTGTGGGAGTGATCGCTCTCAAACTGCCATTTTCCACAAAAAGCGGCGCAATTACTTGGGTGGATGCACTATTCACCGCTACGTCCGCTGTCTGTGTAACCGGCCTTGTCGTGGTTGATACCGGGAGCTATTTTACGTCCTTCGGTCAAAGTGTCATCCTCATACTTATCCAGATAGGAGGCCTCGGTGTGATGACCATTTCCGTAGCCCTTTTTCGCTGGATAGGCCGAATCATCTCTTTTCGTCATCGAATGATTATGCAGGAAATGTTCGCCCATAGTCCCAGAGAAGATATTTTCAACCTGATTAAAAATATTATTTTTTTTACGCTGGGGGTCGAGTTTTTTGGGGGTATTTTATTGACCATTCATTGGGCTCGTGAACTCCCGATTTTGGATGCCGTTTATATGGGGATGTTTCATTCAATTTCGGCATTTTGTAACGCCGGTTTCGCACTATTTCCTGACAGCATGATGCGCTATAGTAACGACTTATTGTTCAATGTAATTATATGTTGCTTAATTGTAATAGGGGGTATTGGGTTTCCTGTGATTTACGATCTTCAAGCTTGGTTGATGAACAGAAGAAAGAAAAGGGTCAGTTTGGCAGTACAGACTAAAACTGTTTTGCTGACAACCGTGAGCCTGATAATAGCAGGAGCGCTGCTGTTCGCGTTCTTGGAAAGGCAATCATTTGGTGAAACACAAACCTTATCTAATCGCCTTCTGATTCCGTTATTTCAATCAATTACCTGTCGTACTGCCGGATTTAACACGGTTGATATCGCCTCGTTAAGAGAAGCAACCCTTGCGTTGATGATTTTTCTCATGTTTTTCGGAGCCTCTCCCGGTTCTTGCGGAGGTGGTGTTAAAACAACGACTCTGGCTTTGGTCGTAATGTTTACTTTGGCTAGAATCAAGAGAAAACGGCGTGTCAATATGTTTAAAAAAAGTGTGCCGATCGAAACTGTAAACAGAAGCCTCTCTCTTATCCTTGTTTCTATCGGCATCGTCAGTATTGTTTTGTTCATGCTGTTGATCAGAGCACCTGGTAATCAAGATATCGATGGAGGTAACAATTTCTTTCTTGGATACTTTTTTGAAACCGTCTCGGCGTTTGGCACTGTTGGACTGTCTATGGGGATAACCCCGGAACTGTCAATATGGGGTAAGGGGTGGATAATTTTAACCATGCTGATCGGGCGAATCGGCGTTTTAGCCTTTTCATATATTGTCATTGGTGTTGGTACCATGACTGAAGGCATTGAGCATGCCGAAGAAAATATCATGATTGGATAATATAAGGGAAATTTCATGAAGAGATTTGCGGTAATAGGACTTGGGAAATTCGGAACATATACGGCTATGGCCTTATATGAGGATGGACACGAAGTGATTGTTATCGATAAGGACAAGACGAGGGTGCAGGCAATTAAGCATCATGCGACGGAGTCCATCGTTTTTGATGCAACCAACAAAGAAACCCTAAAAAGCTTGGGGCTTGAAAGAATGGACGCAGTTATCGTTTCCACCGGCACCCAGATCAGTTCCAGCATTTTGATTTGTTTGTATCTTCAGGAAATAGGGGTCCAAAAAATCCTTGTCAAGGCCTTGGATGAAGATCACGAAAAAATTCTGGTCCGAGTTGGAGCAACTGAAATTATTCATCCGGAAAGAGCCATGGCGGTAAGGGTGGCTCGGGGATTATCTCAGTCCAACATTCTTGACTTCGTTCCTCTGACTAAAGAGTTTGAGATCTTGCAGGCGGCTGCTCCTCAGAGTTTTATAGAAAAGAGTTTGAAAGAGTTGAATCTGCGAGCGCGATACAATGTTCATATCATCGCAATAAAGAAGGAGCAGGAACCGGATAACTTTATTCTCGTACCAGCTGCCGAATATGTTATTAGAGCCAATGATATTTTAATTATGCTTGGCAAATCCGGTGATATTCGAAAGATTAAGGCATTGCAGTAAGGAATCGCATGACTTTTAACCTCTTTTCTCTACCAATAGAACATACTTTCTCGTTCTTCACAGTATTTCCAAAATTTCTTAAAACAACTATTTTGCTGCAGCATTTTTTCCGTATGGGAAATCGCTGAAAAGTGTTTAGTCGACTAAACAGTAAATCCGTTTAAATCGATAAAGATGATTTACTTGACTTATCAACTCACCGATTAGTATATTTTTATATTCAAAATGTTTTGGATCATTGTTGATACTGGTAAGATATCTGAAATTTATCTGCGAGCATATTTTATAATTGTCTGTATCAATAAATCTTCCAAAGAGATAATCCAGTTATTGAGGTTGCTTGTGGGCTTAAATTTAAAAAAATTAAAGAATTCAAAGTTCCCCACTTTGGTTTATTTTGGGATAAACTACGCAATAATTTTCCTGCATGTCAGCACGCCCCAACATTAGGTTTTCCAGATCCTTCTGAAACAGAGCCTATGTTCAAATTACCGCTTCCAAGGCTATGGTTTATTAACGAAGAAAAAAACGGGCTTATACAATTGCAGGAAAATATGTTCTTTTATAATTGGCGAAAAATACAGCCGGAAGAGTCTTATCCTAGATATAATACAGTTATAAAGACATTTACGCTCAATTTAAAAATGTTTACCGAATTCATTGAAGACGAGAAACTGGGTATTTTAGAACCGGTTGATTGCGAACTTACCTATATTAATGATATAGTTAAAGGCGAAGGGTGGGAAACCATAGCTGATATTCATAAAGTAATTCCGGAACTTAACTGGAGATCGAATGATCAAAGATTTTTACCCGAACCCCTTAATTTAGGGTGGAAGACCCTGTATGCACTACCGGAAGATAAAGGCCGATTCATTGTTAAACTAGATCAAGCAACACGAAAAATTGATAATCAGCCTATGTTCCGCCTTGAAATTTCAGCAAGAGGTCTTGGGGTTGATAAATCTTTGGATGCGGTATGGGACTGGTTCGAAATTGCTCATGAATGGATCGTTAAGGGATTTACAGATATAACAAGCGAAGAAATCCAGAAATCAATTTGGAGACGTATTAAATGAGTGATTTAATAAATAGCATTAGTACGACTTTCGATAATGATTTAAACTTGCCATTTAAAAAATACTTTGGTTTTACAAATATAACAGAACGATATGAAGATTTTATTGGTGAAAGCAAAAATGAAAACTATGCTAGATTTAATTTTATAAAAACTTATCATATAAAGTCTTCCAAAGCCTCTTATGCAACATCCGCTACTCTTGATACAAAAATAGAAGAATTTGACACTTTTGAGTCGGAAGACCCGTTCGATACAATTGATGAATCTAAAGGTAACAATGAAAAAGTTGAAGAAATTATATCATTTTTGGAAAAGGGGTCAAAATTAAAGTATTCTGCAAGACTTGCCAAACGTTTGAAGTATTTATTTGAGGTTTCCATTGAAGAATATCCTGATGAAGTTCCTATTTCATATGAGTCTTTAAAAAATTGTTTGAATTTCTTACAGACAACATATGATTTAAAGTATCCGGATATAGTTTTGTCCCCATCAAAAAATATTAGGGCACAATGGCGAACCGGACCCAATAGACATTTTGCAGCTGAATTTTATCCAACTGGGAACGTACATTTTGTAATTTTTTCTCCGGATTCTTTACATCCTGAAAAACCAAAAAGATTATCAGGATTAACATCCATTGAAACTCTATTAGAAACTGTAAAACCACAAGGTATTCTTGCATGGTCTTGTAATGAAAAATGATCCTGTGCCTGAAAATGATAATATTTCAAGATATTGCTCTGCAACCCATATTACTGAGGATGGTCAAATTACTGGAACGGCATTTCAACTTCGAATTGAACTCCAAGGGCGAACGGCAGTTCGAAATATGGTTCGTTCCGGAATCCCGGAAAGAGTGGCAATGTCTATATCCGGACATAAAACAAGGTCTGTTTTTGATAGATACAATATCGTGAATGAAAAGATCTAAAGCAAGCAGCCAAATTGCAAGAGGCCTATTTGCAATCGCAGACGGGCACAACTTCGAGCACAATTCATGATATTGACAAAAAAAATAAGGGGCACAGCATCTGCCGTAACCCCTTGATTTTTTTGGTGCCGGAGGCGAGAATTGAACTCGCACGGACGCAAGGTCCGGAGGATTTTGAGTCCTCTGCGTCTACCAGTTTCACCACTCCGGCAATGAATTCAAAATATATACAAAATTAGATACAAATGTCAATAAAATTGATTTAGTGTTTTTTAAGTAAATCGTAAATATCCTTAGCAGGCACTCCCCCTTCTCTTAAAATTTTAGGCGAATCAGCGGTCACATCAATAACGGTCGATCCAATACCACCTCTAAGCGGACCGGCATCAAGTATAAGGTCAAGCTGATCGGCAATAAGGGGATCTAAATCAGAGACCCGTGAGCACCCGGGCGCGCCGGAAAGATTGGCACTAGTTCCCGTCATAGGGCCCTGAAGTTCACTTACAAGATCAAAAGCGACCTTGTATCCTGTCAGGCGCACACCGATTTTCCCCGTACCTGCAGTAAGAGGCATCGGCAACATTTCTTTAGCATCAAGTACAATCGTAAGATCACCCGGCCAAAATTTTTCCATCATACAATATGCGACAGGCGGTATATATCGAACGAGATCATTTAGTTGCTTACGATGATTTATCAGTACAAGGATAGGTTTATGATAAGGCCTCTGTTTTATCTCAAATATTCTATTGACGGCCTCGCCGTTAAATGCATCCGCCCCTATCCCATAAAGGTATTTTGTAGGGAACAAAATGATGCCGCCTTTTTTTATCACATTCGCAGCCTCATGAATGAATTCAAGCTGGGGGCAGGCAGGATCTATCCTTCTTATTTTTTCTCGGCTTATTTTTCCTGATTTTATTTTATCTTGGGCCTTTGAGTCTTTTGGATTTTTGATCAATTTCAGCTGCCATCTCCTTTTTAAACAACTCCAGTTGGCTTAGGAGCTCCGGATTAGACAATGCAAGTATCTGGGCTGCGAGTATACCGGCATTTCTCGCCCCTGGTTTTCCAATTGCAAGAGTAGCTACCGGAATGCCCGGCGGCATCTGAACCGTGGAAAGCAAGGCGTCGAAACCTTGTAGACAAGATGAATCTATGGGGACACCAATAACCGGAAGACAAGTATGGGCAGCCATAAACCCGGCAAGATGCGCTGCATGACCCGCCCCGGCAATAATAACCTTAATTCCCCGCTTAAGAGCATTTGATGCGAATTCAACCGCTTTTTGAGGACTCCTATGGGCGGATGCAACCGTCATTTCAAATGGTATGTCAAACTTTTTCAGAACCTCCACAGCAGCTTCCATAACTTCAATGTCGGAATCACTGCCCATTACAATTCCAACTACCGGCAGCAATTCAAGTCGATTCAAAGCCTTTTTTCCGATATCACTCCTATAATAAACATCTTGCCAAGTTATTTGAGAAACAGCCTTATAAGCATTTGAAATTGCCTCTTTAATAGAATCTCCGAGTGCTGTCACTCCTAAAACACGCCCACCATTTGCAACGATATTAAGATCCTTTTTCGCCGTGCCTGCATGAAAAACTACGACATCCTGCATTTGCCGAACCTTTTCAAGCCCTGATATCGGCATACCTTTATTATACGAACCCGGGTATCCACCCGAAGCCATAACCACACATACCGATGCCTGAGTATCAATGTCCAATTCGCACTCCTGAAGATTACCTTCAATCGTAGCCTCAAGTACCGGTACGATATCATTTTTCATCCGTATCAAGAGGGGCTGGGCTTCAGGATCGCCAAAACGTCCATTAAATTCCAAAACTTTGAGCTGATCTTTATTGATCATTAATCCGGCATACAAAACACCTTTATATGGACGCCCTTCAGCTTCCATTGCGCGAACCGTCGGTATCATTACCTCAGCCATGATCTTCCGATGCATATAATGATCCACTACCGGTGCGGGTGAATAGGCCCCCATCCCACCGGTATTGGGGCCTTTGTCATCGTCGAATATCGGTTTATGGTCCTGAGACGAAGGCAGTGGCAAAACGGTTTTCCCGTCTGTAAAGGCAAGAAAAGATGCTTCTTCACCAGTCAGGCACTCCTCAACCACAACTCGGTTGCCTGCATCCCCGAAGACACGTTCGATCATTATCTGTCTAAGTGCTTCGATGGCTTCTTTTTCACTATTGCAAACGATTACCCCTTTACCGGCGGCAAGTCCATCGGCTTTCACGACAATGGGTGCCCCCATTTTTCTAATGTAATTCTCGGCCTTTTCATAAGTATCAAATATCCGGCCGACGGCAGTCGGAATATTGTATTTCATCATTAAAGTCTTAGCAAAAGATTTGCTGGATTCCAATTCGGCGGCCTTTTTAGTTGCGCCGAATATTTTTAAACCCGCCTGCTCAAAAATATCAACAATGCCTTTAGAAAGAGGGCCTTCCGGTCCCACAACAGTGAGATTAATTTTCTTGTTTTTGGCAAA
This sequence comes from Desulfobacterales bacterium, assembly GCA_016931455.1. Taxonomy (GTDB): domain Bacteria; phylum Desulfobacterota; class Desulfobacteria; order Desulfobacterales; family JAHDSC01; genus JAFGES01. Next base: position 3,720 of record JAFGES010000071.1, on the reverse strand, counting down.
TTCAAGCAGCTCATCAATATCCTCGGCACCGATCGGAACACAGGTCGCAAGTTCAGAAATCCCGGCGTTACCTGGTGCGGAATATATCTCTTTTACTTTAGGGCTTTGTGCGATTTTCCAGATTAAGGCATGTTCCCTACCACCAGCGCCAATTACCAAGACTTTCATAAATCCTCCCCTTTGTACCCCATTGGCCTGTAATAATACTTCCTTAAGCGATTTTTAATTACTGCTAAACATATTGCCGTTTGCTGCTGTGCGCCTCGATACTCAGTTCGATTAATCTATCAAGAAGCTGACTGAAATTTATTCCCGCGGCTTCTGCAGCAAGCGGCAGAAGGCTGTTTCGCGTCATACCGGGAATCGTATTGGTTTCAAGAACATAAATATCTTGATTCCTTAGAATCATATCGGTCCGACTGTATCCCTTACAGAAAAGAGATGTATGAGCAATTTTTGCATAGGTTCGGGCCTTGTCGGCCAAAGCTTCGGCAATACGTGCAGGGCATATTTCCTGACTTGCACCGGCTGTATATTTTGCCTCATAATCAAAAAAAGCATATTTTTTATCGGGTATAATTTCGACAATCGGCAAAGTTTCTATCGTTTCATTACCAATCACACCACCGGTTAATTCGATACCTTTAATATAAGCTTCTATCAGAATCGTATCATCATGGGTAAAGGATTTATCTATTGCTTCTTTTAGGGAATCTTTTGACTTAGCAACCGACAATCCGATACTTGAACCACCAGTGACAGGTTTAACAACCAAAGGAAGGCCCAGCCTGGCGATACATTCTTCCGAATCAATCGTATCGCGGCGTCCGACAGCTATATAGGGTGGAACCGGCAGACCGGCTTTTTCATAGATTTGCTTTGAAATAAGCTTATTGATAGCCATCGAACTTCCAAGAACTCCCGATCCCTGGTAGGGAATATCAAGAAGGTCGAGTAGTCCTTGGATCGTGCCGTCTTCACCATATGCTCCGTGCATAATTATGAGTGCAACATCAATCCGGCCTGCATCCTCCACCAAACGGCTGATATCTGTTTTGGGATCATAACGCAATATCGTATACTTTTCTCTGTCGAGGAATTGATAGACTTGGTCACCGCTTTTTAGTGAAACCTCGCGCTCGGATGATATACCCCCGGAAAGAAGAGCTACAGTAAGCTTTTTCATGATTTTAATCCTCTTTAGAGTTAGAATTTTTATGATTATTCAATCAATACAAAGCGCCCCAACATCAGCAGTATATTTTGATAAAATCTTCTCAAGATTTAAAGATCTGTTGCTTAGCTTTTTTATATTCCTCAGGCGTAATCAGTTCATTCTCAAGAAGACGCGCAAGCTCGGTAAGTTCTCTGATGCGAATCGTTTCCGGGGCTTCCAACTGGTGAACCTGCCGATTTGAATTGCCCCCCAACGCAGGCAGATCGCCGATAGGCGCGCCGATTCTAAAAGATGCAAGCCCACCCAAAAAACTCACTTCAACCGGTCTACCATTAAACGCTGGAGAATTTAATGTTTCTTTAAGCCTACTCCCTCCCGCCCTAATGCGTCTGTAAAAATAATATAGAGACAGGATAATCAGTGCTAAACCGCCTAAGAAGACCCATGCCATATAGTTAACAATACCGCGGAAAAAAAGAACCAAAAGGGCCAATCCCGCGATAAGAAGAATATGAAGAATAACAATTAAATAGGCTATAAAAACACTTTTGACCAGACCATTTCCTTCATTTTTTTTATTAACTGCCATAAGTATCAAGCAAACTTTTTTATTAAAAATGTTATAATTAGGAAAATGAATTTCATTCTTTTTGAATTTTTGTTGATTTAGAACTAAAACGATTTGTCAGCACTTCCATATATTGTTGAGGAACTTCAAACACGATACTTGAATTTCTAATTGAATTTAATTTCATGATTAAAAAGTTCAATTTTTTTAAGGTTTGATATTTTTCAGATGTATCCGGCATATTGGATAAAAGTTCCTCCACCCTTTCAATTTCTTTTTTTAGCTCAATCTCAGGAGGCACACAATCTGCATTCTTCAATATTTTATAAGCCAGTCGGAGTTCTTCAGCTATAAAACGATCATCTTCAAATGTAAGGGGTTTACCGGAACCCGCTAAATTATCAAACTCCCCTTTTTGTTGAGCCTTCTTAATTCTTTCTTCAACAATTTTTTCAAAGCCTGGAAGCATTTCGAAATACTTTCTCACTCTTTAATTAAATTCATATTATATAATTTTAAAATGCAAATAAATATAATACAATAGATAATTTTTTTTCAAGCTTGTTTCCAACTCTAAAAATTATTTCTTACCATAACTCTAACCGTTTACAAAAAAAAAGGCTCCTCTGAGATCGAATAGAGGAACCTTGTTGAGATCGGCGCTGGTGGCGATGCAGGGATTTGAACCCCGGACACTGCGGATATGAGCCGCATGCTCTGACCACCTGAGCTACATCGCCCTATTTTTGTTTTGGTGCTCGAAAGATCGCTACTGTGTCCGTCTGAAGCAGATTTATCTTAGGTTCAAACAGTCAATAGTCTCTTAACTGAAAGTGGAAACATTTTTAGCAACTCATATTTATGAAGTCAAGTACAAAACCTTTTTTTTTTAAAATTATCCGGCAGCAGGAGAAGACCTTAAAACTTCAATGGTAAATTCTTCAAGATTATCAGGAAGCTCATTAAATACAATCATAAATGGAAGTAGTTTATCCGGTTCAACTTTCACATTCGTTCGTTTGTCACCGAATCTATTCAATAACCGCTTTTTGATTGTTTCAATATCCAGATTGGAAAGTTCCAAATCCGATAGTACATTGCCGCAAAAAACCGTTTCTGTTTTTGCAAGTTTTTTTCCTTTTGTGTAAAGCTTTCCGGCTATTTTTATAAAACTGCGGGGCTCGGAATAACCGTTTTTAGCCTTTCCTGTTATCACAAAAAGTTTTCCCGTTTTTGAGGCTTCTACAAATTTACTGGTTACATAAAGTGTGCTGATCTTGAGGTTACCGATATCTTCTTGTACTTTGGACTTTAATAATTCACTCATGTAAGGAATATTTACGCCCATACGATTAAGCATAAAAAGAGTCCCAAAAGCGATACCGGCCAACAGCACCAAGATTATTAAAACAAGAACGAAAGTGTTGATTTTCTTTTTCTCGACAGACTTTACGCTTGCATCATATGCAGTCTCTAATTCTTCTTTAGCCTCTACAGCATCTTGCTCCGACTGAATTTCTTTTATTTCAGTTTCCTCGATTGCCGATTCAGACTCTACGGAAGAGGTTTCAGATTCATTAGATAAGTTATCTATGATGGAAGCTTCTGAAAACGCTTCCTCTTTTTCTTCTACTAATTGCTCGGTTTCAACTTCATCCGTATCTGCATCTTCTTCCAAAGATTCTTGATCACTAACGTCGATTTCAAAATCTAGTTCTATATCTTCAGCTTCAGGAGATTCATCAAATTTATTTTCATTTTTTTCTTGATTGATTTCATCAATCTCAGAAAGTTCAAATTCTAATAAATCTTCTGAGTCAGCAGTTTCAATTGTTTCTTGCTTTTGCTCCGGCTCTTCTTCGATATTAAATTCAAGCTCAAGCTCTTCCGTATCAGTCTTCGATTCACTCGCTGCCTCCGGCTCTTCTTCCATCTCCAGCATGTTGTCTAACTCAGATAGATCAATCTCTTCCAG
>JAFGES010000070.1 GCA_016931455.1 Desulfobacterales bacterium | reverse complement strand
CGTTGCCGTAATCAAATAAGTTTCGCAGCGTGGTTCACCATCGCAAATATCCAAGACGGCGGTTTTATATAATTCCGTTTTCAGGTAAGCGTCCAGATGCTCTTGGGTCTCCCATACGAGAAGGGCGCCTTGGTCGAGGTTGTCGGGATTCATGAAAAATGTTTTTTCTTTGAGCCCCGGCACCTTTTTGTATTCTTCCACGAGCGTACTCAGATGATTTTTTACAGCACTTTCGTCCATCTGACTTTTGACTTCATCCTTAAGTTTAAATAAGATACTCAATCCGATCATTGTCTTCTCCTTTCAGTTCGCTAAGAAAGTTGTTTCATGATGTCCTTTGACATGGGCTTGTTCCATTTCGCTAGGCCGTCCGGCGTATCAAAAATATATTTCACGCCCAGCGGTTGTCTTTCAAACTCCCATTTTTTAAAAACCGAAAGATCGTGTTTAAGTACCCGTTAACTGTCAATGATGGGACTGGGGTCAAGCCAACCTATTGATCTCTAATGCTAAACATCCAAAAAGAAGGCGCTTTCAGGCCCTATATCGCACTTTTTGACCCAAAAAAAGCGAGATATGGAAAAATCTTTCCTGCATCCCAAAAGCCTATATTTCTCATTTTACCCCAAAAAAAACGATATTGGCCAGATTTCAAGGCTCAATTTAGGTGTATTCCAATTTAATTCAGTATGTTGGCGTGGCCTGACCCACCCCTTAATAGAAATTTTTTTTATGACACCTATGGGTTATATGTCAAACATCCCCGGGGATGTAATGACGATTCGCTTTTGGCATTTTCTTATAAATTTCTTAAAAGGTACTTTCTGATAGCAAAATTTCCGATTTAAGCCTAAAAAACATGGGCTTTTTCGAGCATTACTTTAACATATCAATTAGTTGCCTTGGTCCGACCCAGAGTTCCTCATGTCGTGAGCCAGTAAAGGGTTGGCTGTAAACCAAAAGATCTGTGACATACCCCTTGGTGGCGGCATGGTACCGAAGATTTTCTGGCCGCCTTTTAAAGGCGGACGGGGCGGCATCGGAAATGGATGGTTTGCTCCGCTGCGAGATCCGCAAGGTCTTTCCGCTCCGCAAACCGCCTCCCGGAAAGGAGGTCTCAAAGCCTCCTCAGTTCGCCCTTGATCCAAATGGGTGAGTGGTGCGGTGAAGTATAGCCGGCACTTAAATATAAAGAAACTCCGGAAGCAGTATAGGGCAAAGAACCTGCAAGCCGGTAAAGCGAGGTTCAGTCTATGCCAGTAAAGCCATCTTTTCTGGCAAAGGGGGAAGTCTTTCCCTTGACAGAGGGCCTTTTAATGGGTGACCCCATTTTCTTCAGTTATTGTGGAACTTTTAAGGTGACCATCGAGGAAACTCGCTATTGTAAGCGTCTGAGTTCACCTTTAACTGCCATTGCAATCTTTTCGAAGATATATGGTTTTTTAATATATTGCCCAACCCCCAATTTTTGGGCCTCTCTAACGCGATCCGTTTCTGAATATCCACTGGTAATCAGAGCTTTTTGGCCAGGATGCAATTCTATGATTTCTTTATATGTTTCAAGCCCATCGATCCCAGGATCCATTATCATATCCAACAAGACTAGATCTACCGACTTATTTTTCAAATATTCAATGGCTTTTTCACCACTTGGTACTGTATCCACCGTATAGCCCAGTTGGGTGAACATCATGGAAGCAACGTCTCTTTGTTCTTTTACGTCATCTACAACCAGGATTGACTCACCGTTACCTTTATAATTTTCAATGGGTAAAGACAATTTTTCTTTTATTAGTTTTTCCCGTGTAATTGGAAAATATAAGGAAAAAGTTGACCCTTCTCCTTTTGCGGTTTTAACATCAATATATCCTTCATGATCTTTAACCGTCCCCCACACGACAGACATGCCCAAGCCGGTTCCACTTCTACCCATCACTTTTTTTGTGAAAAAGGGCTCAAATATTCTTTCACTATCTTCAGGCAGCATACCAATGCCCGTATCTGCAACAGAAACCACGACATATTCGCCTTTCTTTACCTCTTCATAGTTGCCAATGGGCCTATCGATATATACGGTTTCAGTAGATATGGTAATCACGCCCCCATCTTGCATAGCTTCAGCTGCATTAGATACCAGGTTCATGATTGTTTTTGACAGGTGGACCAGTGATCCCAGAATATTTAATTGATCTGACTCAAGATTCGTTTGGACAATAACATCTTTATGAAATGACATGATTTTCTCATGTTCAGGACTTTTTAAATATTCGGCAATAATTTCATTTAAATTAATGACCTCGTTATTAACAACCCCTCTTCTTGCTAATGTCAACAGGTCCTGAACAATAGCCGCCGCCTTTTCTCCCGTTTTTTTGATCGTTATAATCGAACCCCTCAGCTGACTGTCTTCAGGAAGCTGCATCAGTAATAGATCAGGGTAACTCACAATGCCGGTCAAAATATTATTGAGATCGTGGGCCACCCCCCCTGCAAGTGTTCCTATTGCTTCCATTTTCTGGATCTTACGCAGTTGTGCCTCTGATCGTTCTCTATCTCTTTCAAGCTCTTTCATTACCGTTATATCGATAGCAACTTGAAATCGAACCAAACGGCGATCTACCCATCTAATCGCTCTGTCATAATTAATAAACCACCTGTTTATTATAGGATTTTCACCCTCCCATATAACTACACCCGTAGGTTTGTTGTCAGGCCCAACCAATTTTCTATTTGTGCAGTGGCTGCATGGAGTTGATCTTTTGCGAAAAACTTTATAGCATTTTTTTCCCTCAAGATTATTGCCATATAATTTTTTCATATATCTGTTCATGAAAAGAATTTCATATGTTTCAAAATCAGCCACATATATGGTTGCGTCTATGCTGTTTAAGATAGTAAGCAGCGTTTGATGGGATTCTTTTTGGGACTTTTCTGCCAGCCTGCGATCCGTAATATCTCGAACAACGTTTAAAGCAACATTTTGATTTTGATACAATATTCTGCGCGCATGGCATTCAACAAAAAGATGCGTTCCATCTTTAGTGACAAGTGTGGTTTCAAAAATTGTTTCGTCGCCATTCTTTGCAAGTTCATTAAATATTTTTTGGATTTTCTGATGTTGATTTTTCGATGCGATGTCGGTCAGATATGTATTTAAAAAGGGCTCTTCTGAAAAGCCGAACATAGTAGATGCGATTTTATTAACCTTGATAAATCGGCCTGAAAAATCATGAATCAATACAATATCTGCAACGCCCTCAAACAGCTCCTGGTAACGTTGCAGCTCTTGAGCATGCCGAAGATTTTCCAGCATGATAGACAGCGATGACATGACTCGTTCAACTTCAATGATGTTGGAAGGGACCGCGCCCTCCGATAGATCTGATTTGCCTTCTGCAGCTTTCAGAGCCAGTTCTGAAAGCTGAGAAAGTGGGAACCCAAGTTTTCGGCTCAAAAATAGAGAAAGCAATACCGTAAGCATAACCACAACGAATGCAGGTAACAAAACCTGTAAAGACACACGCTTCCTTGCCTCGTTCAGGCTGTCAAGCGTGGCAACGAAACGCAAGCCGGGTAACTCATCCCTGGAAACCGTAATCACTTTTTCTCCATCGATATTCAGGTATGATAGAAAGGAACTGCCATTCGGACTGCTATTCGACTGCCCTGTAATTTTTAATGTGCGGCCAGAGAATAGATCCCATGCTTTATTTTCCTTGATGAGGATTGCTCGATGACTTTTATCCTTTCCAAGAAGACCCTTTAAAAATTCGTCATCACTAAATAAATATACGGCGACCAAATCCCCGATGCGATCTTGTTGTCTAAATATAGGAAGTGAGTAGGTAAGTGTAGATCCATGCAGCGGGTTATTTTCGAGTATCTTTCCTCGAGAGGCCGGAGAAAGGTAGCTTAATATCTTACTGGGGTTTATGTTAAGGTCGGAAGACGTGAAATATTTTTTTGACTTTTGTTTGAATATGAAAAAGTGGGGATCTTGTCCAGTTTTGTATGTACGATTGAGATGCTCCTGGAGTTGCTGGTCCGCTCCGAGCATCAATGTTACGCGAACTGTATTATCAAGCGCTAACGCTTGTAACCGACTTTCGATCGTATCGAATCTATTCTTTAACGCCTGTCCTAATTCACCACTTTCGGCTTTTACTCGGTCCTCAAATTCTGATGTGAGACTTTTATTAAGGCTAAGATAAAGTACGCCAGAAATGGTGAGGGTCGAAGCAACAACTAAAAAGGCTATCGTTAACGAGATATATGTCGACAGATGTAACTTTTTCATTTCTCCAGACAACGTTCTCAATCAGATTATTTTCTGAACACTTCATCTGCAGCCATTAGTATGTCTGTTGGAATTTCAATTCCTAAAGTTTTAGATCGGGCAAGATTAAACACCAGTGCCACTTTATGGGCATCTTCGATAGGCAGGATGCCGGGAGCGGCACCGGACAGCACTTTGGCGACCTTCAGTCCGGCCTGTTGCCCCATGGCAAAAAAGTCCACGGAAGCGCCTCCCAAAAGACCAAGTTTGATAAAAGAATAATTGGGACCGATGGCCGGCTTCCGTGCGTTTTTGATTGTGTAATCAATGACTTCGTTGGCGGTATAGGTGCGGCCTGCCGCATCTTTTAGAAGAAGTGTGCCGAGATAAAAGGCACCGATCTCCGGGGTTGAATTAATAACATCAACTATTTGTTGAAACTCTTCCCAAGATCTCAATGTTTGTTTTTCAACAACGCATGGAAGAGGTTCTTCGTTTTGATCCGGTTTCAGTTCCAACTCAACCTGTTTGGCAACGGCCTTGCCGGTGGGAGAAAGATCATCAAGGATGAGCGTCTTTTTAATGTGGCACATTGTAGAAAACACTTGAATGGCTTCGCGGATATGTAATTTTTCATATACACCGGTGATATTGCCCCCAGGCATTGCACGGCTCTCCATGAAATGCCTGGATCGATTGTAATCCTCAGGTTGGCCGTTCATTCCACTGAATACAATGTTCACCGGTTTTCCGGACAATGGGAGGGCTACGGTTTTAAAGGCGTTGTCATCCAAAGTCAAAATAACATCTGGCCGAAAATGCTCAATTTCTTTAAGGACCAGTTCCGCTTGTTGGGCAATCAGCTCGGGTGTGTTATTTTTGCGTTTGGTATCCATATAATAAACTGATAATCCAATGTTTTTACCTACAACCCAGCCAGTTTTTTCTAGCGCGTTCATCGCGCCATCGTGTTGTGGTTGTCCGCAAATGTGATTTTGTTCATAGCTATGGACGATGAATATGCGTTTTGCAGGGTCTGCACACACGATGGAGCTAAAAACCGCTAGCATCGAAAGTGCAGTAAGAAAGGAGATGAAGAATCCGGAATGTGATTTTTTCATTTAGGTCTCTTTTCCAATTAACATTAGGATACGCAAATTACTGAAACTATAATCGGTTCGGAATGCATTAATGATCGGATAATTGTGACAAAACTTTAGGATTATCTTTCGAAATTTTAAGTGATTTTTGGTCAATTGATTTTTTTGGCTATGTCCGGATTTATCAAAAGCAAGAACCTATTAGAACCACGTCATTATTGGGCCTTCAATGGATATCGGGTGCACAGATTACCATGGTGTTTCACAGCCAAATTTTAGCAAAAAGGCGCTCTGCCGTTAAAGAGTTACCCACAGCCGCGCCCGCCCGCTCCTTCCCCCTGGCCACCTCTCCCCTTCCACCAAAAACAACAAGCCGCGCCCGTTCTTACACGTGCGCGGCTTGATTAAATATCAAGGCCGGAATCATCCCTTGCACAGATCAAAACCCGATTCTTTCCAACCACATTCCCGATGAGGGTTTGAGAGTTTAAATCAGAAGATTATCCCTGCCCAGATCGGCAAAATGAGAAAGGACACCCTGCCCTCTTTCATTAAGCTGATACCTGAGAGCTTATAGACATCAATTCACAATTCAAGCTTTGATTTTCAAAATGCCTTTTCTCAAGAACAAAAACAGGGCCAGCTTCTCTATTTTTTAAATAATCCTTTTACCTTATCCGTTACCGTCTCCGTACCCTTTTGGGCACCCGATCCCAAATTCTCCACTTGTTTTAAGGTATTACCGCCCAGTGCCTCAAGACTTGAGCCTAGGGCCTTAAGTTCCTTATTCATCAAGTCGCTCACGGCAGGTGATGTGATCTGCTTGTACAGCGACGAGAAAATTTTTTCAAACGCCTCGCTCGGAGTAGCACCACCCTTTTCCTTGCCCACATCCTTTAGATGAATATCAGGAAGAGGTGCGCTTATCGTTTTCCCACCAACCATGGACACAGCAAGATTCACCTTCCCTTCTCTTACAATGAAGTTTTGGATCAGAAGTTTTTTGCCCCCGCCTTGTTTTACAGCCGTCTCCTTTTTTGAAGGTTCGGTCGCACCCGAGCTCTTTTTTATGTTGTTCAAGATAGTCTGGAAATTATCGGTGCCGCGAATCTTCTCGTAGGTAATTTCAGGGCCGACCACTTCAATTTTGTTAATGATAACCGGGTCTCCGAGCAAGGACTTCTCATCCATGTCCACATACAGGGATTTCACGCTCACAGCCTGCGATGACTTAAATCCTTTGGGATTACCCATATAGAAGTCCTTGAGAGTAGCCTGGCCTGAAAATATTGATATGTCCACGTCCTTTAGCCGTAACTCTGTTTTTGTCATTTGAGGACCGTATGTATTGACCCCGTTCTTGATTATAGGGCCGAGATTCGAGATCCCTAGAACTAGTACAATGATGATGATAACCACGACTGCCCCTGCACCCATTAGGACCCATTTCTTCATGATCTTACCTCCTTTAAAAAAGTTACTAAAATCAGTCAAAATTTCTGAATCTTGGATTGAGTCATTAAGCTGGACACCCGCTGCGAAGCCATACGAACAACTGTTTGGGGAAAAGGCGGCGCAACCAAAAAATACCGCAACAATCCTTGCAATGCATTAATAATTAATTCTGGTGAACCCTCGGTTTTGCCGGGGAGACTCATAGAGTTTGACAATTCCGGGAATATATAAAAGTCTCTCATGCATGAATCGCTAAAAGCGATGTCCCCCTGTGTCAGAATAGTTGTCACTTGTAGTGGGGAGGCCGGATTTTTTATCCCCTCCTTATAAACCGAATTGGGGCGGAGGGGGTTGACATGAAATACACTGAGAGGTTTAAAGAAAGGATTGTGCAACAAATGAGCGGACCGGATGCTTTGTCGGCTGGAGCCTTGTGTAAGGAAGTGGGGATACCGCAAACCACACTGTCCCGATGGCTCCGTGAGGCTTGCATTGCCAGTCCTTTCCAATTTCCAGTTAATAACGAGGTGACGATGACTATGCCTTCCAGACGGCCCCAAGATTGGAGCGTTGAGGAGAAACTTCAGGTGGTCTTGGAGGCCGCCTCTGTGCTTGAAGAGCAACTTGGCGTTTTCCTGCGCGGGCACGAAGGCCTGGAACTGAGCGGCAAAGTGAGCAAGGAGACCATAGATTTTCTGACGCAAAAAATCCGCAAAAT
>JAFGES010000069.1 GCA_016931455.1 Desulfobacterales bacterium | reverse complement strand
GTGATTCCGGCAGTTCTGCAGATTCGTATTTTTTCAAAGAACAAGAACACATTCGGTCAGATGCAAAAACCTAACCGGACATTACTGATAAAAACTAATCAAATTATTTTTTATTTTTTTGCCTGTAAAGCATCGGCTTCCCTGCCCTATGGCTGAGCTCTATCCTTTCATAATTTTTTTTTCAAAAAGACCGGTTGTAAATGGAATTACCAAAAAACAAATGACAAAGCAGATTACTCCATTCCATCCGGCCCGCTGAAATGCAAAACCAGCGCCTGTAATGCCTATCCATCCACCGATATAATAAAACAGAACATAAAGGGCGTTGGCCCTTCCATGGCTGCTTGAAAGTTTTTTATTCAGCAATCCCACAGCCACGGCGTGAATGGTAAAAAATCCGGCACATACCCCCAAAAGACCCACAATGACAGCTGTAACGGAAGGGATCAGAAGTACGATAAGTGAAGCACCTAAGATACAGGTTCCGGCAATCAGGGTATTGCCCCCACCAAATTTATTGCTGATCCGTCCGGCAACCGGCCCCAAAAAGATTCCCAGCACATAGACAAGGTATATCAGGGTAATCATCTCGGTTGTATAATGAAAAGGTGCATTGGCCAGCCGGTAAGGCAAAAAGTTAAAAACCGGGGAAAATATGAGCAGCCCGCCGGCTCCGCAGCCATAGACTAGTAGCAAGTCCCGGCGCTTTAATAGAGAGAAGAAACCGTCATCTGTATCCTGAGATATGGTTTTCTTTACCTGTGTGCGGGGCAGCATTATCAATGCCAGAATCGTTGTTATCAAAATAAAAACGGAGGCTGACAAAAAAGCATATCGCCAGTGAAGGGGCGGATGGATCCAACCGCCCAGCAGACGCCCGCCGAGTCCTCCCAAGACTGTGGCGGACACATAGGATCCCATAACCACGCTTAGACTTTTCCCGGGCAGTGTTCTGGCCAACCAGGCTGCAAGGCTGGTAGTGAGGGCCGGGATAAAGATACCCTGGAACAGCCTTGAAGCAACCAGGATTCTGAAATCATAGGTCAAAGCGGAGATCAAACCGCCTAATGCCACACAAAACCCGCCTGTCAGGATGATGGGATGAATGGAAACTCGGTCCGATAAAAAACCGAAAAAGAGATTTGAGAGAACGATACCCAGGATCACTATTGATACGGTTAACGATACTTGCACCGGAGTTACTCCGAATTCATCCTGAAGTACAGGTAGGATGGGCTGGGTAATATAAATATTAGTGAAGGAAGCTGTTACCAGCGCAAATACCGCCATCTGTATTTTAAATATTCCTTTTTCCATTTTGTTCCGATCCTGATAGATAAAGCACTTGTTATTAATTCATATTGCCTATTATAATAATTGATCGTTGAGCGATTCGCTTTAATCAATCCGTTGAACAAAATCAAATAATTATGTGGCGATACGTCTACTTTCTGTAAAGAGACGTCTATTTTAAGGTGCGTGGCGCCATATCAGTTTATCAAGGCGGAAAAAAATATGGAAATAGGTGGTGAGTTTTTGCCGACTACCATGCGGGAGATGGAACATCGGGGATGGAAGCAGGCAGATATTATATTAATAACGGCAGATGCTTATGTGGATCATTCTTCCTTTGGTGTTGCGTTGATCGGTCGGTGGCTTGAAGCGGCGGGCTACAATGTTGCAGTGCTTGCACAGCCGGATTGGAAAAGCGTTGGTGATTTCAGATCGTTGGGAGCGCCTAGGCTGTTTTGGGGGGTAACCTCCGGAGCGGTTGATTCACGGCTTAATGACTACGCTTCGATGGGGCATAAGCGCAAGAAAGACGTATATAGTCCGGGAGGTAAGCCGGGGATGCGACCAACTCGGCCGCTATTGGTTTATTCGGCGCGTGCTAGGGAGGCTTTCAAAGAAGTGCCGATTGTTCTTGGGGGTCTGGAGGCTAGTCTTCGAAGGCTGGTTCATTACGATTATATCGAGGATAAGATAAAACGCTCGGTGCTGCTGGATGCCAAGGCTGATTTGCTTGTTCATGGGATGGGTGAGCTTGCGATAATGGAGATAGCCGTACGGCTTGATGAGGGGGCAAGCGTTGAGGATCTGACGGATATTACCGGCACGGCTTACAGGCTGCGCAAAGGTATGAAAGTGCCTGAGGGCACGGTAACTTTGCCTGGGCTGGAAGAGCAGGAAAAAGACAGATTTCTTTTTATGGAGTCTCAGAAACTTTACCAGCAGCAGGCGTATCCGGGCGGAGCACCGGTGGTTCAGAATCAAGGGGTAGCGGGGAGGATCTGTGTAATGCCTCCGATGAGGCCGCTTACAACCAAAGAGATGGACGGAATATATAAACTGCCTTTTACCGGAAGATGGCATCCGAAGTACGACAACCGAGGCGGAGTTCCAGCTTTGGAACCGGTACGATTTTCGATAACCGCTCATCGGGGATGTTTTGGTGGATGTAATTTTTGTTCGATATATTTTCATCAGGGCAAACATATAACAAGCCGATCGCATGAATCGATACTTGCCGAGGCTGAGCGGATTTATACGGATAAGGATTTCAAGGGGACGATACAAGATGTGGGTGGTCCAAGTGCCAATATGTACGGGATGAGCTGTGAGAAAGAATTCAAATGCAATCGGTCGAGCTGTATTTTTCCGCAGCCGTGTAGAAATCTCAAAGTGGATTACGGTCCGCTTATTTCACTGATGAAAAAGCTTGTAGAATGGAAGAAGAGCAAGAAGTGTAAAGTAAATGTGTTTGTTGTAAGCGGTGTAAGACACGAAATGGCGGTGCACAGCAAAAAGTATATCAGTCTGCTTGTAAGTGAATTTGTGAGCGGACAGCTCAAAGTGGCTCCGGAGCACTACGACCCACAAGTGTTGGGACTGATGAGAAAGCCGAGGTTTGAGGAATTCGAAAAATTTGAGAAGATGTTTGAAGAAGCGTGCAGGGTGAGCGGAAAGAATCAGTTCCTTGTGCCTTATTTGATCAGTGCTCATCCTGGTTGCGGTCGGAATGAGGCTTTACGACTGATGCAATATCTCTTGAGCAGGAACTGGAGGCCGAGACAGGTGCAGGATTTTGTGCCGGTGCCGCTGACTATGTCTACGGCGATGTATGTTTCGGGAGTAGATCCGTGTGGGAGAAAGCTTTTTGTCGCCAGAGGCGCAAGCGATAAAAAACTCCAGCAGGCTCTTATGCAGTATTACCTGCCGAAAAACGAGAAGATCATCTTAGATTTTCTTCGAAGCAAAGGGCTGCAAAAACTCATCGGAAAGATTAAGTTTCTTCAGATTCAAGTGGAAAACAGAACAGTACATAGGATTAAGTAGTCTTTGCTTCGGTTTTTTTCGGTTTTTTTTTGCCGTTAATCTTAAAAGGAATTGATTTTACATCTATCTCTATTTTATCGTCAAGGTAGGAAACGGTATGTTTTTCAATCAGGCGATTAACATCGGGGTAAAGCTTTTTTTTTTCATTCATAATTTTTTCAATGATAGTTGCAAATCCAGCTATGGTGTCAGCGCTGAAAGTATCGGGTAATCTTTTAGTAATCTGATCATGAAGGTCTTTTTGATTTGATTCCGGATACAGTGACACATTCCAAGCAATGACGGATAAACTTATCAATGATCTAAGATTCGAAATTTCATCATGCAAATTATTTTCGATAAATGAATTTGTAATCGTCAAAATAGCTTCAGAAATGTCAACGCTCTTTTCCCTATAGATTCTCTTGGGTGAATTCGTTTTAGGAAACTTGTTTTTTCGTTTCTTTTTTGCCATTTTATCGTATTCTCAAAATAAGTTTATTGTTTGATTTTTATTCATATATTAATTATTATCTCAGCACAAGCTTAATATTTCTACCTTTATAAAGAGAATTGTCGGAATTGGCTGCTTTTTCAAGTAAAAATTATATTGACATTAGGACGAACTCATTGTTATAAAACCAAATTTTATTAGAAATGGTTGAGTAATTTGCAGCGAATGCCGAACAATGCATTGATGCCGTGAATTGCAAAAATTTAATTTACTAACTGTAAGTCGCGATCCTTGCTCTGGATGTTTACCAGGGCTTTAATACCCAAAAGGAGGTTGTATGCGAAGGTATGAAACAATTATTATTGTCGATCCCGATCTTGGAGATGAAGAGCGGGTGCCCCTTTTCACAAAAATAAAAGAGCTTATACCCCAGGAAGGCGGGGAATTGGTGATGTTTGATGAATGGGGGCAGAAAAAACTTGCTTATGATATCAAGAAAAAGCCGCGCGGATACTACGTTCGAATAGATTATTGCGGAACCGGTCCGCTTGTCAATGAAATGGAACGTTCTTTCCGAATTGATGACCGCGTTCTAAAATATATGACGGTTTTGATCGATGAAAATGTGGATATGGAACGGATCAAGGAAGAAATAGCCAAGTCCGAAGCTGCGGAAGAATCGTCCGAAGAGCCGCTGGAGGAACCCTTCACGGAAAAAGAAGAAGCTGAATATCAAGTTGGTGAAAATCCTACTGATGCTCTGAAGACCGAAGAAGAAAAGAACGTATCATCCCAAACCGAAATAAATGAGGAGGAGTAAAAATGGCTGCAGCTTTCAATCGCCAGAGACGAAGAAATGGAAGTCGCAAGAGAAGAGTATTTCATCGTCGCAAAGTATGCCGTTTCTGTGCCGATAGTAATTTGGTAATAGAATATAAGGATCCAAGGTCACTGAGATACTTTATAACAGAACGTGGTAAGATTATACCGCGGCGAATATCGGGGACATGTGCAAAACATCAACGTGTTCTGACAACAGCAATCAAGCGGGCGCGAACCATTGCGCTTTTGCCTTACGTTGGTACGATGGAATCATAGGTGTCGCAATATAATTGCAGGCTGCCTCAAAGGAGAAGAGGATAGTGCCTCACATTGATCAGCGGGAGATGTCAAAATCTATCGTAAATGGTATTGCAATCACAAGCTTTATATTTGCAATCTCAATTTATACACCGATATTTGGTTTCTTCTCTTCTTTGTTTATTCCTTTGCCGATTATTTTTTATCGCTTAAAACTCGGCCGAAAAAAAGGGTTTATAGTGGCTGTTGCAATGATGATCATTATGATTATCATGCTCGGCAAGATATCCGTTGATCTATTATTTTTTGGTGAGCTGCTCATACTCGGCTTTGCCCTTGGTGAGTTGATCGAGATGAATCTTTCGATCGAAAGGACGTTTCTCTATGCCTGCGGTACAGTGTTGCTGATAGGGATTGTGGGTCTGTTTTTTTATAGTAACATGGCCGGTACTGGAATTTCTGCTCTGATATCCGCCTATGTTGCCAAAAATCTTGAATTTTCAATGACCTTGTATAAAAATATAGGTGTTTCAGAAGAGAACATCCATGCCGTTTCCAACACATTGGAAAATATTCGTTATATTTTGGTCGGGATCTTACCGGCATTGGTAACCGCTTTGATTTTTTTTATAGCGTGGATAAACTTGCTGCTCGCAAAGCCGCTCCTCAGATCCACATCTCTTCTTTACCCGGATTTTGGTTCGCTTAAATTGTGGAAAGCGCCCGAATTTCTTGTATGGATCGTTATCGGATGCGGATTGTTGCTGCTTTTACAAGAAACAACGTTCAGAGTAATTGGTTTAAACGGTTTGATTATTCTGATGACGATCTATTTTTTTGAAGGCATCGCTATTGTATCCTTTTATTTTGAAAAAAAACGATTTCCGCGTATGCTTAGATTCTGTTTATACAGCCTGATTGCACTACAACAGGTTTTATTGTTTGTTGTTGTCGGGTTGGGTTTTTTTGATATTTGGCTGAATTTCAGAAAACTGGAAATCAAAAACGGCAATTAATAACAAAATATCTATGCATCGGTCATAGGTATGTTGAATGGATAATTGGTTTGTGGAGGACCCAATAATGAAAGTAATCTTGAGAGAGACAATAGAAGCGTTGGGTATAATCGGTTCGGAAGTGACGGTAGCAAACGGTTATGCCCGTAATTATCTTTTACCTCAAAACAAGGCTGTTCCTGCGACCCCGCAGAATCGAAAGTTGATGGAACTGGAAAAGGCAAAATTTGAACTCCAGATTGCCAAAGAGCGCGAATTTGCAGAGGAAATGGCCAAAAGACTTGAAGGGGTTTCCTGCAAAATATTTGCTAAGGTCAGTGAAGAAGACCGTTTGTACGGATCCGTATCTGCGCGTGATATTGTGGATGCCCTTGCCGGTCGGAATATAGAAATCGAAAAGAGAATGATTTTATTGAGCGAACCGATTAAAACTACGGGTACTTATAAAGTCCCGATTCGTGTTTATGCAGGCGTTGAACCTGAAATCACAGTTGAAGTTCTGCCCCAATAAAAATTATATTTTTAATATATCAGAGCGATGGTAAATACGCTTTGGTTTTGGTCAACCATTGGAATTTAGAATTTACTCAAGCAAATGGGCGTTCGCCAGCTACAGACCGTAAATGATCTCTCTCTAAATAAAGTTCCTCCGCAAAGTATCGAAGCCGAGGAGTCGATCTTAAGCGCAATCCTCATCGATAACAGTGTATTATTGGATATTATTGAGATGCTGGCACCTGAGGATTTTTATCGATCAGCGCATCAGAAGATTTTTGCTGCGATCACTGAACTGTTTTCAAGGAGTGAACCTGCGGATCTCGTAACCCTATCGAATATCTTAAGGGAAAAAAGTGAGCTGGAAGAGATTGGTGGCGCAACATATTTAGCCTCGCTTGTTGATACGGTGCCTCTAGCTGTAAATGCGCAGCATTATGCCAAGATCGTCTATGACAAAGCGTGCTTGAGACGTTTAATTGAAAAGGCCAATGCAATTGCAAAACGATGTTTTGAAGATCGGGGTGATGTTGACGCCGTTATTGACTTTGCTGAAGCATCCGTTTTTGAAATATCCGAAAAAAAGACCAAACAAGCCTTTTATCCCATTGGGGCAGTCATTGAAAACAATATTGATACTCTTGAAGAACGTCAAGGTAATCAAGCTTTAGTAACCGGGGTTCCAACCGGTTTTACCAAGCTGGATAGTTTGACGGCGGGCTTCCAGAAATCTGATCTGATTATCCTTGCGGCTCGCCCTAGTATGGGTAAAACGGCTTTTGCTCTGAATATCGCCGGAAATGCGGCTGTTAATGAAAACATTCCGGTTGCCGTATTTTCACTGGAAATGTCAAAGGAACAATTATCGATGCGGATGCTCTGTGCCGAGGCAAATGTTGATTCATCCCGGCTGAGAAGCGGTTTTTTTAGCCGGGATGATTGGGCACGTCTCACAGATGCTGCTGGGCGGTTATCTGAAGCTCCGATATATATTGATGATTCACCGGATATTTCCGCCCTAGAAATAAGGACAAAAGCTCGTAGACTCAAAATGGATAAAGGCCTCGGTCTTGTCATTATCGATTATTTGCAACTGATGAAAGGGCGTTATTCATCTGAGCGTAGAGATCTGGAGATCTCGGAGATATCTAGATCTTTAAAAAACCTGGCCAAAGAGTTAGATCTTCCCGTAGTTGCCCTTTCTCAGTTAAACAGAAAATTGGAAGAACGAAGTGAAAAAAGACCCCAACTTTCTGATTTAAGAGAATCCGGTGCCCTTGAACAAGATGCGGATGTGGTTGCTTTTATTTATAGGGATGAAGTATATAATAAAGATGAAAATAATCCGAAAAAAGGTACTGCGGAGATCCTTTTGAAAAAACAAAGAAATGGGCCGACTGGAGAAGTTACGCTGGCATTTCTAAGTGCCTATACCCGTTTTGAAAATCTGGCCGAGGAGAAATATTTATAGCAATCAAGATAAGTTCTCTGACTGCTTGAATCACTATGAAACGTCTTTTTGGAAATACCGGCGGGCTAAAGGCGAATCATGTCCAAAGGCTTGAAAAACTTTACCGGCGACGAACGCCTCCGGAATTCATAATTACCCCCGAGCTCTCCCGTGAAATCAGCAACCTTTCGTTTGAAATTCGACGTCAGATCGGTTTGCTGATCAACCGCCTTGGTAAGGTTGCCTATGTGATTATAGGTGATCATCAAGGCATTGTTATCCCGGATATCAGTGACTATCGCATCGCGGCAGGCCGTTTAAGAGGATTAAGATGTATTCATACTCATCTAAAAAATGAATCTCTTACCCGGGATGATCTTACCGATCTTGCCCTTTTGAGGCTCGACCTCATGGCAGCTGTTACAATTTCAAAAGACGGACTTCCTTTTCAGGTTCATGCCGCTCATATACTGCCGGCAAGTTCCGACGTGGATCCCTATCAAATAATGCCGCCGCTGAATCCGAATCAACTCAACATCGGTTGTCTTGAACTGATTCAAGCTATAGAAGCGGAACTGGATCATGTGGGTCCATTATATGCTGCCGATACCCATGCGGAAAGGGCGCTTCTTGTCAGCGTTACCACCGCTTCTAGACGTAGTTCCGAGGAATCTTTGGCTGAGCTTGAAGAACTCGCCGCCTCTAGCGGAATTGAAGTATTGGAATCCGTCCTGCAACAACGCAGCCAAGTGGATTCACGGTTTCTGATGGGCATAGGGAAACTGAAAGACATAACCATTCTGGCACTTCAAAAAGGCGCAACCCTAATCGTTTTTGATCAAGAATTGAATCCGGCGCAGATACGCTCGATTACAGATATGACCGATTTAAAGGTTATTGACAGAACCCAACTGATTCTCGATATTTTTGCTCAGCGTGCAATCACCCGAGAGGGTAAACTTCAGGTTGAACTTGCTCAGCTTAAGTATTTACTTCCACGCTTGATAACCAAGAATACGGCTATGTCGCGTTTAACCGGTGGAATTGGAGGCCGAGGTCCGGGTGAAACAAAACTGGAGATCAATCGTCGGCGAGTCCACGACCGAATTGCACAATTGGAAAAAGATTTGGTCTTGGTCAAGAAACAGCGTAAACAACAAAAAGCAAAACGCGATAAACGCGGTTTGCCGATTATTTCGATTATCGGATATACCAATGCCGGAAAATCGACCCTTCTTAACACTCTTACCAAGAGCAATGTAAGGGCTGAGAAGCGACTTTTTGCCACCTTGGATCCATCGAGTCGGCGCTTAAAGTTTCCAAAAGACATGGAGGTCATTATTACCGATACCGTCGGGTTCATTAAAGATCTACCGCAAGACTTAATGGTTGCCTTTCGTGCAACGCTTGAGGAGCTGGAAAGTGCGGATCTGTTGCTACATGTGATAGATATCAGCAACCCGCGCTTTGAAGATCAAATTAAATCTGTTGAAAAAATACTAATCGATCTGAATTTATATCGTATACCTGCAATACGAGTTCTAAATAAGCGTGATTTGGTCCCAAAAAATACAGCGGAGAAACTTTGTAGACAACTCAATGGTATCAGTATTTCAGCAAATGATGAATCTACATTGATGCCGCTGATTGAAATGATGGAGGACCTTATCGCTAAGTTAAACAATTCAGTTGACATCTAAAAGAATATTAATATAAAGATTTATTCTAATGGATTTGAATTTTGTGAAAAAAGTCGGTATCGATGCTGCCGATAAAGGTGCAAAGAAACTTCTGTTTCACTTCGGGAACTTATCAAAGGTCAACAAAAAAGGTGCGATTGACCTTGTGACTGAAGCTGATACTGAAGCTGAAAAATTAATAATTGACACCATTCGCTCGAATTTTCCCGAACATTCAATCTTAGCGGAAGAAAGCGGGAGAATCGATGGTAAGCAAGGCTATCAGTGGATTATCGATCCGCTCGATGGTACAACAAATTTTACCCATCAATTGAGCCTTTTTTCCATCTCAATCGCATTTGCCATAGACAGCGATATCGTAATGGGTATTGTCTTAAACCCCATAACCGGTGAGCTATTTACAGCTATCAAGGGCCATGGGGCAGAACTAAATGGGCAAACCATAAACGTTTCAAATACGAAAGAAGTTTCAGAAAGCCTGTTGGTAACCGGATTTCCTTATAATTTTAAAACGATTATAGATCCATTGATGACGCGTTTTTTAAATTGCTTAAAAGCATCTCAGGGGATTCGCAGGCTCGGTTCTGCTGCGCTTGATCTTTGTTTTCTCGCCTGTGGACGTTTTGATGGATATTGGGAACAGGAATTAAAACCTTGGGATACAGCCGCCGGATTTTTGATCGCAAGTGAAGCCGGCGCTGCTGTAACCGATTTTTCAGACCAGCCGTTTACAGTTGAGAAAAAAGAGATTCTTGCAACTAACGGTAAAATTCATAATGAAATGCTCTTATTACTGGAGCTAAAGGATAAAATATGAAAAAAGACTCGAATAATGGAATTTATCTTGATGCACATTCAGGATGTTTTGGGAATTTTAATCGAAAAGACCCAATATGTAAAAAATTATGTGCATTAAGCCTGCGTTGCACCATAGAATCTGATCAGAATATTCGAATAGAACTTTTGGAAGAACTGGTATCTACAGATAGTATGTTCATGAAGGTACAATAAAAATAAATTTATTCATAATCCGACATTAACTGCACTTTTCTTTTTTTAATGGTTTGCACAATAATATTTTCAAACGCAAAATGCAAATCATGCCTTTTTTAACTGCTTTATCCATTTAAGATTAAAAATCAAATAGTTGCTGCAAAGGGATAGTCGTTTTTACATAACCCTTTGCAGAAAACATTTTTTATCAATGTTTATAAAATTTTCGAAATATGATTTAAAATGAGGGAATATCAAAAATTGCCGGACTCTAATTTTTGACTCAGCAATTCAATTTGTTTCTGTGTTGGAGTACTATGCTTTAATTCACGTTCGATGGCACCAATTGAATGCAGTGCGGTGGCATGATATCGGTTAAAGCTTCTTCCAATTGTCTGCAACGGCTGGTCCGTATACTTGCGTGAAAGGTACATTGCGATTTGTCTAGGTCGGACAACACATTGTTTACGCGAACGTGAAATAATATCACTGATCGAAATTTTATATTCCTTGCATACTAGTTTTTTTATCACATCGATTGTTATATTTTTACGCTGCCGGGCTATATTTTTTACGATACTTTGAGCAAGCTTAAGATCAATCGGTTTCCCCAAAAGTGATGCTTTTGCGGTAACTCCGATTAGCCCGCTTTCAAGTTGCCGGACATTATCTGAAAGTTCATCCGCCAAATATTCGGTTACCTCCGGTGGTAAGGTGTATCCTTTTTCATTTGATTTTTTCTGTAATATTTTAACTCTTTCTTTGAAGTTCGGCGGATCTATATTGGAAATAATACCTGATGCGAGCCGAGAGCTTAACTTATCATTGAGTTTTGGAATTTCTGCCGGAAGATAACAACTTGAGAAAATTATTTTTTTGTTTGCTTCAAACAAACAATCGATCGTTAAAGCCAGCTCAATTTGAGTCCGTTCCTTACCGGTCAGAAAGTGGATATCCTCTAAAAGCAAGACATCACATTGATTTCTGTATCTTTGTTTAAATTTGTCAATTGAATCATGGCGGATAGCATGAACCATTTCGTTCGTAAAATCCTCAGCTGTAATATAATATAAACGCTCTGAAGGATGTTGAGATAAAATATGGTGTCCCACGGCCTGGGCTAAATGGCTTTTTCCCATCCCGGTTTTTGATAATAAAAACAGTGAATTTTGGCTCGATCCGTTTAGTGAGGCGAGTGAGCGGGCTGCTGAATAAGCAAAGTTATTGTTTCCGCTTACCACAAAGCGATCGAATGTAAAATCTTTTCTTAACAGGCGCCCCCCATAGCCATGAGATTGTACATTCGGAAGGGTGAGTTGATGGTCTAAATTCGGATCTTGTTTCTTGGTATTCGCCTTTTCGCCGGAAACTTCAAATAAAATTCCGTATTTTCTATTTAAAATTTTGGTTACTTCTGATTCTAGTATGGAACCGTAATGATCTTGAACTCTTTTTTTGGAGAAAAAATTAGGGCAAGTAAGTACGAGTTTGTCCTCTTTTTCCTCTTTGCATTCTATCGGCTCAATCCACATCCTGAAACTGTGTTCGGGAATAACTTCCCTAACAGCGATTTTTAATTTTTCCCAAATAGCTTCCATAGCCCTGCCCGCTCGTAATTTTAAGTATATTCGATTAATGTGCTGTTTTCAGAAGAGACGAATTGGAAAACAATAAATAAAATGAATAAACGGTTTGAAAAATCTATCTCAAATTTTATGTCGGATTATGCAAATAGTGCTAAAATTTCCGTTGATGGGTGCTATTTAAGATATCGGCGCTTTGATGTCAAATGGGATGAAAACGATTTTGTATTTGGTTGTGAACAAGTTATTAACAATTTAAAAGTGCCTGAAATTATTATAATAAAAATTAATAAATCGGCAACTGCTTTTAAATACAATCTTTCTCTAACATAGTTTATTGTTAAGCATTTTAGGTAGATCGAGAGTTGTTAACAGAATAATTAAAAAAGCGATTCTTGCAAAATCTTAATTATTCTTTGATATTCTACGATTTTTGAAAAAATAGCAGTTCTGAATTTTTTTAAGATATATAACATAAGTTTCCAATAGTTATGGGAAATGGAAATGATTTGTAAAATATTTCAAAATTCTGTAAGCTATCTCGGATTTAAGTAGATAATTTTTTTAGTAAATCTCAACGAATCATTACCGATGCAATCCAAACAAATCATCATTCGTGGTGCCAGACAGCATAACTTAAAAAATATCGATGTTGAATTTCCTCGCAATCAGCTTGTTGTCATAACCGGTCTTTCCGGCTCCGGTAAATCCAGTCTTGCATTTGATACGCTTTATGCAGAAGGTCAGCGACGATATGTGGAGTCACTTTCAACCTATGCCCGACAGTTTCTCGAACGGTTGGAAAAACCGGATGTCGATATCATAGAAGGACTTTCACCGGCCATAGCCATTGAGCAAAAAACAGCCGGTCACAACCCTCGGTCAACCGTTGGAACAGTCACTGAAATTTACGATTACCTTCGACTCCTTTTCGCTAGAATCGGCACAGCCCATTGCTACAAATGTGGAAGGCCGATTACATCGCAGACAATGGATCAGATCGGCGATCAATTGATGTCTTTACCTGAAGGTACCCGAATTATTATTTTAGCACCAATTATTCGCGGCCGGAAGGGTACGCATATAAAACTTTTCAAGCAATTGAAAAAAGAGGGCTTTGCCCGCGTGCGTCTAAATGGTGAAATCCTTGAAATTGAGGAAATCAATAAGCTTGACAAAAACCAAAAACACTTCATTGATGTCGTGGTCGATCGCTTGATCACAAAGAAAAATATTCAAAAACGGCTTGCAGATTCTTTAGAATTGGCTTTGGCTCTGTCCGGTGGCCTTGTGACGGTGGATATTCAAGGAAGTGAACCGATTCTTTTTAGTGAAAAAGCGGCTTGTGTCCAATGCGGAGTCAGTTATCCTGAGTTTACTCCTGCCGGTTTTTCTTTTAATTCTCCGCAAGGTGCATGTCCTAAATGTGGCGGTCTAGGCTCAACTACCGAGTTTGATCCGGATCTTATTACACCAAACCAAGAAATTTCTTTAAGGGAGGGTGCGGTCCTGCCCTGGGCAAACCGGAACTCTGCTCATTTTTATGAATTTTTAGAGGCACTTACGCTGCATTATGGAGTCAATCTCTATGCCGCATATAAAGAGTTGCCGGATGATTTTAAACAGGTTCTGCTTTACGGATCAGGTGATGAAAAAATAACCTTTCATTTTGATCGAGATAATAAGCGCTTTTATTATAAAAAGCCATTTGAAGGGCTAATACCGACCTTAGAACGACGTTACAAAGAAACCGATTCATATCAAATACGAAGAGAGATTGAGCGGTATATGGATTTTCGTCCTTGCCCCGAATGCAATGGCAGCAAATTAAACCAAGCCGCTCGATCCGTTAAAGTCGGCAATCTTACTCTATCGGAAATAACGGGGCTTTCTTTGGTAAAAGCCCGAAATTTTATCAATGGGCTGAAACTCAATGGAAAAAAACGAATCATTGCCGAAAGAATCTTGAAGGAAATCAATGAACGGCTCGGTTTTCTCGAGAAATTGGGTCTCGGTTATCTAACTCTGAACAGATCTGCGAATACGTTATCCGGTGGTGAGAGCCAGAGGATACGATTAGCCACCCAGATTGGGTCGAAATTAACCGGCGTGCTCTATGTTCTAGATGAACCTAGCATCGGATTGCATCAGCGCGATAATCAACGTTTGCTGGAGATGCTTTTACAGATGCGTGATCTCGACAATACGGTGCTGATTGTTGAACATGATGAAGAGACCATTCTTGCTTCCGATTATGTTATTGATATGGGACCGGGTGCCGGTATCAATGGGGGACAGGTTGTATTTTCCGGAACCCCTGAAGCATTGCTTCAGGAATGTAAGAGCTTAACGGGACAGTATCTTTCAGGCAAAAAGCGGATTGAAGTCCCACAAAAGCGACGCAAAGGCCAAGGAAAAAAACTGATTATCAAGGAGGCATCTGAAAATAACCTTAAGTGTATTGATGTGGAATTGCCTTTGGGTTGCTTCATCGGTGTAACCGGTGTCTCCGGCTCGGGTAAATCAACTCTTGTCCTTGAGATCTTATACCGAGCCCTCGCCCAAAGGCTTTATCACGCCCGCATTCCGGCTGGAAAGCATTCATGTATACGTGGGATTGAATCTATCGATAAAGTTGTTAACATCGATCAAACACCCATTGGGAAAACACCGCGATCGAACCCAGGAACCTACACAGGAGTTTTTACAGATATACGCGAGCTTTTTGCCCGAACGATGGAAGCTCGGACGCGAGGTTACAAGACCGGTCGTTTCAGTTTCAATCTCAAGGGTGGAAGGTGTGAGGCCTGCCGCGGTGACGGCATCATAAAAATAGAGATGCATTTTCTTCCGGATGTTTATGTTGCCTGTGATATGTGCCATGGTAAACGATATAACCGCGAGACGCTGGAAATTCGGTACAAGGGGAGAAATATAGCTGAAGTTCTCGATATGACCATCAATCAATCCTTGGTGTTTTGGAGAAATATAAAAAATATCACAACAAAATTACAAACACTGATTGATGTCGGGTTGGGTTATATTCGTATTGGTCAAGCGGCTACCACACTTTCCGGGGGTGAGGCTCAACGAATCAAACTGGCAAGGGAACTTAGCAAAAAAGGCACCGGTAGGACGATTTATATCCTTGATGAGCCGACTACCGGACTGCATATGGATGACATCCATAAGCTTCTTGATGTGCTGAATAAGCTGGTGGATGCTGGTAATACGGTTGTTGTGATTGAACATAATATGGACGTGATCAAATCAACCGACTACATTGTTGATCTCGGCCCGGAAGGCGGTGATGAGGGGGGGTATATCGTAGGGTGCGGCACTCCGGAAGAACTAACAAATATCCAGGCCTCTTATACCGGGCAATTTTTAAAAAAAGTCTTATCTCGTGAGACAAAATAAAACAAGGCTGAACCCTTTTAAGAATTCAGCCTTGTTTTATTTTTTTTGATGATATTATGTATCTAAATGTTTATCTATTATCTATCCATTAAGCACCGAACAGCTTAGCAATTGCTGATGCCTGCGGATGTGCATAGATAAGGATCAGAGAGATAACCAGTGCGTAAATCGTCAGTGATTCGATCATAGCTAGACCGATCAGCATGGTAACCGTTACTTTACCTGAAGATTCCGGATTTCTGGCAACACCTTCAACAGCGCCTTTTAAACCAAGACCCTGACCAATACCGCAACCCAAGGCTGCAATTCCCAGACCGAAACCGGCGGCGATAGCACAATAGGCAAAAAATTGTAATGCTTCTGAACCCATAAAACTCTACCTCCTTTTAATTAATAATATATATTTGCTTCTTCCATTTTTCCCATAAAAAAATGTATGTAACTGTTTATACGGGTCTTATTAATGTGCATGTTCCATCGAACCCGTGAAATACATAATTGAAAGAATAAAAAATACAAATGCTTGTATTAAGGCAACCAAAACACCCAGCACCATGATCGGTAAGGGGGCAAAGAAAATACCCGCTAAAGCGAGAAGGATGCCGACGACCAGCTCATGTCCCATCATATTGCCGAAGAGTCGGAAAGACAGTGACAAAATACGAGCGAAATGGCCGATGAGTTCAATAGGAAAAATAAGAGGACTCATCCACCATACGGGCCCGATGAAATGCTTTATATATTTGGCACCATGATATTTAATCCCAATATAATGAGTAAAAATAAATACCGGGATTGCCATTGAAAGGGTTGTATTGAGGTTGGCGGTCGGGCAGAAAAAACCGGGAATCAGGCCCATTAGGTTGCACAGTAAAATATAAATAAATATCGTGCAGACGATCGGGAAAAACTGACGACCTTCTTCCCCGGTGATATCAAGCATAAATTGCTCGATGCCTGAAATGGCGACCTCGAATACGTTTTGTGATTTTTTGGGAATCATGCTGACGCCCTTGGCGGCAATGGCACCTAGAACGATAAGAATGATCATAGCCACCCATGAATAAACAACATGGGGATTGGCGTGAGCAAAATGTCCCAGACCGATCCATTCAAACAATTTGCCGAAAAAGAGATAAGGATGTTCCAACTTAAATTGCCTCCTTTAATATTAGTTTTTTTAATTCAAGGATGGTTGCTAAAGTTATACTGAAAACCACAATGGAAAGCCCAATAAATAGACCCAGAGGATCGACGAAATGTTTTGATATCAGTAGATATAAAATAAATGCGCTGACAGCAAAACGGAGGTAGTATTTGGCCAAAACCACCCGATGCGAGGATAAATGCGGTGGCGTAAGAGATTTTTTAAGCGTTCGGGACAACAGATGAAAATTGACCGTAACAATAAGCCCCCCAAACATGATGCCTTTTGCGAAATCAAAGGGTGTCAGGCTAATTCCCAAGATACTCACAATAAATAAGAGAATCCAGTTTGTAAGGGTTACAAATTTTAAAAGGCGTTGGTGAATTGCCACGGTCTAAATCTCTCTTGTCAAAATTTTCTACTCTTTTTTATTGCAAGTGCGATATTCCGGTAACCGGCTACAATGCCTAGCCCAAGAAAAATAAGTGTGAGCCAAGGGGTTGTATGAAATACGTGCCGGTCAAGGTATACACCGACCGCAAGCCCGATAAAGATTGAAAATGATACCGAAAGTCCAAGGCTGCTGTAGTATGCAAGATCTTTTAAATAACGTTTATTTTCTTTTTTCATGAAAAAGGACACCTCCTAAAATTGGAGAAAAGGTCCTCAATCAACCCTATTTGAAAGTCAAGGCACTAACACAGGATTATGAGCAAGTCAATCTAAAATTGCAAACAGAATGCAATTAAAAATGTCACCCTACTTTATCTTTTAAGCGGGGATGCTGATCTTACTTATATTTTTAAAAAGCAAGGGTGGTTGCATCAAAAACCGGTCCATCAATGCAGGCATGCAGGTATTTATCTCCATTGCCTTGATGTTCAACCGCACATCCAAGGCAGGCACCGATACCGCAGGCCATTCTTGTTTCAATCGAGATTTGACAGGGTACGGCATATTTTTTTGCAATATCACGGACACATTTAAGCATATTCCAAGGGCCGCAGGCATAAATTATTTGCGGTCGGCTCTTTTTAACAGCGATTTCAAGTGGATGAGTCACCAAACATTTGTCTCCGGCACTCCCGTCATCCGTACTGATATGGACATTCATTCCAAGAGCGCCGAAATCATTTTTGCACAACAGATCTTCTTTTGTTCTTCCTCCTAAAAATACTGAGGATTGAGATAGATCCATTTTTGTGTGGAGTGATAAGGCTAAAAAAACCATTGGGGCGACTCCAACTCCTCCGGCAACAATAAAAATATGATGGAGATCCTCCGGTATTGAAAAACCTTTTCCCAATGGGCCGAGTAGATCAACAAAATTACCTTTTTTAAACATCGAAAGCTTTTGAGTCCCCTTTCCGATGACCTTATAAAGAAGTTCGATACCTTCCGAGGGACCGTTATAGGGAGTTAATCTGTGGATCGAAAAAGGACGGCGCAGAAAAACAGCAGAGGAGTCTGCAAGGTGCAGCATGACGAACTGACCTGGTTTTGCATTCAGATGTATACGCTGAGATTTTAAACCGATCCTATAGTACAAAGGGCCTACTTTTTTATTCCAGAGAATTTGAACTTTTTCTTGAAACATGTTTTCTAACCCCAGGTTTTCATATTCGGCTGTTTTTTTAAAATTGACTATCTAATTCCAATGACGGCGGCAAACCTGCCCGTGATGTGTTCACCCCGATAGGAAAAAAACAGTTCCGGATTGCATTTTGTGCATTGCCGGCTTGAGATTATGTTTGCATCTAAAACTCCCGCATCACAAAGTTGATCACGGCTTATGGACCAAAAATCAAAATGGTTGGAATCATCTTTGTATTTCCAAAAACGGCGTGGAATTTCTTCTCGGTAGTTTTTAAATTCCGCGCAGCACGGTCCCAGAGATGGGCCGACTCCTGCAATAATATGGCCGGCATTGCAGTTAAATATTTTTTGCATGACGGTTATAGTTTGAGCGATGATATTGTGTATACTTCCGCGCCACCCGGCATGTATATTTGCAACGACGTGCCGCACGGGATCATACATCAGGACCGCCTGGCAGTCGGCAACCTGAATGGCCAGAAATTTTTTGGGGATGTCTGTTACCAACGCATCTCCAAACAGTCCCTTTTCAGAAACGATCTTTTGCAGGGTTTGCGGCGTCTCCATTTTTTTAAAGATCAGTACATCTGTTGCGTGGGTCTGTTTTACGAAAACAAGATCCTGCGCATCTATGCAACTTGAAATGGACTGTCTGTTCCGGAAGACATTGCTTTTAGAATCGCCGACGTCATAGCTGACATTAAGGCTGCAATAAGGTGAACGGCTAAATCCGGATTTTCGAGTAAAAATTCCATGGCAGATTTCGGGAAAAGCGGCCAGATGAGGAAATTGAAAAAATGAAATGCCGTTTATTTGCCTTAAGATCACTTCCTTATCCATTTCGATCACATAGCGCGTGCAAGTGTGAGAACGTCAACCTCTTTTGCACCGTTTTCCATGAGAACTTTTGCGCATTCATTTACAGTTGTTCCCGTAGTATAGACGTCGTCGACAAGCAATATTTTTCTATTGAAAACTTTATCGCGATCATTGATACTAAAAGCATTTTTGATATTTTCCATCCGTTTGATGCGACTGAGACCGACCTGCGGCTGCGTCCGGCGATTTCTGACAAGTAGATTTCTGTCAATTTGCATGTGGGATAGATCGATCTTTAAGTCCGTAGCAATATTAAACCAATTTTTAATAAGAAGGTAGGCTTGATTGAATCCGCGTTGTCTGAATTTTTTTATATGCAGAGGAATAGGCGCTACAATATCGATTTTTTGACTGCTCCAGTAACGAATGAAAGCCGAGAAAAGGAGTTTTCCAAGGGGACGCGCCAACTGAATTTTTTTTTTATACTTGTAACAATGGATGACCTCGATCAAATCTTTCGTATAAACACCGGCTGCGCGGGCGATTGAAAATGTTTTTGGAGACGTCAGGCATTCGCCGCAAACGTGATCCTCTCCGTCATAGTTGTTAAACATCCTTCCACATTTCAGACAGATCGGAGACTCAATGGATAAAAATTCATTTGAACAGTTCGGACAGCAAAAAGGTGCCAGGAGCATTGCAAAAGGAATTTTTTCATGCTGAGAACCACTGGGTTTCCCGGATGGACGCAGAAAAGAACCGCAAACCAAGCATCTTGACGGAAAAAAAGCCTTTTTTAGGGTTTTGGTAATTGAAATCAACAAGTTGTCAAAAAGAGCCGATGCGTTTGATAATCGCTTGAGCGAATTGCGAGCATTTTACTGCTTTGGCTCCCTTTACTTGTGATGCCAGATCCAAAGTAAATACACCCGCTTTTAAAGTCGCTTCAAGCGCCTGTTTGATAAATTTCGAAGCTTTGGTCCAGCCGATATAATCGAGCATCATGGCACCGGAAAGAATTAAAGAACTCGGGTTGGCTTTATCCTTTCCAGCCAAAGTCGGAGCAGTTCCATGGGTTGCTTCAAAAACAGCATAATCGTCGCCGATATTTGCTCCGGGAGCCAGTCCCAATCCTCCAACTGCCGCTGCCAGTGCATCTGAAAGATAATCACCATTTAAGTTCGGTGTAGCGATAACATGATATTTTTCAGGCTCTATAAGCACCTGTTGAAACAACATATCGGCAAGGCGGTCCTTTATGACAACTTTTCCAGGCGGTTGTTTACCGTTATAAATATCAAGCAGTTGTTTTTCCGTTAGAGTTTGATCACCAAAAATTTCCTCGGCAACTTCATAACCCCAATTTCTAAATGCACCTTCGGTAAATTTCATTATGTTGCCTTTATGCATCAGTGTAACGCTCGGAAGCTTATTTTTAATAGCATATGCAATGGCTTTTGTCACCAAACGCTTGCTGTTTTTTTCACTGATGGATTTTAGGCCGATACCGGCATCCTGAGGTAGAGAAATGCCCATTTCTTTACTAAGAAAAGATAGGATATTTTTTGTTTGACTGCTGCCGGCTTGCCATTCAATTCCGGCATACACATCTTCCGTATTTTCACGAAAAATAACCATATCGAATTTTTCGGGATATCTTATCGGGCTGGGAACCGAACCCAGATATTTTATCGGGCGCATGCAGGCATATAGCTGTAATTTTCGGCGTATGGAAACATTTAAACTTCTTATTCCTTTTCCCACCGGCGTAGTCAAAGGACCTTTGATGGCAATCACATGCTTTTGGATCGTTTCCAATGTAGTCTCAGGAAGCCATTGGCCTGTTTCTCGATATCCTTTTTCTCCTGCGTAGACCTCAAGCCAGCATATTTTTTTTTGACTACCGTACGCGGCCTCGACCGCTTTATCGATTACCATGCGAGTTGCCCGCCAGATGTCCGGTCCTATTCCGTCGCCTTCGATAAATGGGATAATCGGGAAATCGGGTACCTCTAGGGTTCCATTTATTTTCCGGGTTATTTCAGCTTTCTGATTCATGCCTTAAAATCCTCTAAGGTTTTAGCTTTCAGCAGAATAATTGCGCTGTCGGTAAGCTTCGTATAAAGCGACTGCGCCGGCCACAGAGGCATTCAAGGAATCTATCGATCCTTTTTGAGGAATCGAAACGATAAAGTCACAATGCGTTTTGATCAAAGGGCGAATTCCTTTTTGCTCCCCACCGATGATAATGCCGAGAGAACCGGTTAGATTGCTCGAAAAAAGATGGCTGTCGGCCTTTCTATCCATTCCGACGATCCAAAGTCCTTTTTGTTTCAATATCTTGATGGTATTGACCATATTGGTGACTTGGGCCAACAAGACATGTTCAAGGGCTCCTGCAGAAGCTTTAGAGACGGCAGGGGTAGCAGATACGGATCGATCCTTTGGGATAATGATGCCGTCCGTTCCGACACAAAAGGCGGTTCTGATCAATGCCCCCATATTTTGAGGATCGACGATATTGTCCAGTAACAGCAGAAAATAAGGATTATCAGCTGATTCGGGTCTGCTTAATATATCCGATAGGCACGCGAAAGGATAGGGACTGACTTTTGCTGAGATTCCCTGATGCAATGGGGTTTGGGCCATATCATTCAACTGCAATGAACTTACCTTTTTAATAGGGATTTGCATCGATTCGGCAAGGTTCACGATTTTTTCAAGGCGTTTTGAAATTTTACTTGCTGTGATATAGAGTGCGAAAAAAGTTCTTCGACCTGCCTTGAGAGCTTCTGCAACCGGATGAACAGCATAAAGTATTTCTGTTTTCACGTTGTCTGAAACTTTATTTTCTAACGGTTATGGGTCTGTATTCATGCTCCCCGAAAATTACGGATTGGATAAGCGGGGGACATGGCGATATTTTTCTATAAGCGATGTCAGCTCTACAACGGTAGTTGATAAATTTACATTGTAAATAATATGGCGGTAAATATTTTTTTGAGCAATTTCGTTGGCGGCATTTACAAGGCGTTGCTCAATCTCCCCCTCACTATCGGTTTTTCTCGATTCCAGTCGTTTTTTGAGGATATCCAGTGATGGCGGCATGATAAAAATCGTGACACTTTCCGGATAATTTTTAAGTATTTGAACCGTACCTTGAACATCAATATCTAAAAGGATATCATGACCGGATTTTAGTCCTTTATCTATAAAATCGGCACAAGTCCCATAAAAATTATCATGAACTTTCGCCCACTCGGCCCATCGTCCGTTTTGGATTTTTCTTTTAAAATCGGTTTTTTCAATAAAAAAATAGTCGATGCCGTCCTGTTCTCCCCTTCTAGGTTTTCGAGTGGTGTAGGAAACGGAGTAAAGTAAATCTTGCATCCGACTCAGTACGAGGCTGCAAAGCGTTGTCTTGCCGGTACCGGAAGGACCCGAAATGATGAAGAGATGGCCGACGGCTCGGCTTGTTTTTTGTTCTTTCATAACTGTTTATTATTTTTCTTTGAGCTGGGAATAGCGCTGAGATATTGTCTCCGCCTGTACGGCGGAAAGAATGACATGTTTGCTGTCCATAACAACAATCGCACGGGTTTTGCGACCGTGTGTCGCATCGATTAGCCGTTTATCCTCCCTAGCCTCATCTTTTAGACGCTTCATCGGTGAAGAATTGGGTGAAACGATCGCTATTACACGCTCGGCAACCACGGAACTTCCAAATCCGATATTTAATAAATTCTGTTCCATATTCCTCCAAATTGAGCTTGATTCTATTCAACGTTCTGAACCTGTTCTCTAAGTTTTTCAAGCTCTGATTTTACTTCCACGATTAAGTGAGATACATTTGCATTGCCGGCCTTGGAACCCATTGTATTGAATTCTCGATTAAATTCCTGCAATAAAAAATTCAGCTTCCGGCCTGCAGGTTCGTTTGAATCCATGATATCGCGAAATTGTTTTATATGGCTCAAAACCCTTGTGATTTCTTCGGATATGTCGCTTCGATCCGCCAAGAAAGCCGCTTCTTGTGCAATTCGCATCGGATCGATTTCAATCAAATCTTTGGTCAGAATTGATATACGCTCTTTCAGTCGTTGCTGATAAAAAGAGGAAAGGTTGACCGACTCTTTTGTTATCCGTGTAAGGCATTTTTCAATGTAATCAAGCCGTTCAATAAAATCCTGAGCAATAAAATTTCCTTCTTTTATTCTCATGGAATCAAGCTCATCGATGGCTGCAGTGAGGCATTCCTGAATCTTCGGCCACTTGTTTTCCACATCTCTTTCCGATTCGGCCGGTCTGATGATTCCGCCTGCACCCATCAACAGTTCCAGCGATATTTCCGTAGAAATATTCAAGCTATTTTTCAATTGAACAAGGGATTCATGGTAGGCTTTCGCTTTAGCCGTATTTATTTCAAAGGCGCAAGCCTCATCGGATTCGTCCCGGATTTGAACCGTTATTTCTATTCGTCCCCGGGTCACTTGGGTGGAAATCAATTCCTTTATTTTTTCTTCCAGAGAAATATAGGCATGTGGAAGACGCAACGTAATATCAAGATACCTGCTATTATAGGAGCGAATTTCGGTTAAGATCGAAAATTCGTTTTCCGTTTTTTCTGCTCTTGAAAAAGCAGTCATGCTTTTTATCATTTATATTCCTATATATTCCTAATCCTATTTCTTATCTGAGCTGCTTACGGACAAATTGCATACATCCGTTTATCTAATTACGACCCATAAAAAGCAATAGGTATTATATTGGTTTTAGATCCGTTATATATTTTTTGCGTACCATTTCCAGATATTGCAGCATATTTGCGGCTGCATAATCAGGATAAGTCCACGGTAATTTTTGAAAGCAGCCCTTGGTATAAATTAAAGTAAGATCGGCATAAATGCCGCTGCCGATATAAATTCTGTGCGTATAATTTTTACCGGTAGCCAGCACAAAGCGTTCATGCAGCAAATAGCCGGGATCGATATTAACCATCCGTTTGCCTGCCTTGGAATATTGTAGCTCAATCGCATTGGTTGTGAGCTTAATCTCCGGCAACGTGCATTGTTTGATCAGCTGCTGAAAACTCATTACCCGTCTGTATAGCGGAGAACCCATTTCAGGTTCGTAATAGCTGGTGTAATTAAATGGAAGCCAGGCGCTAATCGTGTCAGGTGGACCGAATTTTTCTTTAAGATCCCGTGAAACAAGATCAATAAGATCTTTTTCTTTTAAAAAAACACCGATAACCAATTTTGCAAGCTTGGCGGTTTGAGGTAGACTCATATCGTGATTTGATAATTGGAGATTCGCAAAGAAATAGGCTACGGTTTGATAGGTTTTGCCTGATCAATCAGCATAATTGGAATATCATCCCGGATTTCATATAGCAATTTACACGAGTCACATATAAGCCCGTCTTGGGTATCGTTTAAATAAAGGTCCCCTTTACATTTGGGGCAAGCGAGTATTTTAAGGAGTTCTGGACTGATTGCCATAAGATTTTAGGTCGCCTTATTGTCAAAAAGTTTATGAAGGGGTCAAATACCGATTTAAATTAGTAAACTTAATTATTATATTAAAAAAATATTTTCAAAATAAAAACAGGTTACCAGATGTTCGGAGTATTTTCAAGTATCCGTGCATTAATTTTACAACATTTAAAATGATGTTCGACCCTATAAAAATCTTTTGATTAGCTGCTTATATGGCTTGAATATTCTGAAGCCTATTGCTATGAAAGACAGATTGATTTTATTATTTAATAAATTGAATTTCTTAAAGGGGATACTTCATGTTTATCGTTACCGGAGGTGCCGGATTTATCGGTAGTGCCGTTGTTTGGAAACTGAATCTATCGGGTATTGACAATATTCTGATTGTGGATAATCTCGGTGAATCGGAAAAATGGAAAAATATGGTTAATCGAAGCTATACGGATTACATGCATAAATCCGCATTCCTTGAGGCAATTCGCAAAAAAGGTTTTGGTAAAATTGAAGCCATTATTCATTTAGGCGCCTGTTCTTCCACCACGGAAAGAAATGCCGAATATCTAATGGAAAACAATTACCATTATTCAAAAGCAGTGGCTAAGTATGCTCTGGAAAACGGGATTCGTCTGATCAATGCCTCAAGTGCCGCCACCTATGGTTCAGGTGAAATCGGATTTACCGATGATCTCCTGAAACTCAATCAGCTTAAACCCCTCAACATGTATGGCTATACAAAACATCTTTTTGATTTGTGGGCGTTGAGGGAAAAAATTTTTGATAAACTGGTCAGCCTGAAATTTTTCAATGTATTCGGACCCAACGAGTACCATAAAGGAGATATGTGCAGCGTTATCTTCAAAGCCTTTTTTCAGGTGAAAGAAACCGGTTGCATCCGTTTGTTTAAGTCCTATCACCCGGAATATCTGCATGGGGGACAGCAGCGGGATTTTGTTTATGTCAAGGATTGTGTTGATTTGATTGGGTGGCTGTTGGAAAACCCCGGTGTAAACGGTTTGTTCAACGTTGGAACCGGGCAGGCCCGAAACTGGAATGATTTGGCGCATGCGGTATTTAAGGCGATGAAGGTTCCCGGAAAGATTGAATACATAGAGATGCCTCAAACGTTGCGCGACCGTTACCAATATTTTACCCAGGCAGCAATGGAAAAACTGGCGGTAGCTGGTTGTCCGCTTGGGTTTTCATCTCTTGAAGCGGCTGTCGGCGATTATATCAACAATTACCTGCAACAAACAGATTGCTACCTGTAAAAGAGGGGTATCCTGCTATGTTTGAACAGGCGTTAAACGCACATTTAAAGTGCTTTCAATCTATTTCTGCAATGGCCGGTATTATCTTGGATGCCGGCCGAAAACTCGCCGAGACCTTGGAGAACGGCCGCCGGATACTGGTTTGCGGCAATGGCGGTTCGGCTGCGGATGCGCAGCATTTTGCCGCGGAAATTGTCGGCCGATTTGAAAAAGAACGCCGAGCGTGGCCGGCCGTAGCTCTGACCACCGATACTTCCATCCTGACTGCGATTGCCAATGATTACTCCTATGATGACATATTTGCACGACAGATTGAGGGCTTGGGAAGTTCGGGAGATGCTTTGATCGGCATCTCAACTTCAGGAAACTCCAAAAATATTATTAAAGCGGTTGAAAAAGCCAAGCAAATCCATATGGAGACAATTCTGCTGCTGGGCAAAGACGGCGGCATGCTGATGACTACCGCCGATAACATCATTGTGGTACCTTCGATATCAACGGCACGTATTCAAGAAGTCCATGCCTTTATTCTCCATGTCTGGGCTGAATTTATCGAAGAAACGCTGACCAGTGAAATCAAGCATCTATGAAGTCTTATTCTGATTTTTCGCACTGTCGGGTAGTGGTTGTCGGAGATGTTATGCTCGACGTTTATTTTTGGGGTGAAGTTGTGCGAATTTCACCTGAAGCTCCGGTTCCTGTCGTTCGTGTGCGTGAGAAGTCCCGAACACTTGGCGGTGCCGGTAATGTGGCCTTGAATCTTGCCGGTCTTAAATGTCAAACCACTTTGATAGGGGTTTGCGGGGATGATTTTTCCGGTGGATATCTATCGGAAATACTCATGCAAAAGGGGATTGTCGATAATCTGATTAAAAACCCCACCCAGCCGACAACTACAAAGACTCGAATTATCGGACAAGGTCAGCAATTATTGCGTCTAGATGAGGAAGAAATCCGTGAAATTTCCGAAGACATTAACAGACGGTTGATGCATCAGCTGGGTAATGTTCTTGATACGACCGATGTCGTAATTCTTTCGGATTATGGTAAAGGGCTTTTTAAAAAAGATTTGGCCCAAAAGATCATTTGTGCTTGTCGGCAGCGGCAGGTGCCTGTTTTTGTTGATCCAAAGGGCAAGTCGTGGCAACGCTATGAGGGCGCAACCTGTATAACACCCAATTGGGCCGAATTTCAAGCCGTGCTGCCCGAGACACTCAATGATGAACAAAACTTTGATGCGCAAGCCAAAGAAATTATTGATCAGCTCAATTTGCAATTTTTGATGGTAACTCGTGGACCTCGGGGCCTTTCCTTGTTTGGACATCCTTTTATGCCGCTTCATATACCTACACAGGTCAAAGAGGTTTTTGATGTTTCCGGTGCCGGCGATACCGTCATCGCAACGCTTGCAGCAGCGTACGGCAGCGGTTTGCCGATCGCCCAAGCTGCTGAATGGGCTAATATCGCAGCCGGTATTGTAGTGGGCAAACTCGGTACGCAGCCGATTCACAGCGCCGAGCTGAAAGCTGCCGTTCGGGACAAAAAAATTGTAGATGCAAATAAATTTTGCAGTCTCATTCAGGCAAAGAATGTGATTTCCGCCTGGAAAAGCGAGGGTAAGCGAATTGTGTTTACCAATGGTTGTTTCGACCTGCTTCATATCGGTCATATCAAACTGCTTCAAGCATCGGCTGAAAAAGGCGATAAGTTGGTGATCGGGCTTAATTCCGATTCCTCCGTCAGACGTCTGAAGGGCAACTCCAGGCCGATCATACCGGAAGAAGAGCGGGCGGCACTATTATCGAGCATCAGTTGTGTCGATCTCGTGGTTTTATTTGATGAAGACACGCCAATAGAACTAATTCGCGCGTTTCAGCCGGATTTTCTGGTCAAAGGGGGGGACTATACGGCGGAAACGGTCGTGGGGCATGATATCATAGGGAATTGGGGCGGAACCGTAGTCTTGATTCCTTTGGTGGCGGGAGTCAGCACGACAAAAGTGATCGAATCCGTGAAAACCCGAGACAACGCGGCACGCCCGTGAAAAAATGAATCCCTCCGACCTATCTTTCAAAGATCCATTGAGCGACTGGAATGTATCAAGAACTGCCGCACTGATTATTTTTTTAGGTTTTGTCCTTCGGTTGTATTCATTTTTGCATCATCCGCTGATCAATCCCGATGGGACCCTTTACATTCAACAGGCAAAGGCGCTGTATTTCGGTCTATGGGATTCGGTCCTCAACTGCTACCCCTATCTTTCCAATTATCCGATATTTATTGCGATCGGCTACAAAATATTTGGTAATTGGGTGCTATCCGCTCAGAGTGTATCGCTCTTTTTCGGTACCCTGACATTATTGCCCATTTATTGGATGCTGAGACGGTTTTTTAATGAGACCGTTAGTTGCTTGGTACTGCTGATTTTTGGGGTGCTTCCTTCTTTTGTTCAACTAAGCCATGATGTTTTAAGAGGGCCGGTGTACTGGTTTTTTTCTATGCTGGGATTGTATCTATTTATTCTGCAGTTGGAGAAAAAAAATAAGCTTTTTGGCTTGTTCAGCAGCTTGTGTTTTATGATGGGGGCCTGGGCCAGGATCGAAGGATTTTTATTTATCCTCGTTTCAATTATTTACTTAATCTTAAGCCGACAAGATAAAAAATGGCAACAAACGTTTTTTTTTCTTTTACCCTTCATTGTTTTTTCATTTTTCAGCATTTTTTATGTGGTGTTTTCCGCTCATGATATTTTGACATTATTGAAGCCCGAAAGAATATTGAGTCGCGGAGTTGAATTTTTATCTAGATACCAGGACCTCAGACAAAATTTAGAAGCACTTGCGGATCAAAATCCGATCGGTTTCAGCCCCTTTTTTTTACCTAGAGTAAGAAATTTGATTTGGTTGATTGCTTTGGGAACTGTTTGTGTCCAAATCGTCGAAACGCTTTTTTATTTTTTCTTTATTGTTCTGATACTGGGTATTGTGCAATGGATTCGCCAAATTCCAAAAGACTCACGTTTGATCTATTTGTCATTGCTTTCCATTTCCGCACTCATCGTCCTTTATTTTCAGGTGATATATAATTGGGCGATGGCAAGCCGTTTTGTTTACCTGTTTTTATTTCCTGCGTTGATATTCATGGGGGCGGGTCTAGAAAAAATTGCAAATTTTCTCAACCGGCATTTTCAATTAAAAAAAATGAGCAGTTATGCCTTGATATGTCTGGCTGTCTTGATCATTGCTTTACCCAAAACCATAAGAGCTCATTGGGCCGAAGATAAGCTTGTATTTAAAGAAATCGGTGAGTTTATCGCCGATAGGGAAAATAATAAACGCGCCGTATCTGTTGCAGGGGCCTTTAAAAGGGTTCGATGCATCCATTTTTATGCCAATTTAAATTATCCCGGCGCACCCTGTTTTGAGACTTCCATGGTGATAAAAAACACCGATTCAGAGGCGTTTGAATGGATAATAGCATTGGGAGTCAACTACTTTGTATGGGACGCAAAAAGTTGGCACAAAGAGGGTTTAAATCAATTTTTAAAACATCCGGATCAGGTGTTTATGAAAGTCAAAGAGTGGAATTCCTCCAGGAGGGGACGACTCATATTGTATGAGATTAAAGCATGAAGATTATCAAAGCTACCGGTAAAAATTTTGCCCCCGAAAACTCAATCGCTCTTCGAAGAGACGAAATACATAAAATACTGATCATTAAAATGCGCTATATCGGGGATACCGTTTTAATGACTCCATTGGTAAATGCTTTTAAGGAGGGGTTGCCCCATGCCCAAGTGGATGTGATCGTCAATCAAGATACGGCTTCCGTACTTTCGGATCATCCGTTTATCGATAAAATCCTGGAGTTTAACTATAAAACAGCTAAAAGTAATTTCGCTTATATCTTAGAGTTTCTCCGTAGTATCCGCAAACAGCACTACGACCTGGTTATAGATATAACCGGTAATGATCGGGCCGCCTTTTTTACCTTCATGACCGGTGCAAAGTTGCGTATCGGATATGATAGTAAAAAGTTTCTGCGAAGAAAATTGTTTTATACTCATGTTGTCCAATCAAAGTTCGGTTCTGTTCATACAGTGGATCATCATCTAAGTGTCGCCGAATTTTTGAAATTTCCCGTCAAGGATCGTCATCCATCGATT
Organism: Desulfobacterales bacterium; assembly: GCA_016931455.1. Taxonomy (GTDB): domain Bacteria; phylum Desulfobacterota; class Desulfobacteria; order Desulfobacterales; family JAHDSC01; genus JAFGES01. The sequence continues at coordinate 7,722 of JAFGES010000069.1, read as the reverse complement.
TGGATTTCTGCCGAGCGTCTCCGACATATGCAAGAAAAGTTATATATTGAAGGGCTGAAACCGGGAGAAGCCTATGCCGTCATTCACCCGGGGGCCAGGCGATGGTATAAGAGTTGGCCGTCGGAGTGTTTTGCAAAGCTTGCCGATAGAATCATCCAAACCTATGGGATTCGTCTCGTACTGGTCGGCAGTGCCGTAGACCAAAATGCCTGTGCATCCATTCTGGATAAGATGCAGGAAACGGCTCTAAACTTGGCGGGCCGTATATCATTGGGTGAACTGCCGGCTTTGATCGCCGAAAGTGTATGTCTGATCGGTAACGACTCCGCACCGATTCATATTGCCACGGCGGTAAAGACGCCAACGGTGGCCTTATTCGGGCCTACGAAATGGGAATGCTGGTACCCTCGACGCAAACACGATCGGGTCATTGCGGCCGAATACCCTTGCCGTCCTTGCGGCCACTCCAAGTCGAACTGTCCGCTGGGGGATGGATTTTGTATGAGCAGCATCAGTTTTGAGTCCGTTTGGGAAGCGGTAAATAAGATCTTAGGGTCGAGAGCGGATTAAGCTGTCTTGAAATTGAAGCGGATTACAAAAGTCTGCTCCCACAATATGAATTACCCGAACATCTGGAAGATCATTGAGTCAACGATAACTTCTCATTAGTGAAAGTGGCTATGGAAAGGGCGTTTGATGACGATTGTTACCCGGAACCTGACAATGAACTGTTTATGAATGAAGCTTCCCCTCTTTACCTTATGGTTTGAAACAGCTTTCATATCGTTTTACAAATGATCGGAATTACTGTAAATGAAAGAAACTTCACAGGAGACGGCACATTTTCTCCGCATAATTTTCAGCAAATTAAAGCATTTTATTTCTTGCAAAACACGCCTCTTTGAGGTAATAAATTATTATTTATGTTGTGTATAATATGCAAGTTGATATGGTATGGCCGTTTTCTTTACCGTTAAATTTTGTGGTTGGACCATTGTTCTGTTCCTTACATGAACCACTATTCACTGCGTAAAAGCAAACAATATCGCCAGTTTTCTCGGTTGTAAGCTTCACCCTAATTATCAGGACGAAATGGGCAACACCTTTCCAACAAGAATCGAAGGAACCCGAATCAAACATACCATGGCAAAGGCCTCTATTTTATTCTTCATGTTGAGACAACGGCCCATGATGTTTTTTTTTAAACACTACCGAACGGTAGAACATCACAAAAGAAACAATTCAAAAAAGTCGGCTCCAGGGACTATATAGTATCGGTCCATTGCAGAAACTTATTTTTGATTCGAATCGCCGGTATCTGCAATTTATCTCGGACTGAACAGATCCCAGTGTCGGAGTTAAAAAACTAGAAAAAGTGACCACCACTGTCGTGGAAAATCACCGCCACTATAAAGGCTTTAATTTCTTTGACAGCGATGATCAAAAAGTCTTTTTATCAATCGCATTTGGTGAATTCACTGTCAGCGGATTTCAAAACAAGCATCTGCGAAAAAAATACATGATAAAAACACAAGCCAAATCTCAAGAATACTCAAACGCCTCCTCACGCACGGTTTGATGAAAAAGGTTTCAAACACATATAAATACTATCTGACTCGGTTTGGCAGCCAGGTGATCACTACGGGATTGAAACTTAAAGAACTCTATATTATCCCTCAATTGGCAAGCCTTGCTTAGAACCGATATTATTATTTTTGACATTAAAAATACAAATCTTAGAATTTAGTGCCTAAATCAAAAGGAGATAGAGGTATATGAAAATGATACCCCCATTCCCTCTTCTCGATTCACAAAGAAACGCCTCCTTAATAAGCATTTTAATGTCCCTTATTATACTGTTTTGTGCTCCCCCAGAATTAGCTGCTGATGTGGCAACCGATGGCACGGTTGGCCCGGCACAATCGCTGGCCGGTCCGAATTACCAGATTCCGCAGACTCTCGGTACGACATCCGGCGGAAACCTGTTCCATAGCTTCGAAAGGTTTGGCCTCAACAGTGATGAGAGTGCCACCTTTACCGGCTCGAATTTTATCAATAACGTCATCAGCCGGGTAACTGGCGGCGAAGCGTCGACCATTGACGGACTACTCCGCTCCCAGGTGGGACAGGCGAATTTTTTCTTCATTAATCCAGCCGGTGTTTTCTTTGGACCTAATGCCCAGGTGGATGTTCCCGCCGCTTTCCATGTGAGCACTGCTGATGAGTTGCGGTTCGATGACGGGAATGTATTCAGCGCCACAGACCTGGGGAAGAGCACCCTGAGTATTGCTACCCCGGTTAACTTCGGGTACCTGTCACCGCAGCCGGCGAGCATCGTCCTGAAAGGAAGTCGCCTGACCTTTGCGCCGTCAAGTGAGGTGTCCCTTGACGGTGGGGATGTGACCATAAAGGGGGCTGACAATCAGGAAGCGTCGTTGGTTAGTGAGGGGGGGGAGATCAGGTTGACCGCCATGGGGGATCAGACCGGAACAGTATTTTTGGAAAACAGTGGGTTTGAAAAAATAGGAGGAAAGGTGCTTATCGAAGCTGCCCGCGTGGATGCCAGCGGAGCAGGCGGTGGACGAGTAACTCTGGGCGCAGGCGATGCCCGGATAAGTGCTGCGACTGTATCGGCTAACAATGATAGCGATATTGATGATATTAAAGGTGGAGTTGAAATTGCGGTTAACGGACTGCTCAGGATCGATCGGGGTAGCCGTGTTGAGAGTAATGCATTTGGAGCCGGGGATTCCGGCTGCGTTAAGGTAAAGGCTGCAAGTCTGCAGATAGAACAAGAGGAGGGAGAAAGGCTTACGGGTTTGTTTAGTGAAGTAGAGCCAGCAGCTATCGGAAATGCCGCTGGAATTGCCGTCGATGTGGAAGATACAATAAGCATCCAGGGTGTTGGAACCATCACAAGTTCAACATGGGGGAATGGTAATGCAGGACCGGTTCGAATCGATGCCGGAGATGTGCTATTTGATGGAGAAGGGCGTGGTGTCTCTTATCGTGAAAAAGATTTCATAGCCGGAATAAGCAGTGAAACAGCAGTAGGGTCAGAGGGCAATGCTGGAGAAGTATCAATTTCTGCTAAAAATCAAATTTATATCAACAATGTCTTCGGAATCTCATCTTGTACCAATGGTATGGGGGATGCTGGTAATGTAAGGATAGAAGCAGGGGAACTCAGAATAGAATTATTCAGTGGTATTTTAAGTGCTACTGGTATGGGTTCAAAAGGCAATGCCGGGACAGTGGAGGTGACGGTGGATGGCCTTTTGGAAGTGCTGAATGGTGCATTCATTTCAAGTGATACTTATGCTCAGGGCGATGCGGGTAGTGTAACGGTTAAAGCAGGGGATCTCAAGATTGAAGGGAGGAGTAATATTACGAGTCAGGCAAATCTAGATTCAAGTGGCAAGGCCGGGACACTGGAGGTGACGGTGGATGGCCAGCTGGAAGTGCTGAATGGCTCGGCAATATCAAGCAGCACCTTTTCTGCAGGCGATGCAGGTAGTGTAACGGTCAATGCAGGGGAACTCAGAATAGAATTATTCAGTGGTATTTTAAGTGCTACTGTTGTGGGTTCAACGGGCAAGGCCGGGACAGTGGAGGTGACGGTGGATGGCCTTTTGGAAGTGCTGAATGGTGCATTCATCTCAAGTGGTACTGATGCTCAGGGCGATGCCGGTAGTGTAACGGTCAATGCAGGGGAATTGAGAATTAAAAATGGTAGCGGCATTTTAAGCCGAGCGGGTACCGGTTCAAGTGGAAACGCTGGAGCAATAGATGTTTCTGTGGCTGGTCTCCTTGAACTGAATAATAATTCGAGAATTTCCAGTAGCACATATTCTGCAGGCGCTGCGGGCAGTGTAACGGTTAATGCAGGAGATCTCAAGATTGAAGGGATGAGTAATATTACGAGCCAGGCAAATCAAGGTTCAAGTGGCAAGGCCGGGACAGTGGAGGTGGCGGTGAATGGCCTTTTGGAAGTGCTAAATGGTGCATTCATTTCAAGTGATACTTATGCTGAAGGTGATGCGGGCAGTGTAACGGTTAAAGCAGGAGATCTCAAGATTGAAGGAGCGGAAGGCAGACTTGCGCGTATTGCAAGCAAGGCAAATCCAGGTTCAACGAGCAACGCCGGTATGGTAAATGTCTCTGCTGATGGGGGGCTTGAACTGTTAAATTTTGCTGAAATATCAAGCAGTACATTTTCAGCAGGTGATGCGGGCAGTGTAACGGTCAATGCAGGAGATCTCAAGATTGAAGGGATGAGTAATATTACGAGCCAGGCAAATCCAGGTTCAACGGGCAATGCGGGGACAGTGGAGGTAACGGTGGATGGCCTTTTGGGAGTGCTAAATGGTGCATTCATTTCAAGTGATACTTATGCTGAAGGTGATGCGGGTAGTGTAACGGTTAAAGCAGGGGATCTCAAGATTGAAGGAGCGGAAGGCAGACTTGCGCGTATTGCAAGCCAGGCAAATCCAGGTTCAACGGGCAACGCTGGTATGGTAAATGTTTCTGTTGATGGGGGGCTTGAACTGTTAAATTTTGCTGAAATATCAAGCAGTACATTTTCAGCAGGTGATGCGGGTAGTGTAACGGTTAAAGCAGGAGATCTCAAGATTGAAGGAGCGGAAGACATATTCGCGGGGATTGCAAGTCAGTCAAATCCAGGTTCAACGGGCAATGCGGGGACAGTGGAGGTAACGGTGGATGGCCTGCTGGAATTGCTGAATGGTGCATTGATTTCAAGTGATACTCTTGCTGCAGGCGATGCGGGAAGTGTAACGGTCAATGCAGGGGAACTGAGAATTGAAAATGTCAGCGGCATTTTAAGCGAAGCAGGTATCGGTTCAAGTGGTAACTCTGGAACAATAGTTGTCTCTGTTGATGGTCAAATTGAGTTGCTATCCAATGATGCAAAAATTGCAACTACGACTTTTTCGGTTGGAAATGCTGGTAGTATAAAGATTACGGCCTCTTCTTTACAAATTGACGGATATAACAATGAAAAGAACACCGGTGTATTTAGCCGCGCTGAGAAAGAAGCACTCGGTTATGTTGGCAAAATCTTCATCAAGACTGATTCCTTGAAAATTCAAAACAATGGCCAAATCAGTATCGCCGCGCTCAATACGCTTCCAGATGATCGTCTCGATGATATTCCCGATAGCAAGATTAAAATCATCTCAAATAGTATGCATCTTGATCAGAATGGCCAAGTTACTGCGGAGAGTAAAAACAATGTACCGGCTGCCGCCATTAAACTCGTAGCGGACCAATTGTATGTCAAAAATGGAAGCAGCATAACGACCACCTCCGAAAATGCTGATGGGGGGACAATAGCTATTAAAGCAGAAACGCTTCTTCTGCGTGACGGCCTTATTACTACATCCGTTGAAGGCCTATCGGGAGACGGCGGTGACATTATCATCGAAGGGACCGCCAGTCTGGCTGATGTCCTCATACTCGACAGCGGATTTATTCAGGCCAACACAGCGGCTGAAGAAGCCTCTGGTGGAAATATTTTTATCGATCCCGGCTCAGTGACAGTGATCGCGGCAAGGGAAATATTGAAAATCGGCGAATTGGAAAGAAAGTTTTTTGAGCCCGGCAGCGGCATAAATATCATTCAGGCTGCTGCTCCTGATGGTAATCCCGGTAATATCAATATTGCCGTCCCAGAGTTGGATATCAGCGGGATTTTAGCAAATTTATCCATCGACTTTGCCGAAAAGTTACAAATGGCAACAGACTTCTGCCAGGCTGCAACGGGTCAAACCCCCAGTACCTTAATTCCTGTCGGACGGGGTGGGCTCCCGGCAGGTCCGGATGAGCCCTCGACGACTTCTTTCGGCGGTGAACGTTTGGATAAATTGCTTCGGGAAGAAATCGAAAAAGACTCTTCAGAGAATGTAGCAAAATGAAAACCGTTGCTTACATAAGCCTGTTACTTACGTTGATGGTTTTTGCTGTAACCAGCCAAGCCGAAGAATCATCTGAGCCATCTATTCCAATTCAGACTCAGCCCGGAAAAGATCGACTAGATCTGCCGGATTATCTGCATCAGCCGGCAGGTCCTGACTTCACTCTCCCCTCGCCGCCAACAAGGTCGAATAAATTGCCCGGCAAGACTTCCTTTACTTTGAAGAGTGTGGTTTTTGAAGGAAATATAGTCTTTTCAGATGAAGAGCTTGGAAGGGTTGCTTTTCCATTTCTTAAACACTCGGTCACCTTGGAGGCCTTGGAGGAATTGCGGTACCGCCTCACACGCCATTACGTGGACAAGGGATACGTAAATTCCGGTGCCATTATTAAGCCCGACCAGCAGGTGGATGACGGTGAAGTCATCTACCTCATACAGGAGGGTCGTTTGGATGATGTGGAGGTGACCGGCAACCGGCGCCTGCGTCCTACCTACATCCGGAAAAGGATCTGGCCTGACCCGGAACAGCCTTTCAACATCAAGGTTTTGCAGGAACGATTCCAATTGCTCCTGCAAGACCCCCTTATCGAACAGATGGACGGCCGCATTCGGCCCGGCATGTCTCCTGGTGAGGCCTTTCTTGATCTACATGTCGACCGGTCCCGGCCCTATGCGCTTCGTTTCATCGGGGACAATCACCGCCCGCCCAGTATAGGTGCGGAGCGTGGCGTCTTGGCAGGAATCCTCTGGAATCTGACCGGTTTTGGTGACAAACTCGACGCCTCCTTTAGTCTGAGTGAAGGGGGTGACGAAATTGCTGCAAGATATACCATTCCTTTGAGCGGGGAAGGCACGCGACTGTCGCTTGGTTACAGCCGCAGTAACAACTCCGTGATTGAGGAACCACTTGCATCAGCGGATATTGAAAGTGAAACCGAAACCGTGGAACTGACACTCGACCACCCCGTTCTGCACAGGCTTGGCCGAATTCTGGAAATAGGAGGTACCTTGGAGATTCAGAAGAGTAACACCTTTCTTCTCGGGGACCCCTTCTCCTTTACGTCCGGAGCTGAAGCAGGTGAGAGCCGCGTTACGGCCCTGCGATTGATCCAATCCTTTGTTGACCGGACCTCCACAACAGCCCTGGCCCTTCGCTCCACTTTTAGCCTGGGTGTCGATCTTTTCGGCCCCACGATTCATGGAAATAGACTCCCGGACGGCAAGTTTCTGACTTGGTTGGGCCAGGTGCAATATGCACAGCGTCTGAGGAAAAGTTGGGGGCAGCTTATCTTTCGGGGAGACCTCCAGATTTCAGAAGATCGACTTTTGTCCATGGAACGTTTTGCCCTCGGGGGGGCCAACACCGTTCGGGGGTATAGAGAAAACGAACTTGTCCGGGACAATGGTTACAACCTTTCCGTTGAATGGCGCTACCCGCTCTGGCCGCGTACAGATGCTGACGAGACAAAGTGGACTGTACATCTGGCACCGTTCATGGACTTCGGCTCAGCCTGGAATAAAGGAGAGTCCGCCCATGATGACAAACTGCATTCCATCGGTCTGGGGTTGCTATGGTCCTATGGAGACAGGCTTGAGGCCGAACTCTACGTGGCCCACGCCCTTGAGCCGGCTTCAGAAAAACAGGACTATGACTTTCAGAATGATGGCATCCATTTTCGGTTTACCATCGATCTTTTATAAGGAGCACATAGATTGCTTCGCAAATTAACCAAAGGAATAAACTAGGGCTTGATAGTGAGAGATATGATACACCAATTGAAAACGAT
>JAFGES010000068.1 GCA_016931455.1 Desulfobacterales bacterium | reverse complement strand
GTCAGAGGAATGGTCTCGAATTCAATCGATGATTTGGGTTTAAAAACAGTAAGAACAAACAGGAACGCTGCGATGAGAACGACGATGACAGATAATGCTGCTATAAGTAACGTTCGTTTTTTGACTTTTCTAGAGGGAAGGAGAGCTTGAAGCCTGCCTGATTCTGAATCTTCCTTAAGGTCCTGAAGGGCGACCTTAAGGTCGGACATGGTCTGCCAGCGCCGCTGAGGATCCTTACGGAGGCAGCGGTTGAGCAGTCTTTCCGCTTCCTGGGGGATCTCTTCATTTAGAGTTGAAACAGGCTCTGGATCCTCGCTGATAACAGCATTGAGGGATTTAATGCGGCTCTCATGGGCAAAGGCTTTCTGTCCCGTGAGCATCTCGTAAAGGACGGTGCCGAAGGAAAAAATATCCGACCGGGCATCGACCTTTTTCCCTTCAGCCTGTTCGGGAGACATATAAGCAGCAGTGCCGACGATAGATCCTTCCTCTGTCTTCGGCTGCTTATCCTCTCCCAGAGTCATTGTTTGGCTGGGTTCTACATTGATTTCTTTCTGCATGAGCTTTGCCAGTCCAAAATCGAGGATCTTAACCAGGCCTTCATCTGTTACCATGATGTTTGTGGGCTTAAGGTCACGATGGATGATGTTTGCGGAATGGGCTTTGGCCAGACCATCGGCGATCTGCACAGCATATTTTAGAGCTTCAGGGAGCTTAAGTCCCTTGCGTTTAATGAGTTGATTTAGCGATTGCCCTTCTACAATCTCCATCACGATAAAATCAAGGCCCTGGTCCGAGGCGATATCATGGACAACAACTATGTTTGGATGGCAGAGGGCAGAGGCAGACTTGGCTTCTTGAACGAATCGCTGCTTGCTTTCAGAGTCTTTAATTTTATCAGGAGGCAGCACCTTGATGGCTACCTGGCGGTCAAGATGGGTGTCAAAGGCTCTGTAGACAACACCCATCCCTCCCTCACCTATCTTCTCGATAATCTTGTAATGAAGCAGAGTTTTTCCAACCATTTCAGATTTTCCCGTGAGCTTCACATATATTAAAATTCTATGGGAATAAAAGTCAAGAAATGTTTGGTGTGTTTGATCCAATGCAGTGTAAAAACAGGCGGTATTGGAAATCGCTTAAATTTTTAATTTCCGGCCGAAAAAATGATTTTAAGCAGCAATTTTACCTGAAGGAAATTTTTTATTTATTGTATTTTCAAATATATAGATCAGAGAAGCTGAGTCCAGGGTTAAAGATTTGCCAATAGGGAACAGGAGATGGATATGTGCAGGTGTGTGAGAGGGGAAAATGAGCCCGCAGAAGAAAATCATGGGGAACCGGAAAAAATTGGAGAATGTCTGGGCTTCGAACACCTCGCTCACGGCAACCGCGATAAAAAGGCCCAAAAATGTTGATGCAGCAGCAATGAGAATCACAGCAGGCATGAATGCCCCCCAAACCACTGATTAAAGATCGATAAGAAACTATGCGATTATGACCGGAACGAAGGCGTTGCTCCCGCCGAAGCTGATATTCGGCGGTTTCAGGTAATATGTTCGCATGTTCTTGATAAGGATGTTCCAGAAGGCGATCCAGGGTTTCATGGACTGCTTCCTTTTTTCCCTTTTCTTTGCGCATGTCTCCGGCCTCGACGCCGGTGATGTTAATAAAAACATCCTCGAGGGACGGCTGCACTCTCCGGGCTTCGGAAACTTCTGCTCCGTTGTTTTCAAGGAAATGAACCAAAGGACCTACCTGAATGGGCTCCCTTGATTCTAACCGGATATAACTGCTTCCTGATATAATGAAATCAAGAATCCGGAAACGTTTCCGCAAGGGAGTCATAAATCCCAGGTGGAATGCTATGACAGTCGATCTGAACAATATGTTTATCCCTGATTTGTCAGAACAAATTTTCGACATTGTCGATACGCACGATGCGTCCGGATACTATGAACGCGATCCGCCTTTGATTTTGGGAAGTTGAGACCTAGTGACAACAGGTTTTTCGAGGAAAAAGCAATTAAATTAATGTATATCAATAACTTAGAAGACTTTTTTTGCACTAGTCACTGTCAAACTTGAGAAGAACAAAGGAGGTCGGCATTCGCTAGGTGCTGGGGCGTCTTCTATTAACCTGGCGGCTCTATTGACCAAAGATTTTCTCTACTTGGTGCTGGCAGCCAATATTCTATCCTGGCCTGTAACCTATTTTGCTCTGAATAAGCGGCTTCAGAACTTTGCCTACCGAGTAGGGATTGAGTTATGAATATTTGCTTTATCAGCCTGTATTGCCATGCTGATCGCCTTTCTCACTATCAGCTATCAGGCCAGAGAAGGCAGCCATGGCGATTCCTATCAAATCCCTGAGGTATGAGTAGAGGGGTCTGAATTCTAATGATCCCGGTCCATATTTTTCTCTTAGTCCTGATTTTCCTCGAAAACTATGGGAAATTTTTTACTTATTCTACAATCTACAAACATAATCTTTCTGACTGTACAAACTCAAATTTTGCATTAGTCGGTAGCTTTGATTTCAATGAAAAACAAATCATAGAAACTTTCTCTTTCCTTCCATATTCAGTTGAAATATATCTCTGTAGTATTTGACAATAGGCATTAGCATCAATAGATGGCTTTAAGCAGATGTTAATATTATCGTTCCTAATATGCATTGTTTTTCCCCCTCTCTCAGAAGTGACTTTTAGATAGGGGGAAACTTTAAAAAACCATTTTATAGTATGGATTCCATTATTGCTGCTTATTTCACTTTCTATAGTATCTGAGATAATCCAATGACCCTGATCTATAAGAGATATCTCACGACTATGTTTTATACCAGTTTCGGTTATGAGGAACCCCTTAAAATAGTTATCTTTGAATTTTTGACATCTGGCATCTGATATTCTACTGGTACAAATAAACATTCCTTCTCCCATATTGCATTGTTCATCACTGTCAATTTGAATTGTATTGTGAGCGCTTGCTCTCCTATAATAGTCTCGTTCTTCTAAGGATGTATTATATCGAAACACTCCTGAATCCACGAGTATCGGCTGTCCAGTAATATATAATATAATACTTAATAAATCACAGTGACTGTGCGCACAAGTTACATTAAAGCCAAACTCACCACATCTTATAAAAAGATAATCGGCTTTTTTCCCCCAACTATTTCGGATAACGAAATGCCCACCTGTTCTAAAGCCTTTACTTCCTTTCAATCTGCCCTTCAAAGGTAGAATACTTTCCCATCTTTTATACCCTTGGATACCTAGGAGCCAAAAATTTTCTGCCGTATAATGAATACCCTTTATTTTCAAGTAAGGATCATCAAAGATTACACTGCCTGCAATTAGTATTGTCTCTACATTCCAAAAATCAACTGTCTCACTAAGCGTGTAACCTCTCTCATTGCTATTATCTCCTACAATCGGGATTTTATTATCAGGAGTCATCAAATACGAAAAATGATTAACCATCTTGTGTATGATCTCTACAATATCATCAGGAATGTTAATATTATTTCTCTCTGCAAATATGTATGTTAATAACAAAAATTCTATAACTGCCTTCTCATAGCTTGTTGTCTGTTCTTTATCCACGCCATCTTCAAAAACTTGTTCTTTCAATGACTCTTTTAATTCGTCGAATCCTTGTTCCACCCAACCGCTAAACATTCTAAATTCCGGAAATACAAAACCACTTATCAAAATGGCGCATATTGCTGCAATTCGATGGTTATTATTAGGAATATGACGTTTTTTAAACAATATCTTCATCTGAGAATAAATATTTTTCAAAAAGTCCTCTAAATGATGAGATTGAAAAAAATTGGAATCTTGAAATAAATGATAACTAATAATCCAGGATAGTATACGCTGGGCAATTTGAATATTTCCAATCCAGTTAATGCCAATCTCCAACGGATTTTGCTTTATCCAACTAGTAACTTGTTTCACAAACTCTTCAACATATCTATTGTCTTTAGTGTAGTAATACGCTTTTCCCAAGGTAACAAAATGTAGGTGTTTATTTAATTCCCAGCTATATTTTATATCTGATATTTTTCGCCTAGAAAAATAGTCAATCCTCTTATAATATTTCTTAGACCATGACTTGCCGGTAAGTGGATCCTTATGCCAATCAATTTCATCTTTAAACTCTAAAACCTTTTCGAAAATCGTAAACTTATGATTCATTATTTCTTCGGCTCTCTCAAGAGTAAACCTAACATCATCGGGATATTTTTCCTTCCAAAATTTAATATAATCAATCCCTTTTTCATATTCAAAAGGGAAATTACCACGATTTCTAAAGTCAGAATTAACAAGATTACCTAACTGATTTGGCTTAAGATTTACCTCCTTATAAAAAATTTTGACTTGCCCCCTGAGTTCATTGCGTATACTCAATGATATCTTGTTACCCAGAAAATAATTCTCAATAAAACTTATCAGACTCTTTTTTAAAGT
>JAFGES010000067.1 GCA_016931455.1 Desulfobacterales bacterium | reverse complement strand
GCTTTTCATTACCGGTTCTCTAAATCTTATTAAGCTTTGTTATTTGTTGCCGTCGGTCCCTCCACTTCAGTAATAGATTACGCAATTTATACGAAATCTTTTACTGAGATATGAAATATTTTACATACTTCAGCTTGGAAGCTGCTAGGACTTAAAAAACGGCAGAGTCAAAGGTGGGTACCCGATGCGCTGAAGCATGCTTTGCACAAATTCACGAAAATACGGCCATGTGTTGGTTTGAATATTTACATTGATGAAAATTTCCATGAAATCGTCTGTAATGAGCCGTTCAGACGTCATCATCACCCGATAGACACAACCCAATTTAAGTGCAAAATCTTTTTTTATCGATGGAGTTGCAATAAGATCATATTGCGCCGTTATAACCGCTGAGGTTTCTTTTTCAATGACATAGCCCACCTTTTTTTGGATATCCAGCTTCATGCTGCCGGAAATTTTATCACGGTGGGTCTTGACCGAACATGAATCAAGGACGATGGATTGAAGTTCCACCTGCTGAAGGAATTTCCAATATTCATCCGGGGCCATACGCTGTTTTGTTTCTTCTTTAACCAAACCGCCTCCTTTCAGGCCGCCCTAGGATACTTATCAGCCCATAGCGCCCTCGTATTACAATGCTCGGATCGTTGCGATTTATCAAGCTGATATTTAAGTACTCCCATACACTGATTTAAAAACCGGATCTCCTCCTTCATGCCGGTCAAAGCGGCAGCCATTTGATCTGATGGAAAGTTCATGGCTAATAAGGTGCACACATATTGGTTTAAACTGACGCCGTTTTTCCGGGCGGCCTGTGTCAATTCCCGGTGCAAAAACTTAGGAATACGTGCAACGAACTTCCCGCTATATTCATCAATTTCCACATCGGGTTCCGGAATTTCAAGCCCTTCCTCAATGTATTGCCGAAATCGATCCTTCTGATTTTCTGCAAGATCGGCAAGGGCTTCCTCTTTAGTGTCACCATCACCCACAATACCCAAAGTTCCGAATTGAGGTAATCTAGCCAGATATCCACCGCCTTCCTCCTCGGCTATGGGGATGATTTCTATTTTATACGGCAGTGCCAAATAATAGTTCAGGTCTTTTTTCATTCTGCATCTCCTAACTCTTTCAACAGCTGAACTGCTTTTACCAGCTGTTTGATATAAAACCCCTTAACCTTTTGCCCGCCTTTAACCGGCACGGATATTTCACCATAGGGTTGATAGTCCGGAAACGGCTTTAAGGCATCGCATCGAATCACCATGTGGGATGACCCTTTCTGGTTCCACATGCCGGGAAAATAAGCATTTAAGAAAGTTTTAACGTCTTGCACACGAGCATCTTTGGGAACATTATCGACCCACTGATCAAAAAGCTTTTGTGCTTTTCCCATTTTTTATCCTATATTGATATTATATATAGTATCATAATATGTGAATATCAAGCTTAATTTTCAGAAAGATTTACACTTCGCAGTTATCCAATCCTAATCTTATTGGGAACCAACTGGTTTAATGCCACAGACGATATCATCCCCAGTATGGATTTCCAGGAATGAGATGTTCAGATATCAATTAGAAATTTCCTATCCTTACAAGCCTTTCAATCCATTCTGCAAAATGCCGGCATCGTTCGCAAAGTATTTGCATACCGATCTTGCCGGCAACCAGAGGGCCGGATATTGCTTTATTGTCGGCGTATTCGGCTATCTCCGCAATAATACGCTTGGATGGGGCTATATTTTCGCCATCATCAATCAGTTCAGGGTTCCCGCCTTCGTTTGCAACCATTTCAACGAGGCGCTGAATCGGTCTGTCATGTTCAAGGAACTCCCAATCCAGTTGACTCGGATCCGAGAGTATCAAAGCCTCGAATTCATGTCCTCATTCAACCGTCGGAATAAAGTCCTGGGTCGTTTTTCGTCTCGTTCGACAATCATTACCTGATCTGCCGCGAACTCGTCTACCAAACGCGAAGACTGGGTGGCCAGGATGACCTGGGTTGCGGGAACAGCAGCCTTAACCATACCGGCCAGCGCTGATATTGCCGCCGGATGAAGCCCCAGTTCCGGCTCATCCACAATAATGAGCCTGGGTCGAAGATTCGGCGGCTGCATAAAGAGGGTTGCCAGAGCCATGAAACGCAAAGAACCATCGGACAACTGGTGCGGACCAAATAGATAATCCGATCCCTTTTCACGCCAATTAAGTCGAACGTACTTGTCATTTTCCGGTAAAGGCGCCAGATCGAAGTCCAAGAATTGGGGCACCATCAATTGGATATGACGCACAATGCGGTCGTAATATCGTTTACCGGGGTCTTTGCTGCGTAATTGACGCAGGAAGGCGGCGAGATTTCCCCCATCGCTTCTCAGAAACCTTGCATCATCAACATACCCTTCGCTGCGGATTTTAGCCGTCGCCGAGGTATCATGAAACTGAAAGACCTGACACCGCGAGAGGAGAGAAAAGACAACCTGACAGGTCTGGTCCCCCTTTTCAGAGCATTCCCTCAGTTGAGACTCCCTCACACCGCCTCCGAGGTTGAGAGTTTGTGGCGTTGCTCTTCCCTTGGCATGGCAAACGATCGTCTCGTCTCTCAGAAACAGCCGACCCGTCGCATCCCGGTTCATCACAAAAGCGTACTCATCTTCAGCTTGTGCATCCCCAAACCGAAGCCGTACCGATATCTCCGACGTTACCTTGGCCCCCAGATACAGCAAAGAGTCTGCAAATCCCTGGTCCGCCACATATTGCTGCAGACTACCGGTAGTCATGTAGTTCAGCATCTTGAAAAATGATACCAGGTTGCTCTTTCCGGCACCGTTGGCTCCCAGCATGACTGTTAGCGGTCCTAATGCTATCATTTGCCCTTCAGCGTCGATGGACTTAAATCCTTTTAACTCAATGCTCCTTAGTTCAAGTTGATTCGACATGGGAATCCCCCTGTTGGAATTAAAAATTATGAATTAGAAATTCTGACGCTCTGGAGCAGGAACGCTTCAGCCTTCTTTTTCGGCCTCAATTTCATAAAACATACGTTCATTCTTTTCTCTACCTTGGTCAGGGTTCGATCATGAGACCAGTTCAATACGGTTGAAAATCCCTGAAAGGAATCACTTTTTGCAATGGCAGGCATAGATCATCCAAAACTCCTCAAGGCTCGTGATAATTTGCCGGGTCCGTTCCCGTCCGAGGTGATTCATCACAAACCTTGTGGTGAATTTCCGGTAACCGATTAGCATAGGCCTAATAAAATAATCGAAAGGATGCGGCATCAAAACCAGTTTTCCCCCTTCTCTCGAATCGCTGCTTTTCATTACCGGTTCTCTAAATCTTATTAAGCTTTGTTATTTGTTGCCGTCGGTACCTCCACTTCATACTCCTTCATCTGCTTCATGCCTATAATACACTCAATAATTGAGTTTTCATATCAGTTGTATGAGGTTAATTCTTTAACAGCCTGATTCCATGGGATTTCAAAAAGAAAAAAATTTATACCACCAATAAATTTATTTTCAAACCGTTAATTGATTGAATTGACATTTAGTGCTCTCCATTCAGCCTTTATTTTCCGCAATGTTCAATAGTAGGATTCATTTGCAACCTCAGTCGATTCGACACCTTATTGCCGTGTTCTCATCAATTCAGTTTTAGCAACTCATCATCCAGACCATAACGGATCACAGCTATTCGCTTGTTGCGTTGAGACACGAAATCACCGGGTATGACCGAAAACTGGAATGGAAAGAATGCCGGATTATTCAGCAACAGGCTCAGTGATACTTTGCCCTCCGGGGTGGAATGAAGTGCAGACTCAAACAACAGAATGGTCCGAGTTGTAGCCTTCACGCACGTAGTCGGTCACCGCTTCATACCGGAAATTTCATCTATTCACATCTCTTTATAAACACGCCTTGAGCAGCCTATGATTGGTTGTCAAAACATTAATCCCGCCGTGTTGAAAGTCTGAGTCGTTGGTCATCAGACTCAAACTTTTTTTTCTGCAAATATCGACCAGAAGTGCATCGTTAAAGTCGAGTCGTCCTGATGCAAAGTCATTCAAAGCCTGGTTAAGATCAAGTTCGTAAGCCGGTGTTGAATGCACATGGCAGAAATTAAGAATCCTCAAAGCAAAAGACTGAGCGGTACATGCCACTAATCCAAAGTCCGCAGAAGTTCTGAAGTCTTTAAACCTTGGATATTGTGTTCTAAAACCGCCTTCCCACTCTATGCGACAATAGCGATTCAAATACTCGCTCAAAACCATTGGATCAAGCACCGGTTGTGCCTTTGCACTTAGGAGTCGTGAAAAAGCCGCGGAATATTGTTGGGCAAAACGTTGCTGAGGGTTACCGGGTGGAGGAAAGAGGTATAACCATATATTAGTGTCTACTAGAATCTGCTCTCCGGAAGAGAAGGAATAAGATGTTAAATCGTAGGCCTTATTGTTCATCTTCCTCCCCCTCTGCTTCCCACGCCGTATCATAACCCTTCGGGTTCGTGTAATATTTTTTGGCATTATCCACAACTCGCTTCAAGAGATCCAGATCGTCTCCTGAAAGGCCTTCAACCTGAACCAACGAACGCACCTCCTCTTCGCTGAATGATCCATACAGCTGCCCGATAGCAACATTCAGAAACAGAGAGATCAGCATACTTACACGCTCAAAAGAAATGGTTACCTGTTTGCCGCTTTTCAGCAGAGGCTCTATTTTATCAAAAACTTTTTGTCCATCTTCAGCCGATATGCATAATGGACTGCCAATAATATCGGCAACCTTTATCAAAATTCGATTACTCATAACTAACTCCGGTTCTATTAAAATATATCGTTATTGCTCAACTCGGATTTCAGGCAATAACTATTCGTATCGTTTGTATTAATCTCTATATTGACACTTGTTCCGGGAAAATCGTGATCCATTTTCACGAAAGAGTTGCTATCTGCAGTAAACTCATAATAGCCGAATCGCGAAACAATCTGAAGCTTTCCTTCGTTCATCCGAATAAAATCTTTGATCAGCTTCAGACCGAGCCCCCCGGGTTGATTTCCTGTTTTTGTGGTATGGCCCTCAGTAAGGGCCCAGTTAATGGCATTACAGGAACTGATTCTAGGGTTTTTGGTATATCTCCTGACATTTTCACGTATTCCGATACCTGCATCGGCAATGGTAAAATCGAGTCGATGTTTCTGCGGATAGAACTGACCACATACAAATATACCTGATATTGATTTCGAGTGAGAAGCAGCGTTCTGAAAAATTTCAAAAAGGCTCTGCCGAAAACGTTTTGTCAATGCAGCGGACATCTGGGGAATTCCTTTCCCGTTCATATAAAGATCCAGATAGTCGGAAAACTGCTCCCCGGCAGTTAGCTTAAATATTTTGAAGGGAAGCGTGGTCTGGTTGGTATCCGGAAGGGTTTCCATATTAAAAAGGGTCAGAAAGTGGTTCTTTTTGAGAATCCGCTCAATGTCGGCCGGCAAGTTACTTGCTGAAACATCATTCAATTCAGCACGGAGTCTCGCAATGACGGTGTACAAGGGAGCCGCCATATTGGCTTCAAAAAAACTGCAATTTGAAAAATCCAATTCTACAGAATCCCAAAGTAATGCTTTGGTATTCTCTGCAATGCTGGCGATACGATTGAATCCATCCCCATTGCTTTTTATGGTACCTATATTCACTCTCATGTCCGCTTTCCTCCATTTCCGTCACTCATCCGTGTTACCGCCTAGTCATACCACATGAGCAGTTTTGGATCTTCTTCGAGGATTTTGTTGGGAATTTTTTCGGCCACGGCGATGATTGTCGCATAGTCGTGTTCCTGCCAGGATTTTTTGAATCCGGTGCGGACCGCTTCCAGACGGAAGACTTTGAGTTTTTTCTTGACCTCTTTGTACTCCTCGAACTCCTTGAGCAGGGCCTTCTCGCGTAGTTTTTTCGGCAACATCGCGAAGGAGGCCGGTTTTGCCGGAACCGGACTCGCCGACCAACAACACCAGACGGTAGTACAAACCTTCAGCTGCCTGCAGGGATTGTTTTATTTTGTTTTGAATCGGTTCGGCCAAGGTCGCTCCTTATTGCTCGATGCTCGGCTTGTCAGATTTGTCGGCCGTACCGCATATAGAATGTAGACCGCCTTATAATACACTCAATAATCGAGTTTTCATATCGGTTGTATGCGGTTCAGTCTTTAGAAGCCTAACTCCATGGGATTTCAAAAGTAAAAATCTATACCACCAATAAATTTATTGTCAAACCGTTAATTGATTGAATTGATATTTAGTGTTCTCCATCCCGCCTTTATTTTCTGCGATGTTCAATAAGAGGATTCACTTGCAACCCCATCTATCCTAAATCAATTCAAAATGATTCAAATAAACTTATGCAACTGATCCTGAATACGATTCTGGGAAATCATGATGCGGTTAATGCGTTCAAGCAGGTCTTTGGCCAAGACCGTTTCGATATCATAATTCCGGAGATATCTTTTGAGGTTCTCAAAATACCCGCTGATCTGACTTAAATAGGATAATGTTTCGGCGGATAGTTCCGTCAAAAGGTGTTGACCGTTTTCATCTTCTTCAATTTTTTCGGCTTCGACATTTTTACTGTGCCAATAGAGATGTTCAAGACGGACCAATTTGTTGATGCGGTCGTCACGGTATCGAGATTGATTGGACAAAATCCATTGGAATAAAGGTTTTCTTTCCGGCAGGATGTTTTGCCAATGGGTAAACAGCCAATGGATGAAGTTTATTCTCCCGATATTTACAGACAGGTTTTCCGATATCGCCACTGCTTGCTTGGCATGATCTTCATCATGATGATATAAAGACAACAGAATGTAGGCAGCGTTACGTATCCAGGCCGGATTTTTGTCGATATGTCCGGATATCGCTTCAACCGGAAGATTGTTCTTGATTCCGTCGAAGGCATAGAGGGTTTCTTTTTGATCAGGTTCCCATGGGTGTCCAAAACGGTCGAAATTTTCTATGACTTTTTCGGCATGAAGATAAGCAGGTTCGGCCTGACTTTGTATTTCAAGTCCTGGGTCCCGGTTATTTTCCTCTGTAGTCTGGTCTGCATTGACCGTAAGGCTTTGCGGCTCTTCATCGGATTCAGTTGTTTCGATTAACAGGCGGTGGGCTTTGCTTTTACTCCATCCGATTCTTTTTGCGATATCACGAATGGAGGAATTTTCCTCTTCCTTGATTTTACGGGCAAGGATCAATTTTTTTACCTCTTCACTTCGTTCCAGGTCTTTCACCACCTTTCGCACCCACTTGACACTACAACCGAGCATATCCGCAATCTGCTGTTTATCTCTGATATTGTCTTTACACCAGGTGTCGTAAATGGCCTTTTTGATTTCACCGAATTTTAAGGGTTGCGAAGAGTCGAAATTGAACCGGACCGACAGCAAACGCCACAAATGCGGCTCTGCATCGATCAGATCGCAGGCAATTTCATTGCGTTGGAGCTTTTTAAATGCACTGTATCTGTGAAATCCATCCAAAAGAATGTGCTTGCCGGATTTATCTTTGACGATTTTGATCGGTGGAAAAATGGTGCCTTCCTTCATCAGATTACTGAAAAATTCGATTCGCTTTTCGTCTATTTTTTCCCGTGGATAAATACCGTCGTCTTTGAAAATTTCATTTAAACGGAGGGTTTTTTCTCGGGTTTCAAATTTCATGATCGCCATACGATCTCTCCTTGTGTCTTGAAACAGCAACGATCCCTATTTGCGGTGAAATGAATATTTATCATTGTAACAGCAGGTTACTCAAACACTGCTAATGCTGATGTCAGGATTTTCCGGTATGATGTCATCTGAATCTTTGGATTCAATAAACCGTAAATAATAATCTCTTTCAAATATCATGCCTGCCAAAACGTTGATGGTCTCCGGTTTTTGAGGATCGATCCAGCCTGCCCTGTACCACCTCTGGATCATCTTTTCCGGTACGCCCAAATTTTTGGCCCATCCGGCCCGACGATGAAGCCATCGTTTATGGCGCTTATAAATCCGGGAGCGGATCTGTTCGATTCTCACTTCCAATTGTTTTTGTGTTCCGGGTGTCAGACTGATCCCGAACAGATGAGTCAATTCGGAAACGATCTGCTTGATGGTGATGGATTCATTATCCACCTTACGATTCCATAACCGGGTTTCTATCCACTTTTCCATTTTACCGGTGAGTTTCATTTTCTTTCTTTCCAATGCGCTTGCCATGGAAGATATGAGAAATCAGCAAAAACTTCATCGGACATGTCCGATGTTTCTAATATATTATATAAGGCTATGGGAAATTTGGGCCTTTGAAAAAGACCGGAAATCCGTGTATCGGCATAGCCGATTGTATTTATTGTATTTTTGATGCCATTTTCCTGGGACTTGCCGTTTTCCCTTTGGACGGGTTCGTCCGAACGTTCGGACATCAGTGGTTTTTTCATGGGAAAGCCTGAAAATCGATTTTTTTCCCCTGATCCGATCAAACCCCGGAAAATTGTCTTGATATCGATTGGTTTTGAGATTTTCGTCTTCATCATCGAACGATCTTTGAGATATTTCATGGGAACTCCTCAATTTTCCATAGGAAACCTTAAGTTAACCGGTCGGAACATCTGTATCGATAATAAGGAAATGGTAAAATCAGTGCCGGAGAGTTGGAATAAGACCAAATGGGCCGATTTTAAGGTTTTTAGCAGCCACACCAAGGACTTTTTATATCGTTGTGTGGCTTTCAAGTCACCAATGCCTGATTCCGATGAGCCACAGCATGGTGGCGGTGTATTCAAAGGCAGGCTTTCAAAAAAGTACATCCGGATGGCATATATCCCGTCATCGGCACCAATGCGCCTTTTCAAGACATTTGTGTTGCCGAATATGAGCTTCAAGATTCATGTTTGGGGCTATCTGCACCTTAGCTAAAACATATTGGAAAAATGGAGTTTATAATAAAAATTGATTTTTTTTGAGGATGAGGGTATCTTTTAATATATTTAGAACTTATAGAATTTAATAGTTTTATCAATGAAGCTGATAAATACGTTGATAAAAACCCTTTATTTAAAGGATTCATAGATGGAAATACAAGCATTGGAAGAATTTGACGAAATATTGGAACCATTGGGGGCGCGATCTGCCCAATTTTTCCTTGCCGCCAGCTTGTATCATGCCAAAAAGGTCAGCTTTCATCGAGCTGCGGAACTGGCCGGCTTATCCTTTGAAGAATTTAAGGCCCGATTGAAGGAACATTTCAGTACGGGTTATATATTATCCGATGAAACCGTCATCTCTGACATAGATACCGCAGATAAACTTTTATCGGATTTATGAAACCTATTGATGTCGTCTCCGATACCAGCCCGCTGATCTTTCTGGAGAAAATCGATTCTCTTAATCT
>JAFGES010000066.1 GCA_016931455.1 Desulfobacterales bacterium | reverse complement strand
TGTCCGAGCTGGCTGAAGGAGCACGACTGGAAATCGTGTGTGCTGCCAAAAGCGGCACCGAGGGTTCGAATCCCTCTCTCTCCGCCAAAAAAAATCAGAGTAAAAACCTTTCTCGAAGCTTAATCTGATGGCCTTATATCCTTTTTGATTACATTTTATTAAAGAAGTGGGCAACCCTATCTTGCTCCACGCCTGATTGCAATATTTGAATAAAAAGATGTCCTATCTTGTTCTTGCTCGTAAATATCGGCCCCAGACCTTTGATCAGGTCATTAAACAGGATCATGTTACCCGTACCTTAACCAATGCAATTGCATCGAATCGTATTGCACATGCTATTTTGTTTTCCGGCCCCAGAGGTACCGGAAAAACAACGATTGCCCGTATTCTGGCAAAAGCTATGAATTGTAAAAAAGGACCTACGCCGGTTCCATGCAATGGATGCAGATCCTGTGACGAAATTACTTCCGGAAGTGCTATCGATGTGTTTGAAATTGACGGAGCGTCAAATAATAGTGTTGATCAGATCAGGGATCTGCGTGAAAATATCAAGTACATGCCTGCGCACTGTCTTTATAAAATCTATATTATTGATGAAGTTCATATGCTTAGCACAGCCGCCTTTAATGCACTTTTAAAAACACTTGAAGAACCTCCGGCACATGCTATGTTTATTTTTGCGACGACTGAACCTCACAAGATCCCAACGACCATTCTTTCTCGATGCCAGATACATAATTTTAAATTGATCGATGTAGAATCGCTTGCAGCACATATGGAAATGATTTGCAACCAGGAAGCAATTAAGATTACGAAGGAAAGCCTTCGTCTGATTGCACGTGAAGCAGGCGGTAGTATGCGCGATGCTCTCAGCTTGCTGGACCAGGTTATGGCCTTTTCAGAAGGTGACATAACCCATGCACAGGTGTTAAATATAATAGGGGTTATCGATAGAAAAATTATTTTTGAAATTTCGGAGGCCATTCTGCGTGCCGATATTTCAGAAATTTTAAATATCTTAGATACGATATATGATGCCGGTTATGATATCAAGCGAATATATGCTGATATTATTGAACATTTCAGAAACCTTTTGGTTGTGAAGATAGGGAAAAACATTAACCAATTGATTAATCTCCCTGTATTTGAGATCGAATTGTTGATCGAACAAGCAAAAGATGTTTCTGCAGCCTTTTTGAGCCAGAGTCTTGATTTTATTTTTCAAGAGGAAAATACGATACGGATTTCAAGTCGACCCAAGTTGGCACTTGAAATGGTTTTGATCAAAATGATACGGATAAAGCCGGCTCTACCCATTGAAGTGCTCATTGAAAAGCTTGACAGCTTGAAAAACGATATCCAAGAAAAAGCGGATTGTAATAGTATTGATAAAGTAGTTATCGATCACAGGGACCTTAGTATACCAAACGAGCCGACAGGTACGGCTGAGTCCAAAGAAACTTTTGGTTTACCTTCTTCTGATGATGCTGTAGATTTTAATGAGGAAACAGATACAATATGGCAAAGAGTGCTTGATTCTATTTCTGAAAAGCATCCCTCTCTTGCTGCGAATCTGTCGAAATCGAAATTGAAAAAGCTGAATGAAACCAGCTTGGAAATTGAAGTATGTGGAAGTGAATTCAACCGAAATATGATCAGCCGCAAAAAGAATTTAGCTATTATTGAGGAAATTTGTCGTAACATTTTAAAAAGAGAAAATATCAAACTTGTTATAAACCACAAAGAAACTCAAAATAATGATATTCGGGGAAAAAAAAGTCAGACTGGAAGATTGAAACAGCAGGCTTTAAGCCACCCATTGGTTGCAGATACAATTGAAATTTTCAACGGTAAAATTGTTGATGTTAAGATTTTATAGGAGGTGTTGGAATGAAAGGTATGGGAAATATGATGAAACAGGCTCAGAAGCTTCAGACTAAGATGCTGAAACTACAAGAGGAAATGGCTCAAAAGACGGTTGAAGCAACTTCCGGCGGTGGTATGATAAAAGTTGTATCCAATGGAAAACAGCAAATTATATCGATTCAGATAGAAAAAGAAGTTGTTGATCCTGATGATGTCGAAATGCTTCAGGATTTAATATTGGCTGCAGTCAATGACGCTTTGGTAAAATCACAAGAAATGATGACGGCAGAGATGAGCAAGCTTACCGGTGGGCTTAACATGCCTGGACTTATGTAGAGTTAATCTTGAGGGCGTCGAAAAAAGTCAAAAAATTTCTTAAAATTTATAACATAATTTTTGAGGCGTTGAAATAATGATGAGTCATTATCCGTCATCGATTCTGAATTTAATAAAAAATCTTTCCAAGCTGCCTGGAATCGGTGAGAAAACTGCGGAGCGACTGACAATGCATTTGCTCCGAATGCCGCGCAAAGATGTTGAACAGCTTTCACAGAGCATGTTGGAACTCAAAGCTCAAATAAGGTTGTGTTCGATCTGTTTTGGTTTAAGTGATAAGGATATTTGCAATATCTGCAGTGATGGCAGAAGAGATGAAAGTGTTATATGCGTCGTTGAGCAACCTGGTGATATGGTATCAATTGAAAAATCAGGCTCTTTTAAAGGGCGATATCATATTCTGCAAGGTGCTCTTTCTCCCATGGATGGTATTGGCCCCGATAACCTCAGGATAAGAGAATTAATAACCCGGATAGAAAAGGGGAAGATCAAAGAAGTTGTACTTGCCACCGGTACAAATGTCGAAGGAGAAGCAACGGCTTCATATCTTGCGCAACGCCTTGAAAATTATTCAATACAATTGACTCGCATTGCGACGGGGGTTCCGATTGGCGGAGACCTGAAATACATTGATCAAGTTACTTTGAAAAAAGCAATGGAGACCCGGCAACCGGTTTAGGGATAATAAAACATGATTGGCATATTTGATTCCGGAATAGGTGGCCTTACGGTGGTGCGAGAGTTTTTAAAACAGCTTGGCGGTTACGATATGATTTATTTTGGCGATACCGCCCGTACTCCTTATGGGAGTAAGAGTCCTGAGACAGTTGCCGCATATGCTTGTCAAGACACTGATTTTTTAATAAGTAAAGGTGCTCGGATTATTGTAATCGCATGTAACACGGTTTCCAGTGTTGCAACTGAAAGTATAAAGGCAAAATATAATATTCCCGTGTTTGAAGTTATTACGCCGGCAGTTGAGCTTGCCGTCCGGATGTCCAATAAATATAGATTTGGTGTTATTGGAACCAGAGCCACCATCAATAGTGGTATATACGAATATAAAATCAAACAGATAAATGCTGACGCCAAAGTCTATTCAGCTGCCTGTCCGCTGCTTGTTCCACTGGTAGAAGAAGGTTGGTTTAAAAAACGTGAAACAGCGATGATCGTTAAACAATATTTACAACCGCTGAAAGTACGGCAGATCGATACACTTATTCTAGGGTGCACACATTACCCGCTTTTAAATAATATTATCCAAAGAAAAATCGGTCAGCGAGTAAAAATTATTGATTCTTCTGCGGCGGTTACTGAGAAGGTAAAAAATTATTTGGAAACACATTTGGAAATTGACAAAATGCTTAGCAGGAGAGGACAGACAAAGCTCTTTGTTTCAGATGTTACTGATCAATTTAAGAAAACAGCCATGGCCGTTCTCAAAAAAAAAGTTTCGTTAGAACATGCCAAAATTTAGCGATATATCAGCTTTCATGAATATTATATTTTTTTCTTCAAATCAGTGCTAATAACTTATAGAATGAATTTAAAACCGTTTCCGGTGAAGTTTTGGTGAAGCATTCCATTGTTTGACAGATATCCGAATTTCTTTCAAAACAAGGCTCACATTTAATCAAAGGGCGTATAGTTGCAACTGACCGTCCGGCTGGTTTCCATCTTTGTGGATCTGAGGGGCCAAAAATCGCCACAGTGGGAAGACCCAGAAATGCTGCAAGATGAGTTAAACCTGAATCATTACCGATAAAACCACATACATTCTTCAAAGATGAAACCAATTCGATTAAATCAGAGAAAAAATGAATCACTCCGTGGGATCTACTCAGCGATGATTCTAACACTTCTGATAGGTATTGTTCTGCTGGTCCGAGTATAAACTCCGGTTTCATCCCTTCTGATTTTAAAGCCTTTTCTATTTCCATAAAATTAAAAATCGACCACATTTTTTTGCGGCTACCCGATCCCGGGTGGATCCATATGGTTTTGGAGGTAGGTGAAAGCTTACTTCTATGGCAATAATTTTCGTTTATCGTATCAACTGTAAAATTAGATTTTTTAATTAGCCCGGATTTTATCAAACTTGATAAAATATATTCGCTCACACGGATTCTTTCGTTCACCTCAGGTCTAGGTAAAATACGAATAATCTTGGCGTTTGTGAATTTATTGAATGTTTTTTCAAATTGGGCGGAAAAAGAAAAAATAATGATGATATGATAAGATTGTAAAAGTTTCAATAAGTTAGCGTGAATATGATCTGAATAAAGGGTAGCGAAAGCGGCGGATTCCAGAGGAAAGAATTTATCAAAAACCTTTAGCTCGCATGCGAGTTTCCCAATTTGATTTTGACAGATTACGTCAATATGGGTATATTTTTTTTTCAGACGGGTGATTGCCGGAAAGATTGTTATAACATCACCCAATGCACCTTGATGAATGATTAGAATTTCTTTTTGCAAATTCATTGAAAAAAATATGGGCAGCTAGAAATTATATCTAGCCGCCCATCGGAGTATTAAATAAAATAAAACGATTGAAAAATTGCTTTAAAGTTAGTTTACATTACGTCTGAACCAATTGATGCCTTAATAAATTCGCGGTTCAGTCGTGCGATATTGGTTATTTTAATTTCTTTGGGGCATACCGCTTCACATTCTCTTTCGTTGGTGCAGTTACCAAATCCGCAGGCGTCATGAGTCCTAATCATATTGATGGCGCGTTTGGCAGCTTCCGGTCTACCCTGGGGCAGAAGAGCCAATTGGGATACCTTGGCACTTGTAAAAAGCATCGCCGATGCATTCGGGCAGGCTGCAACACAGGCACCACATCCAATACAAGCTGCAGCATCCATTGCTTTTTCCGCGACTTCCATAGGAATCGGAAGAGAATTGGCGTCAGGTGCACCACCGGTATTTGCGGAGATATAACCACCGGCTTGGATAATTTTATCCAAGGGGCTACGATCGACGACAAGGTCTTTTACAACCTTGAATGCCTTTGCTCGCCAAGGTTCAACAGCTATGGTGTCACCATCGGAAAATTTTCTCATGTGCAGCTGGCAAAGCGTCATCGCTTTTAACGGGCCGTGAGCAATGCCGTTAACCAAACAACCGCACATACCGCAAATCCCTTCTCGGCAGTCATTGTCAAATGCGATTATATCTTTTCCCTCAAGGGCAAGTTGTTCGTTGACCGTATCGAGCATCTCCAGAAATGACATGTGAGTTTCTACATCCTTGACGGGAATTGTTTCAAAATGGCCTTTGTCGTCGGCCCCTTTTTGACGCCAGACTTTTAGCGTTATATTTATTGTATCACTCACTTGTAACTCCTTTGTGTTAGTTCTACGTTTTCAAAAACTAAAGGTTCCTTGTGCAATTTAGGTTCCTTATTAAATCCTGTATATTCCCATGCAGATACATGTGCAAACTGGTCGTCTTTACGTAATGCTTCACCTTCCGGGCTTTGAGATTCCTCACGCAAATGACACCCACAAGATTCTTGACGGGTCAATGCATCTAATGCCATGCATTCGGCAAGCTCCAGATAATCTGCAAGACGGTGAGCTTTTTCAACATTTTTGTTGAAATCATCAAGAATGCCCGGAACTTTAAGATTTTTCCAGAATTCATCGCGGAGTGCTCGAATTTTATCAATCGCTTCTTTAAGACCGGCCTCGTTTCTCGCCATCCCGACTTTATCCACCATGACCTTACCCAATTCACGGTGAATGCTATCCGGTGTACGATTGCCATTGATCGACATCAATTTCTTAAAACCGTCATCAACTTGCTGAGTCGCTTCTTTGAAAGCCGGATTATCCTCTTTGACTTGACCCGCTTCTCCGTATATGGATGCAAGGTAGGGCGCGACAGTATAAGGGATGACAAAATAACCATCAGCCAGTCCCTGCATAAGTGCGCTGGCACCCAGGCGGTTGGCGCCATGGACTGAGAAGTTGGCCTCACCAAGAACGAAAAGCCCGGGAATATTACTCTGAAGCTCATAATCAACCCACAGACCCCCCATTGTGTAGTGAGAAGCCGGGTACATCATCATAGGTGTTTCATAAGGATTGTCATCCACGATATTTAAATACATATCGAACAGATTGCCGTACTTACGTTCGACAACGTCTCTACCGTCACGTTTGATAGCATCGGCAAAATCTAGATAAACGGCATAACCTGTGGGTCCGACTCCATGACCGGCGTCGCAGACCTGTTTAGCATTACGAGATGCAACATCACGAGGAACCAGGTTGCCGAAACTTGGGTATTTTTCTTCAAGATAGTACCAACGTTCCGATTCAGGAATTTCATTTGGAGCACGTTTGTCGCCTTTTTTCCTCGGAACCCATACTCGGCCGTCGTTTCGCAAACTTTCACTCATCAATGTCAATTTTGACTGATAGTCACCGGAGTTTGGAATACAGGTAGGGTGAATCTGAGTAAAACAAGGATTTGCAAAAAGAGCTCCCTTGCGCCATGCTTTCACTGCAGCACCGCAGTTACAGGATTCGGCATTGGTTGAAAGGTAGAAAACATTGCCGTAACCACCTGTGCAGAGCAGAACCGCATCGCCCGCGTGGCTTTCATATTCGCCGGTAATCAGATTTCGAACAATGATTCCCTTTGCTTTTCCGTTTACCATTACAAGCTCCATCATCTCGCGCCGGTTATACATTTGAACTTTGCCGGTTGCGATTTGACGGGACAAAGAACTGTAAGCACCCAGAAGAAGCTGTTGACCTGTCTGGCCTCTGGCATAAAATGTTCTTGAAACCTGAGCACCGCCAAAGCTACGGTTGGCAAGCAGTCCGCCATAATCACGAGCAAACGGAATTCCCTGTGCAACGCCCTGGTCGATAATCGCGGCGCTGACTTCGGCAAGGCGGTAGGAATCGGCTTCTCTTGACCTAAAGTCTCCGCCCTTGATGGTGTCATAGAAAAGACGCCAAATGCTGTCGCCGTCGTTAGGATAATTTTTAGCTGCGTTAATTCCACCTTGGGCTGCAATACTGTGCGCGCGGCGCGGGCTGTCCTGAATACAGAAGCATTTCACATTATAGCCAAGCTCGCCAAGTGAGGCTGATGCTGCGGCTCCGGCAAGACCGGATCCAACGCAGATTAAAGTAAATTTTCTTTTATTTGCAGGATTTACGAGTTTTTGTTCCCCACGGTATTTGGACCATTTTTCCGTCAATGGACCACTTGGAACTTTTGATTCAAGCTGCATATTAAATACCTCCTTTATGCAATTATCGACGCATAAATCGGGATAAAGCCAAAGCCTATACCGACAATTATACTAAATACGATACCCAGACCCATGATAAAGGGCATGTATTTTGAGTGATTAAAACCTAAAGTCTGGAAACCGCTCCAAAGACCGTGACTGACATGAATTGCTACAATGATAACGGCGGCAATGTATAATAGCACAAAACCGGCTTGCGAGAAGGTCGCAGTCAAGATAGAATAATCGTTTATCTCAACAGGAGTTTTGTCTACGAAGCGGAAAGTGAGAAGATGAATGATAATGAAAAGCAGAATTATAATTCCTGTATACGGCATGGTTGCTGATCCGATGGTTCGTCCTCCGGCTGCTTTTTTTACTTCATAACGAACCGGTCTTGCAGCAAGGTTTTGAAAGAAAAGCGTTAAACCCATAGCTATATGGACGATCGCCAAAAGTACCAGAACCCATTCTGCTGCGGTGACAAGGACTCCCAAACTATGGAGATGTTCGACATAAGAAAGGAACATGCCTTGCCCTCCATAAATCGTCAGATTACCGATGAGATGTACCGCCAAGAAGCCGCAAAAGGAAAGGCCGGTAATCGCCATCAGCAGCTTTTTCCCGATGGAAGTACTGAAAGTGTTTGTTACCCAATTCATTTTATCCTCCGTTCTTAAAATTTATTAAAAATAAATAAAGATCCAAAGGCAATTTCTTTAGTGATTTTTGTTTTGCTTGTCAACATAATTTTTGAAAGGTTATCGGCCCGTTTTAATTTTCAAAATGATTATTTTAAAACAGATTTGCCTTTTGGTTTTCAATAAAGTTTTCAATAAAGAAAGTCAGAAGATTTTACGTTTTTGATCGTTAAAATGCTGCTAAGGCAGTCGACTTTCCGGACGAAGTGTTATTGCTTGACACTGTAAATAAATTCGGATAGCCTAAGAAACTTAAAAATGGCAATTAATGAAGTGCCTTAAGCATAGAATTTAAACCTAATTCGGAGCTTCGTTATGGTATCTGAAGAGATCGATATTGTTCATATGATAATCAATGCAGGACTAATGGTACAGTTTGTGCTTGTTCTTCTGCTTTTCTTTTCAATTACGTCATGGGCAATCATTTCAATAAAATATCGCTATATTAGAAAGGCCTATAGAGAATCGGCCTTTTTTAAAGATTATTTCTGGAAAAGTCGGGATTTTTCCGCTGCATTTAAACAAGCAAAGCGCCTTCAAGACAGTCCGATTGCGCGACTGTTCCGCATTGGGTATGCCGAACTCAAAAAAACATCATCATCGCCTGACGCGGAATTATCATCCTTGAATAAAAAATCCGTTGGTGTCGATATGGTTAAACGGACCTTAAATCGAGCAATTACGACAGAGATCACGGCAATGACCCAATGGGTGCCCTTTCTTGCTACAACCGGCAATACGACCCCTTTCATTGGTTTATTCGGAACGGTATGGGGAATTATGAATTCATTTCACAGTATCGGCCAAAGAGGTTCGGCGAGCCTGGCTGTTGTCGCTCCCGGTATCTCTGAAGCACTCATTGCAACTGCTGCCGGTTTGGCTGTTGCAATTCCGGCTGTTATTGCCTTTAATTATTTTATGCATAAAATTAGAATCATTGAATCTGAACTGCAAAGTTTTGCGGCGGATTTTTTAAATATAATCGAGCAGGATATGATACGGATAGAGGAGTGATGGAAATGGCAATAGGCGGCAAAGATAACAATCTCATGGCCGACATAAATGTAACGCCTTTTGTGGATGTTATGCTCGTTCTTTTAATTATTTTCATGGTGACTGCACCGATGATGGTTCAAGGTGTGAATGTTTCCTTGCCGAAAGCAAGTTCCGATCCCCTTCCTGCCGAAAAAGAACAGTTAATCGTGACAATAGATAAAAATAATAACATTTATATTAATGATTATCAGGTGGCATTTGATTTTCTTCACGAAAAGCTTAAGAAAATAATAGAAGGCCGTGGAAACCGAGAGGTCTATCTAAGAGCGGACAAGGAAATATCATACGGGATGGTTGTTAATGTCATGTCCCAGATCAAAGCCGTTGGTGTTGAGAAGCTGGGAATGGTGACGGAACCGATTAACGAAAATAAAAAACAAAATAAGCAAAAAAAAACAAGTAGATAATGGCGGAACGGATGCACGCGCATGCTTATTTGCTTAGCCGATCGAAAAGCGACACCCGCTTATTGTTTTTAACTTTTATCGTTTCTGCTGTATTTCATCTGTTCATTTTTATGGTTCTAATCTTTTCATTCAGCCATGTCCCGGGGAAAAAGTTCGCACGTTCCGTTATTAATGTGGATTTAGTTACCCTGCCTGAGCCGAACAGTAAACCAAATTCACAGCAGCCTATCGCAGCCGAATCCAAAGAGCAGCGAAAGACAAAAACAAAAAAGAGTGTTAAGGCTCCTTCATCTCAAAAGAACGCCCAAGTGACTCAAAAGCATTCAGAAGAGGTTTCGGTTGCATCAGATAATAAGCAAATAAAGACCTCACTTAAAAAAAAGACTTTTAAGTCTTCCCGAGTGGTTAAAAATGCCATCGAACGAATTAAAAGAAAATCGGAAGAATCAAGACCGACACCGGTATCGGAGGCAATTAATCGGCTGAAAAATTCTATCGGCAAGATGGAAGCAATTGATCAGGTTAAAAATAAAATATCAAGCGGTGTAAACGACCATCAGGCAATCGACCCTAATACAGGACCCGGACGTGGTAGCAAAGAAGAGCTGAAACTCATTGACATATATCGAATTGAAATTGCATATCAAATTCAAAAAAATTGGGCTTTTTCCGAGCAATTGGCAGGTCGAAGCAATAATTTGCAAGCAAGCCTTGTATTTAAGGTTATGCCCAACGGAGAAATAAAAGATATTTGGTTTACAGACCGGTCCGGAAATAACTATCTGGATGAATCAGCTTATAAAGCGATCATAAAGTCTAATCCGGTTGCTCCCCATCCCGCGGGTGTGGGATTGCCTTATGTGAATGTGGGGTTGCGATTTACCCCTAAAGGGGTCAATTAAAATATAAAAATTCTATCGATTCAAGAATGATTGTTTTAAGCATTGTGATTCAAGAACGAGAATACTTTAATGACAGGGTTTCCTATTAAGATTAGCTGGTTGGTGATAGTACTTTCTTTTTGTTTTCAGGTAGGCTTTTGCCGGGCGGAATATGATTATATTGATATCAGTAATCCTTTTCTTCGTAAAATTCCGATTGCAGTGCCTTTCTTTAAAGCTATCTCCGGTAGTGAGACGGAGTTGCAACTGTCCGGTAAGGCCTCCGGCTTGCTTTCCGAGACACTTGAGTTTACCGGTTATTTTAAAATACTTGACCGCAATGCTTTTTTGGTAAATCCTCAGCAAGCGGGTATCATCGCGGCAAATATCAATTTTCAGAATTGGACGGCGATCGGTGCGGAGCTTCTAGTCACCGGAGGACTTTTAACAAAAGGTGAAATTATTGAAATGGAGCTTCGTTTGTTTGATACGTTCAAGGGACGATTGCTGGTTGGTAAACGATACAAAGGGTGGATAAATGATCAGCGTAAAATCATTCGACGCTTTTGTAGTGAGGTAATTTATTATCTTACCGGTGATCGTGGGATTTTTGACAGTAAAATCGCTTTCGTGTCTACGGGAACGGGAAACAAGGAAATTTATATATCCGAGTTTGACGGCTATAATCCCGAACAGTTCACGCATACAAAAAGCATCACACTTTCTCCTGCCTGGTCATCTGATGCGTGTTGGATGGCTTATACGTCCTATTTAAACGGAAAACCGGATCTTTACATAAAGAATTTAAAAGAAAAACGAGGCACTGTCATTGCCAAACCCGGTATTAATATTACCCCCGCGTGGTTTCCTGGAAAATTCGCTCTTGCGGCGACGCTTTCTTTTTCAGGTGATCCGGAAATTTATTTATTGACCGGAAACGGGAAAATTATTAAGAGGTTGACGGATAGATGGGGAATTGATGTATCTCCGGTATGGTCTCCGGATGGTAAAAAGATGGCCTTTGTTTCAAATCGGTCAGGTAACCCCCAGATCTATATCATGGACGTAGAGACCGGACGGACTGAAAGATTAACATTTCAGGGACATTATAATACAACCCCAAGCTGGTCTCCTAAGGGGAATAAGATTGCATACTGTTCGGCGGAAAGCGGACGATTTAATATTTATGTTATGGGGGTTGATGGATTGATGTTGGGCGGTAACAATAATGGTTCGGTCCAACTGACACATAATGCGGGGGATAATGAGTCTCCGACATGGTCTCCGGACGGAAGTTTGATTGCGTTTAGTTCAACGCGAGAAGGTCCATCCAGAATCTATATTATGACTGCTTATGGAATGGATCAAAGACGCTTATTCGATTTACCGGGTGAACAGACGAATCCGAAATGGTCTCCGAGGATGTTTAATGATTAAACCTAACTGGAATTTAAATTTAAAAGGAGGAAAAGATGCGAAAAAACTCATGGATGTGTTTGGCTCTGTTGTTAGTAATTCCAACGTTATTATTTAATATTTCGTGTTCATGCGGCAAAAAGACTGTTATTTCTGAACCTTCCTTAATTCAAGGGGCCGATGATGAGGCTGCAAGGCTGGATGCGGAAAACGCACAAAAAGAAGCTTTGGCAAAGGAGGCTGAATTAGCAAGAAGGCGGGCGATCGAAGAGCAGCGCCTACAAGAGCAACTTGCCGAAGAAGAGGCTGCCGGACGTAAAATAATGGCTGCAAGGAGTCTGTTTGAAAAAGAAGATATCCACTTTGAATTCGATAAATCTACCCTTATGCCGTCGGAACAGGAAATTTTAAGAAGAAAAGCCCAATGGTTACGAAACAATACGGATGCTAAAGTGATTATCGAAGGGCACTGTGATGAAAGAGGCACCAATGAATACAACCTTGCTTTAGGGGACAGACGTTCTGAAAGCGCCAAAGCATTCCTGGTTGATCTCGGTATTGCGACATCACGTTTAACGACTGTTAGTTATGGTGAGGAACGCCCCCTTGATCCGGCTCACAATGAAGAAGCTTGGGCAAAAAATAGGCGGGCAAGCTTTATCGTTGAGTAGAAGGTTCAGCCTTATTGAAGACCGTTTGATAGGGTCTTAATAATTTAGGATGCCAAATAAACCCGCCTTTTAGGCGGGTCATATTTAAATTAAGAACTCAAAAAGTTAAATTTCCAAATAATAAATATGTATGATATGAAATCCAATATTGTAATTTTATCTGTTTTTATAACTGTCTTATGTGGTTGTGCATTGCAGCAGGATGTGGTGACGTTAGACGATCGGATCACTATGTTTGAAAAGCGCAATGCAGTGCTGGAAGAGCGGTTTTTGGATTTGGGGAAAAACAGCGCGGATCTTCGATCCAAGATTGATAAATACAGTCTGGATCAAAAGCAAAAAGAACAAAACCTCCGAGACCAATATGCCGGGATAAATGTAACGATCGATAAACTTAGAGAAGAAATTCAGAATTTGAACGGCAGACTCGAGGAAAATGATTATATTTTAAAAAAAAAAAATAATTATTATGAAGTGATAGACAAGCAACAAGAAGATCGACTTAAAAGTTTAGAGGAGAGTCTCAGATTAATTCAGGATAGTATTATTTCTTTAGAACAGTATTTGAATCTTGAACCCAGCTCAAATCGTTTCAAAAAAGGTACGGATTCTATCGTAAAATCTGAAAATCAGCCGGAGAAAGAATTTTCAGAAGATGAGATTTATATTTTAGCCAAAAAAGCATTTGACCAAGGTGACTTTGAAGAAGCCCGGCTAAAATTTCAAAAATTAATTAAAAAATACCCTCAGTCAAAAAATGCGGATAATGCCCAGTTTTGGATTGGTGAAACATATTATCGTGAAAAATGGTACGAAAAAGCAATATTAGAATATCAAAACGTCATCGAAAAATACTCGAAAGGCAACAAAGTGCAAGCCTCACTTTTAAAACAAGGATTTTCCTTTTTTAACCTTGGTGATAAAGCCAATGCACGTCTTATATTGAAAGAATTACTTGAAAAATATCCAAAATCTAATGAAGCTCAAATTGCAAAACAAAAATTAAAAGGGATCAAGTAATTTTTTTGATAGTCATGTGGGCACATTTCTTTTAATTAAATTTCAGACGTGTATTGCCGACAATTGCCTCAAGAGTGTGTAATGACAAAGATCATAGGGATAGATCCGGGTTTAGCTTCAACTGGTGTCGGCATTGTCAGCGGAAAAGGAACCCGGGTTGAAAGCTACTCATACGGCAGCATTCATACTTCGAAAAAAAAAACATTACCAAGCCGCCTTGATCAAATCTTTTCAAAAATTTTTCTGATTCTAAAGAATGAAAATCCAGACGTTATGGTTGTGGAAGATATATTTTCCCTTGAAAAATATCCGAAGTCAGGAATAACGTTAGGCAAGGTAACCGGTGTAATTCTTCTAGCCGGATGCCGGTTGAATGTACCTGTCATTGAGATTCCGGTTCGTGAGGCTAAGAAAGTGTTAACCGGTAATGGTAAAGCAGACAAAATACAGCTTGAAAAGTCGGTTCGACATTTATTAAATTTGAAAAGTCCCATACGACCCTTTCACGCATCTGACGCCATCGCATTAGCATTAATCGGATTTTTTCGATATCAAAACGGTTTAAAGCACGACATGGAATAACATCATGTCGTTTTTACCCTTTGCGAATTAAACGTTACAATCAAGGCTTAAAATCTATAAGGTAATATGGATTAATGATTGGTTATATCGAAGGCAAGCTTTTAAAAAAAGAAGAAGATCGAATACTATTGCTTGCGAATCATGTCGGGTATGAAGTTTTGTTGCCCGCCTTTGTAATGGAAACACTGAAAACAAAGCAAATCGGTGATGAAATTGCTCTTTATATTTATTATCAACAAACCGAAAGACAACCCAAACCGGTATTGATTGGTTTTAATCTGGAAGCTGAGAAAGAGTTTTTCCAATATTTTATTTCTGTTGAAGATATCGGGCCGCTTAAGGCAGCTAAAGCATTAACGATTCCGGTTTCTGAAATAGCATCTGCCATAGAATCAAGAAATATTGTAAAACTGAAACAGCTTAAAGGTATTGGTAATCGAACGGCTCAGAAAATTATTGCCGCACTTGAGGGTAAAATGGCCAAGTTTGCCTTGATTCGAAAAGGGAAGCAACTGGAAGCACCACCAATGGAAGACTTTTCACAGTTGGTATTGGATGTTATGACGACTCAGTTAGGTCATAAAGGCAGAGAAGCAAAACAAATGATCGCCGATGCGTTGAAACGCAATCCCTCTATTTCAACGCCTGAAGAACTTTTTGAAGAGGTATATCGTGTTGAGAAAAAATCATGAGTGAAAATATCTTAAAGAATTCTTTTCATCAGCATGGTATCGTATCCGGTTCATGTTTGCCTGTTGACCATGAACCGGAAATATTGTCATTACGTCCGGATCGGCTTGGCGCTTATATTGGACAAACTGAGGTGGTTGAAACACTAAAGATAGCCATTGAAGCCGCAATACAGCGAAACGAACCCATTGATCATGTCCTTTTCCACGGACCTCCCGGTCTAGGTAAAACAACACTTGCCCATATTATTGCCAATGAGATGGGCAGCAAGCTCAACCTTACTTCCGGACCGGCTCTCGAGAAAGGTGGAGATCTAATTGGAATCTTGACTCATCTTGAGGAGGGTGATGTTTTGTTTATTGATGAGATTCACAGGATACCCAAGACGGTTGAAGAGTTTCTCTATCCTGCGATGGAGGATTTTGCCGTGGATTTTGTATTTGACAAGGGGGTACATGCACGGAGTCATCGATATCGCCTCCAGCGCTTTGCGCTTGTTGGGGCTACAACACGGGTCGGACTTTTATCCGCCCCACTGCGGGATCGATTCGGCATATTCAGAAGTCTTGATTTTTATAGTATAGAAGATCTTGTAAAAATTACCAAACGTTCGGCTAAATTACTTGACGTACCAATTGATGAAGAAGGTGCTGCTGAGCTTTCAAAGCGATGCCGAGGAACACCGAGAATTGTCAACAGACTTCTTAAACGTGTTAGGGATTATACCCAGGTCAGAGCGGATGGTTTTATCCGAAAGACGACCGTACAAGCAGCACTCAATCTCGAAGGGGTTGATGAAAAAGGTTTGACAAATCTTGATCGTCGTTATGTTAAAACAATCATCGAGTTTTATGATGGCGGCCCCGTGGGTATTGAAGCAATTGCGGCAACTCTTCAGGAGGAAACCGATACACTGGTAGATGTTGTTGAGCCTTATCTCTTAAAGATTGGGTTGATTATAAGAACTTCCATTGGTAGAAAGGTAACAGAGAAGGCTTACAAACATTTGGGATATTGTATGCATAAGAAAAATTAGGGTAGAATCTCTAAATAAAATCAATGTTCTTTAAATTATGTCCATCATTACACTCATGACGGATTTCGGTGCGATCGATGAATATGTAGCTATAATGAAAGGCACTATCTTTTCGATAAATCCATCCGTCAACATTATCGATATAACCCACCAAATTGATCCTCAGGATCTAATAGAGGCTGCCTATCGAATTGAATCGGTTTACAAATATTTCCCCATAGACAACACCATACATGTCATAGTTGTTGATCCCGGAGTGGGCAGTGATCGCTCAATCATTGCTGTTAAAATGTTCGACCAAATTTTTCTTGCGCCGGATAATGGTGTTTTAACTTTGCTGCTGAATAAGGCGAAAACAAGTACGATTGTTCGCGTGGAAAATTCTAAATATTTCTTAAAATCTATTAGCCGAACTTTCCATGGACGCGACATTTTTGCCCCTGTTTCCGCGCACTTGTCTAAGGGACTACCTATAGAGCGGTTAGGTCCAACTCTATATGAAAACGATCCAGTGCGCTTATCGATTCAATATCCTTACATTTCAGAGAATGATGAACTTATCGGTTACGTTATATTGATTGATCGTTTTGGGAATCTGATTACGAATATTGATTTAGAATGTTTTCAAAAATTTTGCCGATTAGATATGAAAAAGACGCCTGAAGTTTGGATCGGCAGTTCTAAAATCAGCGACTTGGCCCAAAACTATCAAAGCGTAGAGCCGCAAAAACCGCTTATGATCATCGGCAGCCGAGGTTATCTTGAGATTGCTGTAAATCGCGGTAATGCCGGTTCGCGTTTTAAGTCGAAAAAAGGAGATTGCGTTAAAGTCATTTTATCGAAATCATCTATTGATAGGCGTAAATGAAAGCTGAATATTTTAAAGAGGAAACGTTGATTCGTCAGATACAAATGCAAAGTTTAAAGATTGGATTTATTGTTTTTTCGCTACTGACCATGATTACAGATGTTAATGTTCAGGCTGATGGAGTTTGCCGGAATAGAAAGGATCTGAAGCAGTCACAGAGGTCTATTCCCGATGTTTTGATCTCGTTCGGTAGGGGGGAGAATCCTCAATATGCAATTGTGGTTGAAAAAAATACGCAAAAATTATTTCTTTATACTTATGATGGTATCTCTTATAGACAGTTGTATTGTATGAGTTGCTCTACCGGTGAAGTACCTGGAGCGAAAATGTGTTCCGGCGATAAGAAGACACCGGAAGGCGTTTATTTTTTTACAAAAAAATTCAAAAAACGGGATCTTACTCCAATATATGGGACAAGGGCATTTCCAATTGATTACCCTAACCTGATGGATCGTTTGGCAGGAAAGGGGGGAAATTCTATTTGGCTCCATGGAACCAATAAACTGCTTAAAGCAAGAGACTCGAATGGTTGCGTTGTTCTTGAAAATACTGATATCGAAGAACTTGAAAAATATATTACATTAAACCGAACGCCGATTATTATCGTCGATAAGCTTACTTTTACTCTCGATGCTTCTGCTAGGAATAATGCAAAAGAAGCAATTAATAATTTTTTGTTAGATTGGAATGAGGCATTTCAAAAAGGAACTTGTCAAGATTATCTAAGTTTTTATGATCCGGCATATGGGGATCAAATTTTATGGTGGCCTGATTGGCAGGATTTAAAAAATGAACTTGAGACGTCGGAAATATTTTTTACCATCAGCCCAAGAAGAATATCTATTTTTAAGCATGGAAGTATTCACGTTGTTTTTTTTGACGAAATCCTAAAATTTTCAGACAAAACTTTATTTATTGGTAGTAAGAAATTGTTTTTAAGATTTGAAAATAATTATTTTAGAATTGTCGGTGAAAAATATCAAATTGTCTCGAAAAATCAAAAAAATTTAAAAAAGACAAATCCACGTATTGAAGCCTACCGAAAACTGATAAAAATGATAGAAGGAAATCGAAAAATAGGCCGAATGATTGGGGCTTGGGACTGTTTATTAGTAAGGTATCGAGAAGATTGTTATATGCTTGAGGAGATAAAGGGTGGGAAACAAGGCGGAAAAATTTTCTATTATCAATGAAGGGTTAAGTATTGATGGTAAGGTTTCCACTAAGGGCCGATTGATTATCAAGGGAAAAGTAACCGGGACCCTTATCGGAGAAACGGTTATTATTGCAGAAGAAGGCTTTGTTCAGGCGGAAACAAGGGTTGACCGGATAACCATTGGCGGTGTATTTGAAGGCGAAATCAAGGCCTGTGATGAATTGAAGATACTTTCAACCGGTAAATGTGCCGGAGAGGTTACCTGCAAAAATATTATGGTCGAAGCCGGAGGTTTGATAAATGCAAAACTAACTTGCAATAAAATTACTGAAGAATCAAAATCCTTTCAAAGTCATTTAGCAGAATCGGAAACAGACATCCCTTAAGGAACATAGATAAAATATGTGAGAATTTATTAATCCCACCTGAAAACCGCATAAAGTGGAAAATGATCCGATAGATAAATGCCTTCGGTGGTATCGTGAATGACTCGGCAATCTTTCGGTGTGATTTTTCCTCGATAAAGAATCCAATCGATGTGGTCCCCATTTGTAGTGCCTTTAAATCCATGATGCGTTCCCGGATAGGGTTTTTGGAAAACACTTTTTAAATAAGGTCCCTTTATTTTTGGATCTTTGCTATCCCCGGTGAATATCATATAGCAGGGGCAGCAGGGGGTAGCATTAAAATCGCCGACAAGAATTACAGGTATATTAGATGGCTGTTGGGAAAGACGTCGCATGATGATCTTAGCACTTTCGATTTGAACGGAAGTATCAAAATCAAAGTGGGTATTAAGACAAATCAACATGTGATCATCATTTTTAAACACCCCCAGCGTACATTGTCTCGCCCAGCGACTTTTTCTGTATCGACTTGGTATTTCAGGGGTTGGGCTCAAAAAGAAATGTTCAAAGTGAAGACATTGCCATTTTTTTTTATAGAAAATAATATTGTCTTGCCAGAACAAGGGGGCCGGAGAACTTTTACCGATAAAATTATATTCAGGCAGGATTTCTGTTAGAAAGTCTATCTGAAAATCATTTGCTTCCTGCAAGCTGATGAAATCGAAGCGGTGCTCTTTGAAAAAAACCGGAAAAGCTCTTTTGCGATAATGCCAACTATTCGGTCCATCATCAGCCAAACCAAAACGCAGGTTCAATGTTAAAACTGAAAGTATGTCACCATCTATAGGATTTATTTTCATAGTTATATCCACAATCAATGATCGAATCAATCCCCAACTTCAAAAAGGGGTAGATAATCGGAAAAATCAAATTTGATATTCTTAAAGTTACTAAACGTCAAATCGGTAAAACTCAAATTTAAATTTTTTCTAAGAATATCAAACATAGAAAGATAATTGTGGATAATCCTTTTTTCCCAATCAAAACCGATCTGCTTTGATAGTTCTCTGATATCAACTTTGTTACTCTCAATTTCTAAAAAATTACCATAAGGCATTGTATCGATACAAAAAATAGAGTTATTTAAAACGAAAGTTTCACGCCATTTTTCATATACCTGCTCTTTGTGGAACCCAAGAGATTCCAAAATAAGATGCATTGTTTTGAAATCATTGACTTCCACCTCCAGTTCTTTTAAGATTTTAAAATGGTTTTCCTCGATGGCGGGCTTGGATTTAAAGGTAAGTGTTGTCTTTGTATCTTTGCGAAGCCGTAAAAGCGAATGGTTTTTAATTAGGGTGTGGTTTTCATCTTCAAAGCGAATGTTATTTTCAAAATTTCGTCCACTGCAATTTGCACCCAATTTAATAATTCGATTGCGAATAAGATCAATATCAGTCAAATAAAACTTAATTTCGATTTCTAAAGGTTCCATTGAGTCATTATTTTGGAAAAAAGGTTTTAAGTATTTTTATAAATTCACAAAACTGATAGTCTATAGTAAAATTGTCGATAGCTGTCAATGACTAGACTATGATTATAGGGTAGAATTATTTTTTGCTTGACATAAGATCAATTTTTCATTAAATAAATCAGATTATTTTTTATTAGGAGCAGATAACGTGAAAAAATATACATATAGTGCCAAAGAGTCTGATAACAGCGGTAAATGGTGTATTGTTAATGCAGAAGGAGCTGTTCTCGGAAGACTTGCAACTTCTGTTGCTTCCCGTCTTAGAGGTAAACATAACCCTTTATATACGCCGCATACGGATATGGGTGACTGGATTATTGTTATTAATGCGGAAAAGATTGCTTTAACAGGTCGAAAATTAGATCAGAAAATGTATTATCGGCACAGTGGTTACATTGGAGGCCTCAAGTCGATTACAGCAAAGGATCTGTTGGAGAAACGACCGGAGGATCTGATTCGTTTTGCCGTAAAGGGTATGCTGCCAAAAAACAGGCTAGGAAGAAAGCTTTTAAAAAAATTGAAGGTCTATGCAGGAGACAAACATCCTCATGAGGCGCAACAGCCTGAACTGATGCAACTGTAATAAAAAAGTGAGGTTTAAAAATTTTGTTGCTTAGCGGAGTATTCCATGAATAAAGAAAACATATACTATGCCACGGGAAGACGTAAAACTGCGATTGCGAGAACGTGGATAAAGCCCGGCAATGGGGAGATTATAATCAATGACAGACCGGTGGACGATTATTTTAAAGTTGGATCGGCGAAGAAGTTGATGACGCAGCCACTGGATCTTACAAGTACCCTTGATTCATTCGACATCAAGGTTCGGGTGATCGGTGGGGGTATTACCGGACAAGCAGGTGCCATCAGACATGGTATCACCCGGGCGCTTATGCAATTCAATCCTGAATTCAGGCAGGTTCTAAAAAAAGCCGGTTTTGTCAAACGTGACCCTAGAGCCAAAGAAAGAAAAAAATACGGTCAAAAGGGAGCTCGAGCTCGCTATCAGTTCTCAAAGCGTTAAAAAATATTTTATTCTACCTAAAAAGGGGATAGGCAAAAACCTATTCCCTTCACTTTTTACGTTGACTTTGCCCGTCAGATACCAAATTTTATTTTACGTGCCAACTGATCTGCACGTCGAGTTGTTTCAGGCAGACGATAGCCGCGGCAACAGGTTAAGACGAAGTGAATACCGGTCAATAAATCAATTCGGTGTCCAATGGAAACAAAAACGGGCTTAACACGTGCACGGGTACGAACTGCCGCTCCAATTATTTCCGTATCCTCCTTCAAATAAGAAAAACTGCCGGCTTTACGACAAGGTTCCTTGTAATAACCGCAAAGCCGAGTTTTAGCGCAACCGATCGAAGGGATATCTAGAATTAGGCCGATATGGCTGGCAATACCTAAGCGGCGCGGATGCGCGATGCCCTGTCCATCAAAGATTAAAAGATCAGGTTTTAAATCCAACCGGCTAATTGCCTCGAGCGTTACCGGAGCTTCTCGAAAACTCAGCAATCCCGGTATATAAGGAAAACTTATCGGGCGTATGCAAGTAGCGGTCTCGACTGTATTCAGATCGGGATAGTTAAGCACAACGATTGCTGCCATCGCCATTTCGTTACAATAACTGATATCAATCCCGGCAACGGTTTCAATATGTAAAAAAGAGGTGGTACGGATGACCCGTCCTGCCAATTTTTTTTGAATCCCGATCGCCTCTTGAGGCGATAAATCCCATCGATGTGAAAAAGTTTTCATTTTATTCGAACTTATTGTAAATGTTATTGACAGAAAATACCTCGATATGAAAACTAAGCTTAGTGTCCAATATAATAGAATTAATGCGCATCAATGGTTCGGAGGATTGAATGCTTATCGTCGGCATTGACACGGGTGGTACTTTCACGGATTTTATTTTTAAATATAATGATACATGGGAAGTATACAAGATGCTTTCAACCCCTGCAAATCCGGCGGAAGCGGTTTTAAAAGGTCTCCGGAAGATTGTGGCCGGCCGAGAGGCACAAGTTGTTCACGGGTCTACTGTTGCAACAAATGCCATTCTAGAGCGCAAGGGAGCTGTTACCGCGCTCATTAC
Organism: Desulfobacterales bacterium; assembly: GCA_016931455.1. Taxonomy (GTDB): domain Bacteria; phylum Desulfobacterota; class Desulfobacteria; order Desulfobacterales; family JAHDSC01; genus JAFGES01. The sequence goes on along the minus strand of JAFGES010000066.1, from coordinate 11,205 downwards.
CAACAAAGGTTTTGAGGATGTTATCGAGATTGGAAGGCAAAATCGGACAAAATTATATGGTTTTTTTTACCGTAAAAATCCGGCTTTGGTTCCTGCACATCTGCGATTCGGTGTTTGGTGTAGGGTAAACCATGCGGGAGACATTATCCAGGATTTGGATACGGTTGAATTAAGAGAAATAATCAATAAAATAAAGCTGCTAAATATCGAATCTATTGCTGTCTCATTTTTGTTTTCATTTAAAAACTCCATCCATGAAAAAAAAACTCAGGAGCTACTTTCCGAATTAGATGTTTCCGTTTCCTTATCTCATCAAATTTTATCGGAACTGCGGGAATATGAAAGAACCTCCACCACTATCATCAACGCATATGTTTCTCCTAAAATGAAAGCATACATTAAAGATCTTACTCAAGGCATAGGTAAGCGTCGGTTGAGAATTATGCAATCCAATGGGGGCAGTATTACAGCCGAGACCGCTATGTATGAATCTGTCCGGACCATCTTATCCGGGCCGGCCGGTGGTGTTGTCGGAGCCTATGAAATTGGTAAGATTGTCGGGTATAATCGACTGATTACATTTGATATGGGGGGTACATCGACGGATGTGGCCCTGATTGATAACAAGCTTCCGCTTGCGATGGAATCCTCCATTGGTCACTATCCGATCAAGGTGCCGATAATCGATATTCACACGGTAGGAGCCGGCGGCGGGTCCATTGCAACGATTGATGCGGGCGGCAGTTTGAAAGTCGGGCCTGAAAGTGCAGGGGCCGAACCGGGGCCCATCTGTTATGGCCGGGGGAATAAAATAACCGTTACCGATGCCGACCTTTTACTGGGGAGATTGGTGCCGAATAAATTTTTAGGCGGCAATATGAAGATTTACCCCGAAAAGCTCGAAAGGTATTTTGATCGAATGTCGAAAAACATCAATTTGAATACAATCGAGCTTGCAGAAGGCATAATATCGGTTGCCAATGCTGTAATGGAAAGAGCGGTTCGGTTGATTTCAGTTGAAAGAGGGTTTGATCCGAGTGAATTTACACTTTTTTCTTTTGGTGGCGCGGGAGGGATGCATGCGGTTTTTCTTGCAAGGCTGCTGAATATTCCGCGCGTTTTTATTCCCAAAAATCCTGGAATACTTTCAGCCATCGGTATGATATTGGCCGATATTGTAAAAGATTACTCACAGACAGTCATGTTGGACCCGCATAGCTGGACTCCGGAAAAGATTTCAGAGCTATTTTTGCCCCTTTTGGAAAACGGCATCAATGACCTCTTGTCTGAAGGGGTAGCCGAGGGTGAAATTATTACGGAAAAATATTTGGATATGCGTTATCAAGGCCAGTCCTATGAAATTATGGTCCCTTATGAATATAATTTTTTAGATACGTTTCACTGCCTGCATGAGAAAAAATACGGTTACTGTAAAAGAGAGCATCCAGTGGAGCTTGTGAACCTCCGTCTCCGGGCGAAGGGCTCTCTCCCAAAACCCGATTTTAAAAAGCATCATACGGCGGCAATTGAGAAGCCTACTGCCGCTGCCTTCATTGGTTGCCGGGACGCTGTGTTCAATGGGAAAAGATTAAAGTCAAATATTATTTCAAGAGATGAACTTGTCTATGGAAATATCATTGAAGGCCCTGCTGTAATCGTAGAATATTCATCTACAATTGTCATTCCGCCGGCGGCTGCCGGGAAGGTGGATGCCTACGGAAATATTGTCATTTGGGTTTAATCTCCGTTTCGCAGAATTGTTGAAAGAGAAATTTTATGAATGTAAATCCCGTCTTGCTTGAGATATTTAAAAACCGGTTTTCTTCCATAGCTGAAGAAATGGGGGTTACTCTTAATAGAACAGCGTTTTCACCAAATATAAAAGAAAGAAGAGATTTTTCGTGTGCGGTTTTTGACCGCAGCGGTGATATGATTGCACAGGCAGCCCATATTCCGGTTCATTTGGGTTCGATGCCGCTTTCCGTAAAGGCTGCAATAGAAGCTTTTACTTTTGCCGAGGGGGATATGGTAATATTGAACGATCCCTTTAAGGGCGGTACGCATCTTCCGGACATCACGATTGTTTCATCAGTTTCTTACGGCATAGATGCGCCGCTTTTTTATGTGGCAAACCGGGCCCATCATGCCGATGTTGGTGGTATGAGTTCAGGTTCCATGCCTCTTTCATCATCGATTTTTCAAGAAGGTATTATTATTCCCCCTTTAAAAATTTTAAAACAGGGCCGAATTGATGAACAGATAATGAAATTTATTTTAAACAATGTCAGAACACCGTTTGAAAGGCAGGGTGATTTTTCAGCACAAATCATGGCCAATATAACAGGGACTCAACGCATCAAGGCGTTAATCGGTAAATATGGCCGTGAATGCGTTGATTATTATGCCCAATTTTTAATTGACTATTCCGAAAAAATAACCAGAAAAACAATTCTTGAAATTCCGGACGGCCGATATGAGTTTGAAGATTTTCTTGAAGATGATGGTCATGGGAACGAAAATATTAAAATTAAGGTCTGTATTACGGTTAACGGTGATAATATCATCATTGATTTCACCGAGTCGGATCTACAGGTCATCGGTAGTGTAAATGCCGTTTATGCTATCACCCTTTCTGCTGTTTTGTATGTTATTAGATCATTTGTTGAAGAGGATATACCAACCAATGCCGGTTGCTTTAAGCCGATACGGATCAAAACCCTACCTGGATCCATAGTTGACGCTCAGTTTCCTGCTGCGGTTGCCGGCGGAAATGTCGAGACTTCCCAGAGAATCGTTGATGTTGTCTTAGGGGCTTTTTCACAGGCAATACCGTCACGGGTTCCTGCAGCCGGCCAGGGGACGATGAATAATATTGCAATTGGAGGTATCGATCAGCGCAAGGGCATTGCGTTTGCCTATTATGAAACGATTGCCGGGGGCATGGGCGCAACAGCGGAGAATCCGGGTGAATCCGCAGTTCACTCTCATATGACCAATACATTAAATACCCCAATTGAAGCATTGGAATATGGTTATCCATTAATGGTAACTGAATATTCTATTCGCAGAGGCTCCGGGGGAAAAGGTCTTTTTAACGGTGGAGATGGAATTGTAAGAGAAATAAAATTTTTGTCGGATGCTGAAGTTACGGTGCTCTCTGAGAGGCGGAAAAATCTACCCTATGGACTTTTTGGCGGCCGTCCGGGTCAAACAGGCAAAAATATTTTAATACGACATGAAAAGCGTGAAGAGAAACCTGGTAAGTTTCATGTCAATCTGAAAGAAAATGATGTGCTTCGGATTGAGACTCCCGGCGGTGGTGGCTATGGCGGAGTAAAAGATTGAGCGCTATAATGCTCTCGAGCATCGGATAAAATGTTCTTTGCTGATTTCCTTTAAGCAGATTTCATTTTTTCGGCAGTGTGATTCGGCAAACGGGCATCGGGTCTGAAATTTACACCCAGGTGACGGGTTCAGGGGGTCGGGAGGTTCGCCGCCTAAAACTTTTAATTTGTTTTCTTTGTCTTTTTTTTGATTTATCCGTATATTGGGAATGGCTGCAAGTAAAGCTAAGGTATAAGGATGTTGCGGATTCTCAAAGATCCGGTCGGCCGGTGCATACTCCATAATTTGTCCCTGATACATGACAGCCACTTTGTGGCTTAAGTATCCCACTACATTGAGGTCATGGGAGATGAAAAGATAGCTGAGTCCTAACTTATCCTGCAAGTCATTTAAAAGGTTAATGATTTGGGCTTGAATCGAAACATCCAAGGCGGATATGGGTTCATCACATATGATCAAGTCGGGCTCTACACTTAAGGCACGGGCGATGCCGATGCGCTGACGTTGGCCTCCGCTGAATTCATGCGGGTATCGGTCTGCGCTATGGGCCGACATGCCCACCATTTCCAGAAGTTTTTGAAGACGTGCTTTTCGTTGTTGACGGTTTTGAATTCCCAAAATCCGAAGACCTTCTTCGATAGTCTGACCGATGGTCATTCGGGGGTTGAGAGAGCCGAATGGGTCTTGAAAGATGATTTGCATTTTTTTTCGAAGCGGCTTCATTTTTTTTTCAGAGAAAGTTTGAATATCCTGCCCCTGGTAGAAGATTTTTCCTTCATCGGATTCTAAAAGTTTAAGGATCAGTCTTGCAACCGTTGATTTTCCGCATCCACTTTCACCGACCAACCCCAAGGTTTTTCCTTGTTCAATCTCAAAACTTACACCGTCAACGGCCCTGACTTTACCGGCGAGTCTCTGGAAAAAACCTCTGCGCAGGGGAAAATATTTTTTCAACCCTTCAACTTTCAAAATGACGGGATTATGCGTATGGATAGATTTCATTTTTAAATTTGTAAAGCTCATATATCCGGGTTTTTTTCATATAGAACGGGACACCGCGCAAGGTGTTCATTGCCGTAGTTACACATTTCCGGACATTGAATCCGGCAGTTGTCAATAGCAAAAGGGCAGCGGGGGTGGAAAGGACAGCCGGGAGGTTTGTGAGCCGGGTTCGGAACAGTTCCGGGAATACTGTAAAGTCTTTGACCTCGCTTCGACAGATTAGGTAAAGATGCCAGTAAGCCCTGTGTGTAAGGATGCCGGGGATGATGAAAGAGCTGATATGTATACGCTTGTTCCACAATTATACCGGCATACATCACGTAAACTCGATCGGCAATGTTTGCTACCACTCCGAGATCATGAGTGATATAGAGAACGGACATTGAACGTGACCTTTGAAGTGATTTAAGCAGTTGCAAAATCTGTGCTTGTACGGTTACGTCCAAAGCCGTTGTCGGCTCGTCGGCGATCATCAGTTCAGGGTCGCAAGCCAGTGCCATAGCGATCATCACACGCTGTCTTTGTCCACCGCTGAGTTGGTGGGGATAATCATTAAAACGCTCTTGAGGGGCGGTAATGCCTACATCTTTTAATAGTTGAATACAGCGTTCGTATAATTCGTCTGGGGCAATAACTTTATGAATCCTAATAGCCTCTGTAATTTGGTCGCCGATAGTAAAGACCGGATTTAAAGAGGTCAGGGGTTCCTGAAAAACCATGGAGATATGATTACCGCGGATACGTTGCAGTTCTTGTTCACCTAACTTCAAAAGATTTTTTCCCGCAAACAGGATTTCGCCGCTGACAATTTCTCCGGGTGGGCTATCGATTAGCCCCAGAATACTCAGGGCCGAGACTGTTTTTCCGCATCCGGACTCGCCGACCAAACATACGGTTTCCTCTCGGCGGACGGTGTAGCTGACACCATCTACGGCACGGGCAATTTCTGTGTTATTGCGGAAATTGACCTTTAATTTATTGACGGAAATGAGGTCGGTTTTGTTTGCCATGATTCATTTCTCTATTTAACGCCTTTGCCGCAGTTTGGGATTTAAACTATCTCTTAATCCTTCGCCGAATAGATTAAAGGAAAGCACGACGATTAAGATTGCAATACCCGGTATGAATGTTAGCCACGGTGCATCAAAAATAAAACGTTTGCCGTCTGAAAGGATATTACCCCAAGTGGCATGCGGCGGAGGTACCCCGAATCCGAGAAAACTTAAGCCGGCTTCGGTTAAGATTGCAGTCGCAATTCCGATCGTGGCGGACACCAAAACGGGTGCGATTGCATTGGGCATCATGTGGCGAAAGATAATGCGAAAATTGTTGACGCCCAGCGCTCTCGCCGCTACCACGAAGTCCTGTTCCCTTAATGAAAGAAATTCGGCACGGACAAAACGCGTGGTTCCCATCCAACTGGTCAGCCCGATAACGATCATAATATTGTAGATGCTGGCCGGTAAAAGTGCGACAACAGTCAGTATCAGAAAGAAACTCGGGAAACACAGCATGATATCTACGATTCGCATGATCAAAGTGTCAATTGATACTGCTCCAAGGTAATGCTGACCAAAATAGCCGGCAATTCCCCCCATGAATATTCCGATTAATATGGCGATACCGACCGCCACAAATCCGACCGTCAGCGAAACCCAGGCTCCCTGAAGCATACGGGCAAAAACATCACGGCCCAGATCATCGGTTCCGAAAAAATAAATACCCATTCGGGGGACTTCCTCCGGTCGTAAGGTATCAAGATTCGCTTTTGCAAGCGGGGGACGTAATTTTTCTTGAAGACGAATCTGGGCGGGATCAAAAATCGGATCCGGGCCGGACGTCAAAAAAAGGCCCAACAGTGCGCTGCAGAAAAAAAGGATAAAAATAATCATTCCCCCAATGGCAAGCCGGTTATTACTAAAGACCAGCCAGAATTCCTTTATTTGGCTGCTTTTGGGGGCCATGGGACGTTCAAGTTGAAAATCCGGTTGGGATGTTTTTTTTTCCAAATTCATTATAGACGAATCCTCGGGTCCACAACAAGGTAAAGGATGTCGGATATAAAAGTGCCGACCAGTACCAGCACTGCGGAAACAAAATTAACCGTCAGAATTACCGGATAATCTCTGGCCAAGATGGCTTCATAGGCCATTCGTCCCATACCCGGCCAAGAAAAAATGGATTCGATGATAACCGATCCACCGATTAAACCGGGTAGAATCAAACCGAACATGGTTACAAAAGGCAGCAATGCATTACGCAGGGCATGTTTATAATGGACCAGCTCCGGCGGCAAGCCCTTTGCTTTAGCCGTCCGGATATATTCTTGGCCTTCGACCTCGAGCATCTGACTGCGAACATACCTGGAGAGAACAGCGATTCCCCCGGTGGCGCCTAAGATGGATGGAAGCAGCAAGTGCCAGATTCTGTCCATGAGTACATGGGGGATCGGGGCATCACCCAACCCGAAGGTTTCCATGCCGATTACAGGTACATGAAAACGGGTCACCACGAAAATAATTAGGATATAAGCAAAAAAGAAGCCTGGAATTGAAATCATTAAGTAAGAAAAAAATGTTGTACTGCGATCGTAAATATGTCCTCTGAAGATTGCTGAGCGTATTCCGATCGGAAAAGAAAGGGTCCAGGTTAGAATTGTACCGACGATGAAAAGCGGCAAACTATTGAGAAACCGTTCCCATATTTTATTAAGAACCGATTGATTATCCTTCCAGGAGACCGTTTGACCGGTAAAAAGATCCCGATAAAAGTAGAGATACTGAACGTGGAGCGGTTTATCCAGATGAAACTCTTTGCGAAAACGTTCAACAACTTCGGGAGTGAATTTCGGATTTAAAGGATCGACTTGGCTAGGTTTGCCGGGAGCCAGATGAATGATCAAAAAGGAGACAACCGAGACAAAAAAGAGTGTAATGATCTTTTGAATGATACTACGGCTGATAAACGCTAACATAACTTTGTCTAACCTTCATCCATAAAATGCGGCGCTTCCGGAAGCTTAATCCATTTGTTGAAATGAAACGAATAACTGCCGGTCAGGGTTGGTTTTATTTTTTGATAGTAAAGATGGCCGTTTGAATCTATTTCCTTGATTACAATCCGCTTATCCAGAATCGATGTCCATTTTCCTACATAGAGAAACGTGTAGGGTTGTTGTCCGGCAATGATTTCATGTAGCTGGTGACAGTATCGGACCTGTTTATCATGATTGTATTCCTGCCTGATTTTGACGATTAGATCATCGGCTTCTTCGTTTTTAAATCCTACAAAATTCAACTGATAAGGATTTGTCTGGCTTGAATGCCATATCTGAAAAAGATCGGGCTCAATTCCCATTTGCCACCCAAGAATAAGTGCATCAAAGTCAGCCTTGTCGACACGCTCCTGAATGAATACGGACCATTCCAGAAGATCCGTTCGGACATCGATGCCGATTTTTTTCCAAGCATCCTGTGCAACAGCCAGGATCGCTTTTCGAAGATCATTTCCGCTATTGGTAATAAGGGTGAACTGGAACTTCTTTCCATTTTTTTCGAGCCATCCGGCTCTATTGCGGTTCCAACCGGCTTTTGCCAACAGTTTTAACGCTCCCTTAGGATCATACGCAATCGGCTGAATATTATGGTTATAATAATCGGTTTGTTTGATAAAAGGACCGGTGATTCGTTCCCCTTGACCGTAAAGCACGTAATCAATAATTTTGTCTACATCAATCGCCATGCTTAAAGCCTTACGGATACGAATATCGTCAAAAGGTTCACGTCGCATATTATATCCGATATAGGTATAGCCAAAGGATGTGCCGGAAAAATTTTGGAAGCGGGGATCGGTGCTCAAACGTCCGACTTGGTGGGGTTGAACATTATAACTGTCTATGGTTCCGGCATAAAATTCCATCTCCTGGGTCAGTAGGTCCGGTATAATCCGGTAAACATAACGGTTGTAGTTCGGCGGGCCTTCCCAGTAATCATCAAAACGGTCTAAAGCGATATACTGGTCTGATTTCCATTGATTGAATTTAAAAGGTCCGCAACCGATGGGGTTTCGGTTGAAGCTGCTTTGGCGCATGGTAAATGTGCCGGCATCCACGCCATGGTGATGGGCTTCTTTTTTAAGCGCAAGAGAGTTAAGAAGGTGTTCGGGTAAGATTCCAATGCTCCAGGTGCCGATAGCAGGGGAATAAAGTCTTTTATAAACAATTTTGACTGTTTGCGGGTCTAATACTTCGACATCTTTTACAGGTTCGTAGTCTGCAATTCGCGGCGAAAGATTTTTTGGATTTATGATTGATTCGTAGGTAAACTTGACATCATAGGCGTCAAATACATGACCATCATGAAACTTTACGTTGGGTCGTAGATGAAATAATAATATGGGATTGTGTTTGGTCGCAGGAATGATTTCCCGAGCATAGGTATCCATTTTTTTTGTTTCTACTTGCGGATGGAAGCTCAGGTATTTTGTGCCCGAAAAAGAATTAAAATAATCTTTGCCCAGTAGTTGAGCAAGGTTTTCAAAAAGATTTTGGTCGACATGTTTAAGCGTCAGCTTTATTTCGGCAGGGGCGGCAACATTGATTTCTATAGTTGTGTTTTCGGATTTATCTTTTGGATCTTGCACTTTACGGGTGATTGAAAACTCATGAGGCGGAAGCACTTGAATTGAGACAATATTGGCCAGCGTATCTTGTAGATTAGGTATGTCAATTGTTTCGGTTTTCTGAGCTTTTTTGATAAAATCGACTACCGTTTGGGGGTCAGATACACCTAACCCCGGAATTTTTGCGGATTCGTTGATAAAAAAGAAGGCTTCTTCGTAAATTTCCCAGGAGGTGACCAGGCGCCCTCTGAAACGCAATTCTTCATCCCGATCAATGAGACCTTCAAAGACCATGGATTCTATATCGCTACTAGCCGAATCGGCCGAAAGGATAGGATTCAGCAGACCGGCATCACCAATTGATCCGGCAATATATTCATTGAGGCGGTTGGGATTGCCCCGTGTTTGTTGTTCATACGTAGGGACCCAGAAATAGGACTGCAATAAAATCAGAAGGAGAAGCGTGGGTACCAGAATCAATACGCGTCGAACGGTCATAAAAGTTATCGGCCTAAACAATCGGGTTTGTTTCAATCATAAAAAAAGCGAATTCAGACTCCGTTTGCAGAAACCTGTAATTCGCTTTTACGTTAAGAGTGTAAGGCTTGCTTATTCAGCATGGGTTGTTGTGATAGGGCCATGTCCTTCTTGTGATTTAAAAGCTTCAATCAGTTTATCAATTGTTTCTACTTTACGGATGACTAATTCAGCCTGTTTCTCATCAACATGAAGCAAAGCGGCTTCCTCAAGATAACCCATGGCTGTTTCAAGATCGGCGAGCGTTCCTTTGTTTGCCGCTAAATCCGCTTTGTACAAGAACCCCATCAATTGCAGGCTTGCTAAGCGTAAATTTGCGGGATTAAGGGGTCCCCCTACATCTGAGTATGACAATGCTTCTCTGAGGTATGACTCAATTTTTTCGAAATCCGGGATACCAGGTTCATCCAATAAGGCATCAGCCTTTTCAATATAATATTTAAAAGCGAACGGAGTAATTTCTTCTTTAGAGTAGACAGCCTTAATAGGTTCCTGAATTTCCACTCCCGGAAGCGTCATCAAGAGTTCTTTACTCATAGGAGAAAATTTACCACGCCAGATTTCGATCGATCCATCTTTGGCTTTAATATAGTAGTCCCCCATGTTTGCTAAACTGGCACCGATAATAAGGACAGCAATAATCATAAATGCGGCAATAGAATATTTCATTGGTTTTCCCATAGAATCAGAACCTTTCATTTCGCAAAATGTATCATAAGGCATTTCTAACTTGGATTTCGATGCTTTTTCTTTTAAACTCGACACACATGTAGACCCCGAATTTTTAATATCTTTTTTAATATCTTTTTTTTGAGGTTTAATTTCATCTATAGCTGAACTCAAACCTTGTTCCGCCTCTTGACGGTCTTTAACTTCTTGCTTAGGAGATTCTGAAGTTTTTACATCCTCTTTTCGAGGCTTAACTTCTTTTTTAGCCGGTGGTATAGTTTTGGGTGATTCTTTTTCAGAATCAGGCTCCGTTGCGGCAATTGGTTTTGAGGTGGTCTCAGCAGGTGGTTCTACCTCTATTTTCGCTTCTTTTTCAGTAGATGCCACCTCTTTTTTGGCTTTAGGTGCGGATTCAACGATTTTTTCAGTTTTGATGGTCTGATCAGTTTTTTCGACAATCGGTTCCTCCACAGAGACATCTTTTTTTATTTCAGGAGTATTTTTCGGGGGGCCGACATTTACTGCTTCTTTGGTTTTTGCAGCAATCTCAACTTTCGCAGCTTCCTTTTTTAGAGCTGCATTTTTTTTTTGGGCTTTTGCCTTTTTTGTTTCATCCTTTTTTTTGGATGTACCTTTTTTCTTTGAAGCGGATTTTGACAAATTGTTTTTTCCCATAAGAATCCCTTTGAATGTATTACTTCTTTAGCATATGATAAATAATTTATAAAAACAATTTTTTTATTAGCCCATGACGTTCTCCATATATGACTATGCTGATTTTGTAAACATTTTTTTGAATCAAATCGCTTGAAGATACGAGTTGTTCAGCCACAATCAACGGCTGGTAAATGTAAAAATCCAAATTTATTCAAACGCTTGTTTAATAAAATACTTTGAGATTCTTTTAAGGTTCCGGCTTGACAGACATTCATCTTTTGTTAATAACCCCATGCCCGGCAGGGCACAACAAAAAATGAAACACGCTGGAGTGTAATATAAAAAAAGTCATAGCCTTCTGCCAAACAATTGGTT
>JAFGES010000065.1 GCA_016931455.1 Desulfobacterales bacterium | reverse complement strand
AGGCACGCTGCGGAAAGAAAAGGACTGATACCTTTGGGTATTCTTGGTGTTTTAAAAATTTCCTGCAAATTAGAGCTGTTGACACTGAATGAGGTGAAACTCAAGGTTTCTGAATTGATCGACAGTCATGGTTTGTTCATTTCATCGAATATCCTGAAACAATACTTCGATTCTTTTTAAAACTCACCTTTTCTTGCTTTCCTGATTTTTTTCTCTTTTTTGAAGGTGTCAATTTTGGTTGTCATTTCTACCATCTACCAATCAAGGCCGTCTTTGATGGGCATCATTCCGATATCCAAAAAATACAAGCCCAAGCAGATTTGAAGCTTGCTGCCCAAAAGCAAGAGAATTATCTAAAATCTATCACGCGCACAATTTTAGGCACAATTACAGATTTTCAGCAAAAAAAGGGGCGGCCATAATGGCCTAACCCCTTGATTTCATTGGTACGCCCGGAGGGATTCGAACCCCCGGCCTACGGATTCGAAGTCCGGTGCTCTATCCAGCTGAGCTACGGGCGCACAGCTTAAAAGACCATTGCAGAGTTGTCTTGGCTGTAATGGTCTGCATTTTTTATGGGGTGAGTGATGGGGCTTGAACCCACGACAACCGGGGCCACAACCCGGTGCTCTGCCAACTGAGCTACACCCACCATAATAGAGTTACTCTACCTACCAGATTCATAAAAGCATTTCAAGTAATTTTATTTATTATTTTAAAATTTTTAACGGCAAGAGACCCCTTTTCAATATTAGAACTTGGTATTGACGCTGATTATTTAATATTATATCATTTTGTTATATTTTTTTGGAAGCAATATGTCTTCTTCCATTCTTAAACGAATGGGCGTCAATATAAAAACATAAGATTAACATAGAGTTCAGAAGGATTTACTTGTGACTAAGTTTTATATTTTTTTTCTCAGAGCAATTATCGGCGCGGCTTTTGCCGTTGTTTTGACCCGTTTTTTCTACCCGGATGCAACCCCCGTTCACGTCATCGGGCTGGGTATTATCCTGGTCGGACTTGCTTATTTTGCGGAATACCTGCGTCTACGAAAATCACGCTGATTGATTAACATCAAGGAGTGCCGAAGCGTTGAAACAGATTATCCTGGGAACAGCCGGCCATATTGACCACGGCAAAACCGCACTGATAAAGGCTATTACCGGAATCAATACGGATCGTTTAAAGGAAGAGCAGCTTCGCGGTATCACCATCGAGCTGGGCTTTGCATGGATCGATCTTCCCAGCGGCCGGCGGCTGGGAATCGTCGATGTTCCCGGACATGAAAAATTTGTCAAAAATATGGTGACCGGGGCAACCGGTATCGATATTGTTGCCATGGTGATTGCCGCCGATGAGGGCATCATGCCGCAGACGCGGGAACATATGGAGATTTGCAGCCTTTTAGGGATCAAACACGGCCTGGTGGTGCTGACCAAAATCGATCTGGTCGACGAAGAATGGCTGGAACTGGTAACAGAAGAAATTATGGATTTTACCCAGGGCACATTTCTGGAAAATTCACCGATTTTACCGGTCTCAGCGATCACCGGGCAAGGTATCGCCGAATTTATCCGCGCGCTTGATGAATTAAGCACCAAGATCCCCAGCCGCTCATCTTCAGGTCTTTTTCGTCTGCCGGTTGACCGGGTTTTTACGATGAAAGGCTTTGGAACGGTTATTACCGGCACGCTGATTTCCGGACGGGTTTCCGTCGGCGAAGATATTATGATCTATCCTTCCGGAATTACGTCAAAAGTCCGTGGCATTCAGGTCCATAATCAGAGCGTCAATGAAGCCGAAGCCGGTATGCGCACCGCCATTAATTTTCAGGGACTTGAAAAGACCTCCGTCAATCGTGGTGATGTATTGGCAAGTCCGAAAACATTAACCGCCGGTTATATGCTCGATGTATCGATTCATTTTCTTGCAAGCAATAAAAAGCCGATTAAAAATCGGACACGCGTCCGGTTTCATACCGGCACCAGCGAAGTGCTCGGCATTATCGTATTTCTGGACAGAGATGAGCTTGCTCCCGGTGAAACCGCAGTCGCCCAGTTGCGGCTGGACACAGCAACGGCAGTCGTTAAAGATGATAAATTCGTCATTCGCAGCTATTCCCCGGTTCGCACCATCGGCGGCGGCCATATCCTCAATCCGATTCCCCGCAAGCATAAGCGCCTTAAACCGGAAATTTTCGATGGATTAAAGGGCCTTGTCAATGGTGAACCTGAAAAAATTATCGCTTTTCATGTGTCCGAATCCGGTTATCGAGGGGTAAATTTTTCCGATCTTAAGATCATGACCAACATCCCTGAAAAGCAGCTTCAAAATCTGCTGCAGGAGTTGATGTCGAAAAAAGCTGTTGTTCAATTCGATAAAAAAAATCAAATCTATATCCACGGCGATAACCTTAAAAAAATAAAAAAAGAAACCGCCGGCTATCTTCAGGATTATCACCAAGCCTACCCCCTTAAAACGGGCATGTCCAAAGAGGAACTCAAATCCAAGTTTCCGGCGCTCCTGGATTCCAAGCTCTTCAGCCTCATGCTCGATCAGATGATACGGGAAAAAGAAATCATCCAGGCCGAAAATACGGTCTGCCTGGCATCTCACACGGTCTCCCTGGGTGTCGATCAATCCGATATCAAAGACAAGATCCTGGACGTTTATATCCAAAGCGGGCTGACACCGCCTTATTTCAAGGAATTGGACAAAACGCTGGATATAAATACCTCTCAGGCCAAAGATGTTTTGATGCTGTTGGTCGAAGAAGGCAAACTTTTTAAGATCAAAGAAGATCTTTATTTTCATGTCGAGGCTGTCAATGAATTAAAGCGTAAGGTCGTTGATTTTCTGATATCTAAAGGAGAAATGACAACCCCGCAGTTTAAGGATATTGCCGGTGTATCCCGTAAGTATTTGATTCCCTTGATCGAATATTTTGATGCCAAAAATGTGACCATTCGGGTCGGAGATACCCGTAAACTCAGGAGCCGATGAGGGTCACGGAAAATCCATAGGGTATTTGTTCGACAAACATGGACGTGATGCTGTCAAGTAGCAGCATACCTTCGGGCAACAGTGCACAATGAGTTTGAATCGGCCGGATGAATCCCCTTTCTTTGAGAAATGAAAGAACATCGGCAAAGAGTTGCTCAAAGCCGACACCGAATTTTTTCTCAAATTCATCCAAGGCAATGCCGTCGGTTTGCCGCAGTCCTAAATAAATCACTTCGATCATCTGCTGCTGTTGAGTTAATATCTCTTGCCCTGCGATCGGCAGGCAACCGGCCGCCAGGTCTTTGATATATGATTTTAAGCAGCGGTGATTCCAGCGGCGGCAGGGTTCCAGGTAAGAATGGGCGGAAGGTCCCAAGCCGATATAAGGAGCAAAAGACCAGTATTTGCGGTTATGACGCGATCGATTGGATTTTGACTTGGCAAAATTGGATATCTCGTACTGAATATAGCCCCGGGCATTCAAAAAGGATATGGTGGCCAAATAGAGCTCAGCAATGAAAGATTCGGACAATGGCGTGAAACACCCCTTCTGCAGGTCTATTTCCATGGGGGTACCGGATTCATAGGTAAGCATATAACAGGAAAGATGCTCAGGTTCGAATTCAACGGCTCGCTTCAAATCCGAAAGCCAAGATTTCACGGTCTGGCCGGGGATACCGTAAATAAGATCCAGTCCTAAATTTTCAAACCCGGCTTTGCGGGCCCCGTTAATCGAAATTTCCGCCTGTTTGCTTGAATGTATTCGCCCCAGAAACTTAAGTTGAGCATCCTGAAAGGATTGGATCCCGATATTGATTCGATTGATATTAAAACTGCGATAATGCTTCAGTTTATCCAATGAAACGGTTCCGGGGTTTATTTCAATGGTAATTTCCGCTGCCGGCATAATTTGAAAACATGGGTATGCGGTTTCGATGATCTCCCGTATTTGTTCGGATTCCAAAATAGAAGGGGTTCCCCCACCGATATACAAGCTGTCAAATTGCAGAGAACTTTCACTGCATAAATGCATTTCCTGCTTTAAAGCCTCAATAAATTCTTGTTTAAACCTTAGGTTGGTAATAGAATAAAAATCACAGTAACTGCATTTTTGAATACAAAATGGAATATGGATATAAATCCCTGCAGGCTGTGTTTGCGCTGGCGGTGAATCGATCTTTATTTTATTTTTTTTTCTTGACACGGCATTTGATAACTTATTAGGTGAAAGGCTTAAATAATTTTTTTTGACTAATGATATATGATTTGAATAAA
The DNA here is from genome assembly GCA_016931455.1 of Desulfobacterales bacterium. Lineage (GTDB taxonomy): Bacteria > Desulfobacterota > Desulfobacteria > Desulfobacterales > JAHDSC01 > JAFGES01. Next base: position 63,527 of record JAFGES010000065.1, on the reverse strand, counting down.
AAATCAATCAATCAGCAAAAATCTTACGACAGTACAAAAATGGTTAATCCTATTTATTCATGATCTTACTATAGACTTTCAGATAATTAATTTCACAAGGCCAGAAGGAGGAAGACGTATTATAGTTATACTTCGACGACTGATAACGCAGTGAAATTAATTATCTGAAAGTCTATAAGAAGGGCTGAGATAGATTGCAGAAGTCCGATCACAAAAAAAAATCAAAAAAGGCATACTGCATCAAAGTATATAAGGACTGGTGTAAACGCTGTGGAATCTGTGTTGAATTCTGTCCAAAGTCGGTGCTGGTTCAGGATGAATCCGGTCTTCCGATCGTCAAAAACCCGGAGGCATGTATCGGCTGCGGCCTTTGCGAAATTCGCTGTCCGGATTTTGCCATCGAGGTTAAGAACAAGGAGCTGAGCTTTGACCCAAAAAGCAAAAATGCCGACGAAAAATGATACGTCTAAACCGATCCTGATCCATGGCAACCAGGCCATTGTCGAAGGGGCGCTGGCCGCGGGGTGTCGATTTTTCGCCGGCTATCCCATCACCCCGGCTACAGAGATTGCAGAAAGCATGGCTGTTCGTCTGCCCAAACTCGACGGCACTTTTATCCAGATGGAAGACGAGATTGCAAGCCTTGGAGCGGTTGTGGGGGCATCCCTATCCGGCCTCAAGGCAATGACCGCTACCAGCGGACCGGGTTTTTCATTGATGCAGGAAATTTTAGGATTCGCCTACATGACTGAAGTTCCCTGCGTTTTAGTTAATGTCATGCGAGGTGGTCCCAGCACCGGTCTTCCCACCCATCCTTCTCAGGCAGATGTTATGCAGGCTCGATGGGGTACGCACGGCAATCATACTAGTATCGTTTTAGCCGTTTCCTCGGTTGCCGATTGCTTCAGCATTACCGTCACGGCTTTTAACCTTGCAGAAAAGTTTAGAACTCCCGTCATCATTCTATCCGATGAAGTGATCGCGCATACGCGTGAAAGGTTTATACGACCTGCTGCCGAAAGCCTTGAGATTATCAACCGCGTAAAACCCGCGGTGCCGCCGGAATGGTATATTCCCTACGAAGATACAGTGCGCGGGGTACCGCCGATGGCCGCATTCGGAGACGGCTACAGATATCATGTCACCGGCCTGGTCCATGATATGCACGGCTTTCCGACTGAAAATCAAGATGAGATCAGGGCGTTTTATAAAAGGATGGGCCGAAAAATTTCACACTATGCCGCTGAAATTCAGATGGTAAACAATTTTTATACCGATGATGCCGACATCACGATCATCGCCTATGGTTCGGTAGCCCGTTCCGCTCTTCAGGCCACTGAAACGGCCAGGGAAAAAGGCTTTAAAGTCGGTTTACTGCAGTTGATCACCCTTTTTCCTTTTCCTTGTCGGCATGTTGAAAATGTTCTCCATAAATCCAAGGCCGTGATTGTACCTGAGATGAATTTCGGCCAGATTTCGCAAGAGGTAAAACGCGTCAATAGCCGGCAGTGTCCCATCATCCGACTGAATCGTTACGACGGCAATTTAATCACGCCGGATGAAATTTTCGAAAAAATACATGAGGTCCTCTAATGCCTTTGACGACTCATCTGGTTCATCAGTATCTGCGGCATGATAAAAAATTCCCTCATGTCTGGTGCCCGGGATGCGGCAACGGCATCGCTCTGGGCGCCTTGATCCGATCCATTCATCACCTGGGATATAATCGGGACGATATCGTTCTTGTTTCCGGAATCGGCTGCTCCAGCCGTATGCCGGTATACGTGGATTTCAATACGCTGCATACGGTCCACGGACGGGCTTTGACCTTTGCCACCGGCATCAAACTGGCCCGGCCGCATCTGAAGGTTATTGTCATTATGGGAGATGGAGATGCAATGGCCATCGGCGGCAACCACTTGATTCATGCCGCCCGACGCAACTTGAATTTAACTGCAATTATCATGAACAATAATATTTACGGCATGACCGGCGGGCAGCATTCGCCGACCACACCCTACGGCATGCGGTCGACTACATCGCCTTACAACCATATCGAAAGAGCATTCAACATATCGGAACTGATCGTCACCGCAGGTGCCGGTTTTGTAGCGCGCGGCACCGTCTATCATGCTGAAATGCTGCACGTTCTAATCGAAAAAGCGATTCAAAAACCGGGTTTTTCATTGGTGGAAATTATCACGCATTGTCACATTCAATACGGCAAACTGAATCAAAAAGGAACGCATATCGATATGATGAAGTGGCAGAAAGACCATGCCGTGACCGTTGAAAAGGCTCAAAAAATGACGATTGAAGAGTTAAAAGACAAATTCACTATTGGTGTAATAACTGATCAAAACCTTCCGATCTACTACGATGAATATGAAAAAGTGAAACAACGCGCTCAACTCTCAGAAAAATAAACGCTTAAGAATTGGTGGTGATGACGTCGATAAAAAAAGATCGTATGGCCGAACGTTATGAGATCAGACTTTCCGGATTCGGTGGACAGGGATTGATTTTTGCGGGAATAGTCCTGGCGGAAGCAATCGGAATTTATGAAGGTAAATATGTTACCCAGACTCAAAGTTACGGTCCGGAAGCCCGTGGGGGCAAAAGCAAAGCGGAGATTGTGGTCAGCGATGCACCGATCTTGTACCCAAAGGCACTGGGCGTCGACCTCTTGCTTGCCATGAGCCAGAACGCCTGTGACACCTATTTTTCGGACCTGAAACCTTCCGGAAAACTTATCGTTGATTCCACCTTTGTCAAAGAATCGCCTATTACGGATACGATTTTTATACCTTTTACGCATATCGCACGAACGCAAATCGGTAAAACCATAGTGGCAAATATCGTGGCCTTAGGATCAATTTGCCGGATTTCAAATATCGTATCTCGTGATTCACTTCAAAAAGCGCTCGTGGGTCTGGCTCCCAAGGGCACTAAAGAAGTGAATTTAAAGGCACTAAATGCGGGCATCAAGGCTGCCGCAAAATTTTGACTTTTTACAAAGGCATCAAAAGCTCAGATTGAAAAAAATAAAAATAATCCTTACGATCATCGCCCTTTTATCGATTCTTATTGCAGGCCTTATTTTGCTGGACCTTCGGCAATATGCCGGTCAATCGGCAAGTCCGAATCATATCAATAAATTTGTAACCATCCATCGAGGGGAAAGTTTCAAGACTTTGACCGCCGAATTGCATCAAGCCGCTTTAATTCGGTATCCATACAAATTCAGGATCATCGCTCGGTTTAAAGGGTATGATAAACAGATCAAAGCCGGCGAATATCAACTCTCCCCTACCCTTTCACCTTTAGAGATCCTAAACATACTGACGCTCGGAAAAATCTATCTTCACCGGCTCACCGTACCTGAAGGATATAATCTCCATCAAATTGCAACACTGATCGCTCAAGCCGGATTGGAAACCGAGGAAAATTTTCTAAAGGCGGCTGAAAACACTGCGGCCGTCAAAGCCGGTGGAATCGATGCGGACACATTTGAAGGATATCTTTTCCCTAATACCTATTATTTTCCCAAAGGGATCAGGGCCGATCAAATCATTGCCGAAATGGTGAGGCAATTTTGGAAGGTGTTTACACCGGAATGGAAAAAACGGGCTCAAAATCTCAACCTTTCAGTTCACCAGATTGTCACTCTCGCATCGATGATCGAAAAGGAAACCGGCACTGCATCGGAACGTCCGCTGATCGCTTCCGTCTTTCATAACCGTTTAAAAAAAAGAATACGTCTGGCGAGTGACCCGACGGTGATCTATGGTTTAAAAAATTTTGACGGCAATATCACCCGCAAGCATCTGACAACCTACAGTCCTTATAATACGTATCTCATCCACGGACTCCCGCCCGGACCCATTGCCAATCCGGGAATCAAATCCCTCGAAGCCGCACTTTACCCGGAAGAAACGAATTTTCTGTATTTTGTTTCAAAGCGTGACAACACCCACAAATTTTCAAAAAACATAAAAGACCATTATAAAGCGGTTCGCAAATATCAACTCTCCCGGTAAGTATAAAGGAACCCTATGAATATCAAACAATTTTCAAATGAACAGTTGGTCGGTCAGCGCCTGATGATCGGTTTTGATGGTACCGAATTGAACCGAAATCTAATGTTTATGCTCGATACGTTAAAAGTGGGCGGTATTATACTTTTTTCCCGCAATGTCCTCGACCCGGCTCAAATCAAAGGTCTGTGTGTATCGGTTCAAGAATATGCCCGCTCGTGCGGTCTACCCCCTTTATTTATTTCTATTGATCAAGAAGGCGGCCAAGTAGCTCGTCTCAAAGAACCCTTTACGAAATTTCCCGGAAATCCGAAGATGCCGGCAAAAGAGGATGCTAGGCATTTTGGGCGGATAACAGCCGCTGAATTGACCGGCGTCGGAATCAATATGAATTTAGCACCGGTCATGGACGTGGCGCCGAAAGACATTCAAAGTGTCATGGCCGGCCGCGTTTTCGGGAATGATCCCCAGTGGGTGTCGGATTTAGGAGTCGAAGTGATCGAACACTTACAAAAAAACGGGCTCATGGCCGTTGCCAAACATTTTCCCGGAATCGGCCGCAGCACAAAAGATCCGCATGTGGATCTGCCGAGAATCGATGTAGATCTTACTGCCATGCAGTCTTTCGATCTCCCGCCCTTTGAGGCTGCTATTCGGCACAACGTCGCCGGCATCATGCTGTCGCATTTAATTTATACGAAAATCGATCCCCAATGGCCGGCTACTTTATCCGTGCGAATTGCAAAGAATCTTCTGCGGGATACGATGAGCTATGACGGCCTCGTGATCACGGATGATTTGGATATGGGTGCAATTGATAAACACTATGACATTGAAATCGTCATCAGGCAGATTCTGGCAGCCGATATTGATATCACCCTTATTTGCCATCAAGGCCCGAACATCGAGTACGCATTTGAAAGCATGCTTCAGAAGCTGCAAGATGATTCGGTATTGAAGCAAAGAGGAATAAAATCGGTAGAAAGGATCATGAATTTAAAAAAACACTATTTAAGTGCTAAGACATAAGACATAAATTTTACAGCTCAAATACCATCTCTTTCCGGCTGAACGGACAGCGGAATCTCAGCGCCGTGGCGACAAGTTTCATGCCTTCGGTATTTTTATTGCCTTGACCATATTTGGGATCACCCATCACCGGAAAACCGATCATTTCGAAATGGCGTCGGATTTGGTGTAAGCGGCCGGTTTTGATCCCAACATCAACGGTCGATATATTTTTCCGAGGATTGAAAGCCTCGACTTCAAATTCCGTTATTGCCGTTTTGCCTTCCAACGGCAAAGTGATCATACCCGATCGTTGATATTGCGTCAAATTGCCGCGAACATCAATGCGATACTGTTTGACGATTTGATTTTTTTTAAAGAGATCTGAAAATTTTGCCGCGGCGATTTTACTGTGGACCAAAATCATCAACCCAGCAGCCTCCCGATCAAGCCGGTGGACAAGAAAAACCTTACGTGGCGGCTTGAAATAGACTTCAGCCTGTCTTAAAAGTGAACAATGATCACCGTACAAGGTGCCCTGGCTCATCAAGCCACTGGGTTTGTACCACAGGCTGTAGTGCCGGTAATCATACAGACATTTACCCTGAGGAGCGGTTTGAGCAAGCAATTTTTCATCATAATAAAATTCCAGATAATCCCCTGTTTTAACCGCTAAGGCAGCCCTTCGGATGCGTTTGCGTTTGCCGCCCTTCTTTCGCAGCCACGCCGCACCTTTAATCATTGCCTTTTTGATTTTGCTTTTGGAAAGGCTGGTTTCGACAGCTAAAAAATCACAAAACGTTTTCGGATCATTAGAGCCGACGCTTTGTTTTAAGATAATTTTTGCCGTCAATTGGCCGTTAAATTGGCTATCCGGATTCATTTGATAAAAAACTATACAATAATTGAGAAATACTTTTCACAATTTTATAAAAATTTCAAGTCATGAATATCATCTAAAAGACACTAAAAATATAATTATATTAAAGAATTAAAAACTTCAAGCAAATTGGCACAGCGTATGCTTATTAAGAGTTAAAGAAAAAACACTTTTATAATTTTTTGGGGGGGCATTAATCATGAACTATCAGTATAAAATGTTATTTTTATCCTTCCTGAAGTTGAAATGGATCGCCCATCATAAAAATATTTTTTTGATTTTGATGATCTATGCCTGCCTCTGTAACCCCGAAATAAGTATCGGATCCAACCTCAGCGCCAATGTTGAAAATTGTTCAATCAAAGTTCAGACAGAACAAATATCTATAGCCAACCGTTCTTATGGATCTTATATTATGGCCTTAAGCAATTTAGTAAGTTTGGCCCTAAATGGTTCCGCATCTTATGATTACAATGAAAATGGGGATTCTTCAACCTGCAAGATTTATTCTGATGATACGATATTTGCCTTGGACTGGGATCTGGGAGTTATCATAACGGATTTTGATAATGAGTGGGCTCAAATCGTCACCATTGATTGGCAATCCATTGCTTTATACTTCAGCTCTGAATCCAATCCCATTTCGCTGCGGCTGGAAGATCATACGGCTAAACCCTATCCTTCCTATAAAGAAGCAATTCAGTGGACACACCCTGTCTTTGATGTTAACGAAATCAATATGACGAAACCTGAAAAACTGTAATTCAGTCGATCAATGAATCGTGAATTCTTGTTTGCTTGAGCCAAACATGCTAATTGAAAGTAAAATTTATTTTTTTTGATTTTTCGAGTTCGTCGGAATTTAATGAGCAAAAACGCAAAAATTAATTTAAAAAATAGACTTAAAAGCCTAAGTTATGCTCTACGCGGCATCAAGTTGATGGTGGCCTCCCAGCATAACGCTCAAATTCATCTTATTGCTACTGCAATTGTTTGTCTTTTAGGAATAATATTTGGAATCACCCGAAGCGAATGGTGCTGGATCGTTATTGCAGTTATCGCCGTATGGACCGCTGAAGCCCTGAATACCGCGTTGGAATTTCTTTGTGATGTAACCTCGTCGGAGTTTCATCCACTGATTGAAAAAGCAAAGGATCTTGCGGCTGGGGCGGTTTTGATCAGCGCGATAGGTTCCATCATTATCGGGTTATTAGTATTCGGGCCTTATTTGATGATATTTACAAAGTGAATGATGATCATATTTGAGAACAATTTATCAATATCTTAAGGGCTAAAGAATATTCATCAGGATACCGATTAAATTTTCATGTATTTTTTTCTTCGTCACTGATCGTAATTATGTTGGATTACAAGTCAATTCAAACAGATATTAGGCCGGAAAAATAATCCTATGGATAAAGTGCTCATCGTTGATGGTGATCAGGACAATTTAAACAAACTTAAAGCAGGTCTTAACAATCTTCATCAATTTAAAGTATTAACTGCTTCAGATGGCCAAGAAGCAATTGATTTGTTGCAAAGAGAGCGTATATCCGTATTTGTAACGGATATCAATACACCCAAAGTGGATGGATTGGAGCTTTTGGCATACATGACCCAAAATCATCCCGCAACCCCTTGTATCATAATGTCGGAATATGGAAAACCCTGGTTTAAAAAAAGAAAAGGGCAAGAAGAACTTCTTTATCATATCGAAAAGCCGACGGATCTTGGGGTACTGACATCATCTATATTTGTCGGTCTCAACCTCAAAGATGAAGGAGCAAACTTTAAAGGCATGTCATTGAGTACTTTTCTCCCGCTTATCGAGTTGGAATGTAGGACCTGCCGTTTGGAGGTTAAATCCAATACCAAGGGAAAAGGTTATCTTTATTTTAAAGAAGGCATTCTGATCGATGCTCATTATAATGATTTGAATGGAGAAGAGGCTGCGCTTAAAATGGCCGATTGGGAAGATATAGAATTGAAATTCGCTGAACTTCCGATAAGAAGGATCAATAAGCGGCGAGTCAAAACCGATCTCATGGACATAGTTCAGGCAACCTGGCTGCAGGATGAAACAATTATAGAAGAGCAGGAAAAAATTGATTCTGAAATTACAGATAAAAATGTAAGCTTATTCGATGAAAAAGAAAAAGTCGACCTATTGAAAAACACAAACAAAATTGATTATAAACCTCTCCGGAAAGAAGCGATCGAACCTATTTTAACAGCTTGTATTAAAGAATTAAGAGCCATCAAAGGATACCTATCCGTCGGAATAATGAACTGCGACGGCGCCGTTTTAGCCCATGATTCGATCGATGAAACGATCGATCTTAATCGCTTGGGCTCTGCCTTCAATACAATTTTTAAATTATCCGATGAAACTTCGGCCAAACAGGGACTTGATCAATGTCGGGAATTAACCATTCATACTCCCCAAAGAATTATTTTAATATTAGGCCCTGAACGCAGCGCTCAGATAAATTTTCAGATTATCGGGGTAATGTCACAGGATGGAAATTGGTTTTTTATGAAATTTTTATTAGAAAAGATCGTTTCTAAACTTATTCAGACCGCTTAATCTCTCTCCCCTCTTAATTGCATTCCTTCTTAATTGAATATAAAACACATTTTTTTAGGGATAAATATGAAAAATAGTTGACAGCGCCGGTATCTTTCGTTAACTAATATTTTTCTTGAGGTTAACCATAAAACATCTCTATTAAAATGAAAACACGCATACTGAATCAATTGCGGGCAGCATCAGGAATTATATCCGGTGAATCATTGAGCGCCGAATTTGGGATCTCAAGGGTTTCCATCTGGAAACATATCCGCAAACTGCAGGAAATCGGATACAATATCATCGCCACACCGAAGGGATACCGGCTTATAGACTCTTTAGACGCCCTTTTTCCTTGGGAATTTCCGGGGAGAGAGTCAAAAATCCATTATTTTGATGAAGTCGGCTCGACCATGGAAATTGCTAGGGATCTGGCAAGAAAAGGATGTCCTGATTTTACAGTCGTTGTATCAGGCAAACAAAAAAAAGGCCGTGGACGTCTGCAAAGAGTATGGCTTTCTTCCGACGGCGGGCTTTATTTTACCCTTATCCTGCGGCCAAAAATACCACCGGTCCTATGCTTCCGAATCAATTTTCTGGCATCGCAGGTTTTGGCGGAAACGCTTCGCACGATGTTCAATATCAATGCCATGGTAAAATGGCCGAATGATATTTTAGTGAATAACAAAAAAATTTCAGGAATGCTCTCTGAAATGGAGACTGAGGCCGATTTGGTCACCTTCGTAAATATCGGCATCGGCCTAAATGTCAATAATGATCCAACGCATAATGAACCCAACGCGATTTCATTGAAAAAAATACTCAACCATGAAATTTCAAGAAAGAAAATTCTTTCCGAATATCTGGATCAATTTGAAAAACGAATGATAAATCCGGATTTTGAAAATATCATTCCCGAATGGAAAAAATACACAATGACCCTTAATCAATCGGTACGAATCGTCACGACGCAAGATGTCACCGAAGGAATTGCAATTGATGTCGATGAAAACGGTGCACTGATATTAAGACTTGCAGATGGTTCAACCAAAAAGGTGATTTATGGGGATTGTTTTTTACAAAACACATAGGAGCTTGACCCCAGGATGAATCAGGCCGAACAACTTCGAATGATGGTATACGCTTCCCTTTTAGCCGCTTTAACTGCAGCAGGAGCTTACATTGCAATACCCATCGGACCGATTCCGATTGTTCTCCAGAATCTTTTCATATTCCTTACCGGCCTTCTCCTGGGAAGCAAGTGGGGAGTCGCAAGTGTTGCCGTCTACCTCCTGGCCGGCGCTAGTGGTCTTCCGGTATTTGCCGGCGGTACAGGGGGATTAGGACGGCTGTTAGGACCGACCGGAGGCTATTTACTGGGATATCTGCCGGCAGTTTATCTGATCGGTTTCATTAGCGAAAAAATGAATCATCGCAGGTTTTATGATGCACTTGCAGTGGTTTGCGGTACGATCATTATCTATGCATGCGGGATAGCATGGCTTAAAACCATAACCGGCATGACTCTGACCAAAACACTGGCCGTAGGCATGTATCCTTTCCTGCCGGGTGATGTGCTTAAAATCGTTGCCGCCGTCATCATTGCAAAAAGTCTGCGACCGGTTATCGGGCAAAGATAAATCAGGTAGATATTGCGTAGTAGGAAAAAGGTATGAATATCATTGAAATAAGGGGTCTTAGTCATCGTTTTTCAGATGGGACCTTAGGATTGGATGCGATCGACATAGAAATTAAAGAAGGTGAATTTATTGTCATTGCCGGAAGGAACGGCTCCGGCAAAACAACTCTTTTAAGGCATTTGAACGGACTTCTCCGACCCCAAACCGGCAGCGTCAAACTGGCCGGAATCTCGGTATCGGAGGATTTTGTCAGGGCCAGGCAGATGGTCGGTATGGTTTTTCAAGATGCCGACAGTCAGATTATTGGTGAAACCGTTTATGATGATGTCGCCTTTGGACCTGAAAATCTCCGTCTGGAAAGAAGCGAGGTTCAGCAACGGGTATCCATGGCCCTGGAAGCCGGCGGATTGATCGATCTTGCAGATCATCGACCCCATTTACTTTCAGGAGGTGAAAAGCGAAGACTGGCCATCGCAGGGATCCTGGCAATGAAACCAAGAGTAATCGTTTTTGATGAACCTTTTTCCAACCTTGATTATCCCGGGGTCAAGCAGGTTTTAGAACAAATTCTTACTCTACACCAGGCCGGTCATACGATTCTAATCACCACCCATGACCTTGAAAAGGTCCTTGCCCATGCTGATCGACTGGTTATCATGCAAAAAGGAAAAATTGTAAGAGATGGATTGCCGAATAAAATCGTGACGGAAACTGAGGCATTCGGTGTCAGACAACCCTGTACTTCTCGGCTCGGCTTGGAGATCGGATCATGGCTGATTTAACCGCTTTTAGTTATCATCCCGGTCGATCATTTTTGCATTTACTCGATGTTCGCTTTAAAATTATATTTTTAATCCTTATCAGCCTTACAGGTATGCAGGCCGATCCACCGGCACTTTGCCTATTGACGTTTTTATTTCTATGCCTAATAAAAAGTTCACGCCTGTCCTTAATATCTATTTTAAAAGAACTCCGTTATTTTCTTGTTTTACTTTTTTTCGTATTGATCGCACGCGCATTGTCGACCCCCGGAACACCCGTGTTTGAATTTAAGCTTCTATCGATCAGCCGACAGGGGCTCTATGATGGTATCCTAATTTGTTGGCGGCTGGCATTGGTTGTGCTCCTGGGTTTAATATTCGTCTCAACAACTCGACCTTCCGAGATTAGAACGGCTGTCGCCTGGTTTCTGAAACCGTTTCCGTTTATTCCCGGCAAGAAGGTTGCAACCATGATCGGTTTGATCATGCGTTTTGTACCGGTCATCCTTGCACAAGCAAAAGAGACCTCTGATGCACAGCGGGCACGAGGCATTGAAAACAGAAAAAATCCAATCTATCGCTTGGTGAAACTTGCCGTACCGCTGATTTTTAAAACTTTTCAAAATGCAAATAATTTAGCCGTTGCTATGGAAGCAAGGTGTTATTCTGAAAATCGGACCGATCCCGACCTTTCTTCCAAGAAAAATGACTGGATAGCCTTTTTTTTCGTCATTTGCCTATGCATTTTGGTTGTCGAAATTTAGATTCCAACCTTCCATTTTCTTCAGAGCTTTTGAAGTTCATAATTTTTACCAATTTTCTTTTCAGAAAGAGTGTTTGTTTAATTGCGTGTTACATGTCGGGAATTGACACACTCGCTTGTCTATAGTAAGGCCTAATAAGAATAATATTGAAAAAATGAGGGAGTCTATCGGTTGAGAGTCATAATTGTTGGTGCAGGGGAAGTGGGTTTTCAAATTGCGAGCCGGCTTTCACTTGAAAACAAAGATGTTGTGGTAGTTGATAAAAGTTCTGAAGCACTTCGGCGGGTTTCCGACAATATCGATGTGCAGGTCTTGCAAGGCCCCGGAAGTAGTCCGGTCGTTCTTGAAGAAGCGGGTATAAAAAATGCGGAAATTCTCCTGGCGGTGACCGACAGTGACGAAATAAACTTGGTGGCATGCCTGATTGCAAATATTATTTCGCCGTCGACAAAGAAAATGGCCCGTCTGCGAAACGCCGACTATGATCGGTATCATGATACTTTTCGAACCTATGCGCCCCATATTGACACTTTGATTAACCCTGAAATAGAAGTTGTCAAGACCATTGAAAGACTTATGAATGTACCCGGTGCCGTCGATATCGGCGAGTTTACCGATGGTCGCGTTAAATTTATCGGAATTCATCTCGATAAGGGCGCAAAACTGGATGGCTTAAAACTTTCAGAGATTCCCGCAAAAATAAACAAACAAAGTCCATTGATTGCAGCCGTTGTCCGAGACGACGAGTTAATCATCCCCAGAGGTACGGACCAATTAATGGCAGGTGATCTCATCTATTGTATCTGTGAAGAAGCCAAAGTCTTAGATACACTCAGCGTTTTCGACAAACGTTCGGAACCGTTGCATCGGGTTCTTATTATCGGTGGCGGACGAATAGGCCTGCGATTGGCAAGCCTTTTGGAGAAAAAATCAATCTATACAAAAATCATTGAAAAAAATGCCGATCGATGTACTGAAATTGCCCAACAATTAAATAAGGCGATCGTACTTCATGGCGACGGCTCGGATCAAAGGCTTTTGAATGAAGAAAATATCCGGGATATGGACGTTGTGATTACACTGACCAACGAAGAAGAAACCAATATTCTATCTTCACTGCTTGCCAAACGAATGGGAGCGCGCAAAACAATAACCAAAATAACTAAATTCAGCTACTTGCCGCTGATGTCGACGATCGGCATCGAACAGGTGGTCAGCCCAAGGCTTTCCGCAATAAACACCATCTTACAGCATATACGACGCGGTAAAGTGCTTTCAGCCATTGCAATTCGCGGGGAACAAGCTGAATTCATGGAAACGGTGGCATTGGAAACATCCGATATCGTGGGTAAACCTTTAAGACAAATTTCTTTCCCCAAAGGCGTCATTGTCACGAGTATTGTCCGAAAAGATGATATTATCATTCCTTCCGGTGACAGTGTGATTCAGCCTGAAGATCGAATCATCATATTCGCGCGAAGAACCGCGATACCGAAAATTGAAAAAATCCTTACGGTTAAATTCGAGTACTTTTAAATGCGATGGCGATATATTTTTAAAGTGGTCGGTATATTGACCCTTTTTTTAGGGTTGACCATGATATTCCCCATTTGTTTCGGTCTGTTTTATAAGGATCAAAGTGTCATCCCCCTCTTTAAATCAATGGGAATAACAGTCTTGGTCGGTTCTTTGCTCTACATCTGTTTCAGGAAATCCGAGACCGAATTTATAAGCCAGCGTGAAGGAATGGCAATCGTCGCCATCGGCTGGACGGCTGCCGGTCTTTTCGGCGCCCTTCCGTTTAGCGCGGCAGGAATTTTCGATCATTTTGTGGACGCGTTTTTCGAGTCCGTCTCAGGATTTACCACCACCGGAGCATCGGTTTTAACAGACATAGAAGCCGTACCCAAAGGGCTTTTGTTCTGGCGTAGTTTTATCCAATGGCTCGGTGGAATGGGTATCATCGTCCTTTCACTGGCTATTTTGCCCTTTTTAGGTGTCGGCGGCATGCAGCTTTACAAGGCGGAAGTTCCCAGTCCGGTTCCGGACAAGCTTAAACCGCGCATCCGAGATACGGCAATGATCCTCTGGAAAGTTTATGCGCTTATTTCCTTGGCGGAAACGATTCTTCTCATGGCAGGCGGCATGGATCTTTATGATGCCCTCTGCCATACCTTCACCACTATGCCGACGGGTGGATTTTCGACGAAAAACGCTTCCATTGCCCATTTTAACAGCATCTATTTCGATATTATCATCATCATATTTATGTTGCTTGCCGGAATTAATTTTTCACTTCATTATCAGCTGCTCAGGGGTAAACCATCGGCTTTCTGGCGCGATTCCGAGTTTCGTTTTTTTCTTGCAACCGTCATCCTTCTTATTTTAGTGGTGAGTTTCAATATTTACGGTTCCGTATATGAAAGTATCGGCCAATCCCTGCGCTATGGTGCTTTTCAGGTTGTTTCCATTCTTACCACAACCGGCTTTGCGACTGCCGATTATGAACAATGGCCGGCCATGTCTCAATTAATCTTGCTTTTATGCATGTTTTTAGGTGCTTCGGCAGGTTCAACCGGTGGGGGCATGAAATGCCTTCGAGTGATGCTTTATTTTAAATATTGCTACAAAGAACTCTTTTCGCTCATTCATCCCCATGCCGTTACGCATATAAAAATTGCCGGCAAAGCCGTGCCGGAAGATGTTATGCGAAGCGTCCTTGGATTCTTAGGTCTTTATATGGGATTGTTTGCCTTCTGTTCCGTCCTGCTTGCGGGCTTGGGAGTCGATTTTACGACATCATTTGCAGCCGTTGCCGCCTCAATGGGTAATATCGGCCCGGGTTTTGGAATTGTAGGTCCGGTTGAAAACTATGCGCAGATACCTTACCTGGGGAAATGGCTCCTTATATGGTGCATGCTTTTGGGAAGACTTGAGATTTATACGGTCATCATTTTACTGGTCCCGGAGTTTTGGCGAAAATAAAAATTTTAAAAATTTTATTCCTGGACCATAATTCTTATTGACAAAACCATCAAATATAATCTATTAGTATTTTTTTAAGGGCCGTTAACTCAGTCGGTAGAGTATCTGCCTTTTAAGCAGAGAGTCGCGCGTTCGAGCCGCGCACGGCCCATTTCATAAAACAAATATGTCCCCATCGTCTAGCCTGGCCCAGGACACCGGCCTTTCACGCCGGCAACAGGGGTTCGAATCCCCTTGGGGACGCCAATTTCAAACACATGGTACATTTTTACCTACTAGCCGTTTTCACAAATTCATATTGTGGGAACGGCTTTTATATTTTCTAAAAACTTGACCGTTCACGTTTCATCGAACGGCTTTTTTCACGGACCTATATTTATCAACAAAGTAGATTCCTCTCCTTTCTTCCTCAATCTCACCATTCTTGATATGAATTATCATCAAGGATACACCTTTTTGTTGCCGATTTTTATTATAAAGTTTTCTTAAATTGATTGTTTTTTTCAAAGAACTCTGATAATAAAATAAGTATTATTATATATAAATATAAATAGTTATGAAGAAAAAATGGTTAGAGGATGAACATAACACATAATGCCGAAACTAACGGTATTTAAGCAGAATTGGGAAGGTTGCAGTAACATAGTGTAACGGGTGAAAGAGAGTACATAGTAGTGGCAAGAATTGTTGAATTTCTTTGATTACAATCGAAAGGAAAAAGGTTATGGAGATAAATCATGAGACTATCGATAAAATAAAAAAATTAAGTATACCGGAAAAAATATTAATCGTAGAAGAAATATGGAATAGCATAGCACAGAATAATGAATATCCTGAAATGACAGATGAACAGAAAATCGAATTGAATAGAAGGATTGATTCATATCATGCAAATCCAAAACAAGGAAGGGCATGGGATGAAATAAGAAAAGATTTCATGGAATCGAGATAGGATCATGGAAATACGATTCCTACCCGAAGCAGAATTTGAATTCTATGAAGCAGTTCAGTGGTATAAAAAACAAAAAGATGGCCTTGATTTAGAATTTGTACTTTGTATTGATGAAGCGATTGAAAGGATTAAAAGAAATCCAAAGATGTTTCCAATTACTATAAAAAATGCAAGAAAATCTTTGGTTAAAAAATTTCCCTATATTCTGTACTACGAAGAAAATGTTGAAGAAATAATCATTTTGGCAGTATTTCATGTTAAACGTAACCCGAAGCAATGGCAAAGAAGAGTATAGCTGAGTGGCAACCGTGCTGATAGAGAAGATGGAGTTCCCCGTGATCTCGCAACAAAATAGCGAAGTCAAGGTTAAGCCGCTTTTTTATTATTCCAACATTCCAACTCATACCACAGGACCGCATCCCGCTGCTCTTTTTTGGTTGGTGAAAACTGCTTTTGACGCCGCTTCACCGCACACGATGACCGATCCAATATATCCTGTTGCTGACGGATGAAGCCATATTTTACATCTACTCCGATCGGTTTTAATTATTTTCAGCTTTTCTTAAAAGCCTCACTGAATCATGATGCGGTGATCCTTAACCAATGAAGCGCCATCCTGAGATTTGCCTGAGTCCACTGAAGCGGTATATGTTCGTTGGGAACGTAGTGTCCTTTTTCCAGGAAATAGGCTTCAGGGCATAATAAGGGCCTCATTGCATCTTCACTCGCTGTAAGTTGTCCGAGTGCGCGATTCAGATAGTGAGATTGAAGAACGCGCCATTCGGAACCGCAGTCGCTGTGAAATTTATCTAAGAAAAAGTGTGTCAAATTATCTGAGCGTCATAGCATATAGTCGCGTCGTTATAATCAAATGGAAAATACAAAAAACAAAAATAACCTTCAAATTCAAGAAACGGTATCTCATAAAGAAAATCTAAAGTTGTCACCTTTTGGTCACTTATTTAGATTGCTTGCTTTATGGTGAAAAGTTTTCCATATTATAAAGGAGAAAGTTAAATTGAAATTTGAGAAATATCGAATAATTTTATCACGCATTTCGGCAACGATTTTTTTGTTTTTTTTATTCACCACAAAAAGTTACTGGGAAACAACACATGAATATATTACTTTTTGTTTATTTTTTATCGGCGTAATTCTTGTAGCAATTGCTTCATTAGGGAGAATGTGGTGTTCAATGTATATTGCCGGTTATAAAGATAAGAAATTAGTTACAGAAGGCCCTTACTCTATCTGCCGAAATCCTTTATATTTTTTTAGTTCAATAGGAGTTATCGGAATCGGTTGTTCGACTGAAACCTTTACATTTCCAATTGTTTTCATTATCCTTTTTGCATTTTATTATCCGTATGTTATCAAAAGTGAGGAAAAACGCCTAAAACAGCTTTTTGGATCATATTTTGAAGAATACACAAAAAAAGCACCAACATTTTTTCCAAAACTTTCACTTCTTGCTGAACCTAAAAATTACAATGTAAATCCTGTAATTTATAGGCGTCATATCTTCAGCGCATTATGGTTTATATGGCTCGTTGGTATAATTGAGATAATTGAAGGGATTAGAGAAATTGGGTTTCTACCACCCTTATGGCTAATTTATTAAATTTAAATAAATACTTCTTATCATTTTTCTTCTGTTATTTTGCGCCGATTAGCTTAGCGTTCACGGGGAGGCCGCGCTGTTGCGAATCTTGGTGCCTGGGGCGTAGTCGGAGTAAGCAGCGATGGTTATTTTGAAGTATTGAACGTCCTGTATTCCTAAATCATGACGCGGTAACACTCAACCAATACAACGCCATCCTGAGATTTGCCTGAGTCCACTGAAGCGGCGTATGCTCGTTGGGAATGTAATGTCCTTTCTGCAGGAAATAGGCTTCGGGACATAAAAAGGGCATCATTGCACCTTCGCCCGCTGTAAGTTGTCCGAGTGCGCGATTCAGATAGTGGGCTTGAAGAACGCGCCATTCGGATTGTCCTGGCTGTTCCAAAGCACGCAAACCGTAAATACATGAGATGATCGGGTCGAATATGCACCATTGCGCCTCCTCGCCGGGTCGAATATGAGCGTCGCGCAACTGCATCTTTTCGCTGAAATCTCCGGTACGTTCATTTTCAGTAAACAGACTGGGGTAGTCGGCGCACCAATACGAATCATTCAGGTATCTCCGGACACCGAGGGCACCTTCCAGTTTGGTTTGGACATCTTGGAGAATCTGCGCTGCAAGTTCATTTGAAACCACTTGCAAGGGGTATATCAAAAACAAAAGCGCGGCATCGTATCGCCTTTGACCGGAGTCTGCCGAACCGAGGCTCTCATACGGCAAGATATTTTTCAACGCGGCCTCGCCCTGTGCAAGCAGTTCGGCAACGCAGCCGTCATCAAGGCCGTCTGTTCGCTGCATCGATCTGGGCCACAAATCATAAACGGCTCTTAACGCACGGAACTCGCGAAGCCCGGCAATGACCGTACCGATTGAGGAGGCGGATAGCTTGCGGGCCTCTTCCCAGTGACCGCTATCTTGATCAGCCCAGTACCGAATGGCCCGCAGATACAATACCAGGTCGGCCAGACACTGCTGCTCGGGTTCTCCGAAAGGTACGAGACGCTCTTTTGCCAATTTGCAGAAAAACCATAGAAAATACCCAAGCGCGTCGTTTTGGGCATGCGGCCACTTTTGGGAAAGTTCCTTGATCTGTTTACCGTCAAAACGGACGTGGGGTCGATTCATCGGATCGGCGGCCTTTGCCGGGCACGCGATGATCTGCTGCATTTGGTACCGCCGGCTTTGAAAAAAAGCCATCAGTGAATTTGCCGTTCGAGATGCCGAGCGTGCATCGCCCCACACATAGTGCGCATGAGCAATGTGAACGTTGTCCCGCACCCAAACATACTGGTAGCCGGAGGCGTCCTGGTCGGAAGCTGAAGAAGCTGCCGGAAACAGCCCGTTTTCCAAGCAGTGGAAATTAAACGTGCCCCTTTCTTCAAGAAACGAGAGCAAGCGGTCAATGTCATCACGTCGATACAAGGGTCTAAGAAAACCTAATAATGTTTCATTGTGAATGGTCAGCACCGGAAGCTCCAATTTTAAAAAACTCGGCAAACAATTTGAAAAGCTTGCTCCGTTTAGAGAGTAGACCTATGAAATGTTTATAAACGTCGAACTTCTTGTCATGCACCTCGAGTTTATTGAGTATATCGTATGCCTGTTGCATCCATCGGGTTAGAATAATTGCGACCACGGATGTCAGCAGGATCGCAATACACTGAAAACATTCCAGCCCGACGAAACTGCTTTGCCGGAAAGCCGCCTGTAGGAGTCGGGCTATAGCCAATAAAATCAGCAGACCTGAAATAACATAGGTGGAGCCGTAGAGCGCCCAGTCCTCGAGACAGAACACAATTCTGTATTTCCCGACAAAGGATTCATACGGATCGCACTGATCTGAAAAATGGCGTCCGATAAGAATAATTCTCAGGTTGAGGTTGGTACAGAGCAGATCGACATAGGCACACGCCAAGGGAATTAAGCACAGCAGCCCTATAGGAGGGGCAACGGCCGAGCCGCTTGTGATCCCTAATCCTGCAGCACCTAGTGCCGCACATAGAACGAGTTTCCAACGAAGAAATTCTGAACGTGTCTTCTCAGATTCAAGGATTTCATCAGGCAACTTCTGTTGCCGAATGGTTGGGTCATTCATGTCCATCAACCGCAAATATATTTAATGTTTTTCCAATGGGTTTGCCTTGCGAATATGAAACCCACAGTTCATTTTATATCTTTTCATGCAATTCAAGCAGTGATCAATATATCCCTAACAATATCCGGGTGTTCACGATCATGTTTTTGGGTATTAAAGGCGATTAATATTATAGACTGCTTGCCGGTATTTTGTATTGCATGCGCTACTCCAGGCGGAAATACGAATTGATAGGCCTGATCATGCGGGACCGTTATATCCTGAAGTGTGTCACCCTCTCGAAAACGGACCAACGCCCGCCCCATGACCGTAATGGTTTCCGTTCCCTTTTGATGATAGTGATTACCGCGAACAGCTCCGGGTAAGGTAACCACCAGATGCAAGTTTTGCCGGGACATAAGTGACGCGGAGTCAAGGGGTTCAAGGACATAGCCTCTTTGATCGGAAATTATGTCAACCTTTTCAACAGATACGGCCATGAGAGTATTCCTGGGTTATAAACTCCAATATGACGGCGGCGCAAAAAGGTCCAATCTCTGCGTTGCGCCTCATTCCGTAATAATTAGTTTATCATTTTATGCAGTAGAATCAACTTTTTTATGCCGACCGACCCCGACTCACCGGCCGACATCAGCAAAGCCGGGACCCTTTTAGGTCACACTCCTGAATTCTCCGTGCGGGATGGCATGAAAACATCCATCAAGTGGCATATCAACTTTTCAAAACCAATAACTAATAACAAGTAACTGATAACAAATAACCAACAACTAATTTATTCGACTAACTCGATATTGATAATATTTTTCAACAATTTGAAATGATTATCAAGGGAATAGATTTCGCAATGATTTTGTTTCGCATTTTGAGCAAGTATCAGATAGGGAATACCAATCCCACTTAGACCATTTTTCAAACACTTAAATTGGTATTCAATTATTTTATCCCATTTGATATTCAACTCTAATCGATTAATATTATAGAGTAATTCAATTATCCTTCTTTGATTTTTAATTTTCAAAAACGGTATTAGCTCTGCAAGGATTAATTCGTTTATAACCACAAGATTTTCATCAATTAAAAAATCAAGGGGGTCAAAATTGTTTTTACTTCTAAAATATTCGATCTATACGGACGTATCCACTAAAACCGACATTTACGACCTCGTATGGTATTTAAGTCGATGTCTAAGTCCACTGTGCCTTTAAATTTTTTCAATTCGGAAATTTTAGATTTTCTGATTAACTCTTCCAGTGCCGTTATTATAACCTGGGTTTTGGTTTTAATATGAGTTGCCCGCATGGCTTCATCCAGTAAATCTTTTGGTAAATCAAGTGTTGTTCTCATAATCGGCCTCCTTTTATGCATAAATTTATCATTTTATGCATTAGTGTCAACTTTTTTATGCCGCCCGACCCCGACTCACCGGCCGACATCAGCAAAGCCGGGACCCTTTTAGGTCACACTCCTGAATTCTCCGTGCGGGATGGCTCGGAAAAATCCATCAAACGGTGTAATATGAAAGTTAAAGTTGCAAATTGCACCATTTTAATGTAAATACTTTTCATGCCATTCATTAACCGTACAATCGAACCTGTATTACAAATCCTTGCCGGGCAGTATCCGGTTGTTACCATTACCGGCCCACGTCAGAGCGGAAAAACCACGCTTTGCAGAAAGGTCTTCTCCCATAAACCTTACTCCAATCTGGAATCACCGGATACCCGTCAATTCGCCATTGATGATCCAAGAGGGTTTCTGGCCCAATATCCGGATGGGGCTATATTTGACGAAATCCAGAGAGCCCCCGACCTTGTCTCCTATCTGCAGCCGATGATTGACGAGGATCAGCGGGAAGGCCTTTTTATTCTGACGGGCAGTCAACAATTTGAAGTGAGCCATACCATCAATCAATCACTGGCCGGCCGCACCGCCCTGATAAAATTACTCCCTTTTTCCGGGGAGGAAATTCAATCGGCTTTTTCCCTGCCGGACGTTGACGATCTGCTCTATCATGGATTTTATCCCCGAATATGGGACAAACAACTCAATCCGACCCAGGCCCTCGGCGACTATTTTGAAACCTATATAGAGAGGGATTTGAGGCAGCTCATCACAATTAAAGATTTAAACCTCTTTCAGCGCTTTATCAAATTATGTGCCGGGCGTATCGGCCAATTGCTCAATGTAAATACCCTGGCCAACGATACCGGAATTTCTCACACAACAGCTCGAAACTGGCTCTCTATTCTTGAGGCGAGTTATATCATTTTCCTTTTGCAACCGTTTCACAGAAACATTTCCAAACGTCTGGTCAAGTCACCCAAACTGTTCTTTTACGATGTCGGGCTAGCCGCCTTCCTGATTGGCATCGAAAATAAAAACCAAATCTCAAGAGACCCGTTACGGGGCAGCCTATTTGAAAACTTGGTAATTTCCGAAGCCCTTAAATTCAGATTTAATCAAGGAAAAAGAAGCAATCTCTACTTTTATCGGGACAGCAAGGGAAACGAGGTTGATCTGCTGCTGGTCAGCGGATCTGATATTTTTCCCATTGAAATCAAAGCAGGCATGACGATAACCCGAAACTATTTCAAGGGGCTGAACCATTTTGTTAAGTTATTTCCGGATCATATTCCCAAGGGCAGCGGCATTGTTTACGGCGGTGATAAAGTACAGCAAAGAACGGATGTTTCAATTGTTCCCTTTGATCACCTGAATCATCTTTTCAATATGGCGAAAGATTCGGACTGAACGCCCGGCCCTTTGGTTATCATGTAAGCTCTCAGGGAATCACCACCACATCTCCCCTTTCCAGCCTATGTGGAATTTCAAAATAAAATTTAGATGTTTTCTGATTTCCCGGAAATTCCGTCTATTCCGATGCACTTTGGGAAAGGTTTGCCCCCCAGATAGTTCGATAGTCGTGCTCATAAACTCAAAAATAATTTAAGCGGCACTTGAAGTGTAACAGTGTACTTCTTGATCCAGACGATTTGCAAGCGAATCTTCTGTGACTTCAAGATCGTAACGGGTTTGGAGATTAAGCCAAAATTGAGGGGACATATCAAAAAACCGCCCTAATCTCAGGGCTGTATCTGCGGTAATGGCTCTTTTTCCATGTACAATTTCATTAATTCGTCTGGGCGACACACTTATGTCCTTGGCCAGTCGATACTGACTGATGCCCATCGGCTTTAAAAATTCTTCCATCAGAATCTCACCCGGATGTATAGGGGAGAGTTTATTATCTTTCATAAGGGTCTCCTAACCTGGCAAAGCCAGAACCAAACAGGGTTTCCATCAAACAAATATTACGCTATTATTTCCCCAAACGAATTCTTCTAAAGGGGAGATTCAAAAATGTTACTTACCGAAAGGTATTCAAATCAAATATCGGGTATTTTGCATTGTTACGATCGTATCGTTATCCAGGGTACCCTCCCGGGTCTGTGCTATGCCGATGGCATGACCAGCTATTTGTACTTTAACTGAACCCTTCAAAAATGAAATCAGAAACAATGCTGAAAAGATAGCCCAATGCAATGGGCTACAAATCCAATTCCTGCAAAAAAGAAATATTCGCAAAGAAACCATCATCAAAAAAATATTGGATCAACGTGGCTGCCAACCCGGGCTGGTTCACATTTTTTCAGCGATGGAAGCATGCCCCTCATACAAGCCCTGGCACAACAAGAAAACGGGAAAAACATATCTCAAATCAGTTCAGGGCAAGTGTTTACACTATTATTTTTATTTTATCGATCCACAGCTGGGTCTGTGCTATGTCAGGGTTCCCACATGGTGTCCTTTCCGATTACAAATTTATTTCAATGGTCACAATCAACTAGCAGCCTTACTCGAACAAAAAGGTATCCAATGCAGCTTGTTGGACAATGCCATCATCGGAAGCGATTCTTTTACAAAGGCACAACAACTCAGTGACGATATTCCAATTAAGTTGCTTCATGATAAGTTAGATGCGTTTGCCCGAGCTTACTGCCCGGTCATCAGCCACTTCAAACAGCAATATCACTGGAGTATTATGCAGATTGAATATGCAACGGACATCATTTTTAAACGCAGACAAGATCTGCAAAATATTTATGATCACCTTACACGAACCGCTATTCACTGCATAAAAGCAGAAAATATCGCCACTTTTCTGGGACGTAAGCTTCACCCGAATTATCAGGACGAAATGGGCAACACGTTTTCAACAAGAATCGAAGGAACCCGAATCAAACATACCATGGGAAAAGCCTCCATTAAAATGTATGACAAGTTCGGTTTTATTCTTCGTATTGAGACAACGGCCCATGATGTTTCTTTTTTCAAAAACTACCGAACGGTAGAACATCGCAACGGAACCAATTCAAAAAAGTTGGCCCCGATGAAAAAAGGGCTATACAGTATCGGGCCATTGCAGAAACCTCTTTTTGATTCGAATCGCCGGGATTTGCAATTTATCTCGGACCTAACAGATCCGAGTGTCGGCGTTAAAAAACTAGAAAAAGTAACCACTACTATCGTGAAAAATCACCGCCCCTATAAAGGCTTCAATTTCTTTGACAGCTATGATCAGAAAGTCTTTTTATCAATCGCATCTGGTGAATTCACTGTCAGTGGATTTCAAAACAAGCATCTGCGAGAAAAAATCCATGATAAAAACACAAGTCAAATCTCAAGAATTTTGAAACGGCTCCGCACGCACGGTTTGATCAAAAAGGTTTCAAACACATATAAATACTATCTGACTCGGTTGGGTAGCCAGGTAATCACCATGGGTTGAAACTTAAAGAACTCTATATCATCCCTCAATTGGCAAGCCTTGCTTAGAACCGATATTATTATTTTTGACATTAAAAACACAAATCTCGGGATTTAGTACTTAAAAGATATTTCAACCGGCCCAGGTAAATCTTGTCATCGAACTTATGCAGCTGTTTGGAATCTTCATAGATGATTGTCGTATAACGGGTTTTTAATTCAAAACCATAAGATGGGCAAGTCATCAGTGTTATCATCAAAACAGCTAAAACAACCTTCACCATTTTTATATTTCCGCTCATAACGCCGACCAATTCCCCCACCCTATCGATTTAATTTCAAACCGCCCTCCATTTTACGACGCCGTCATTTATTTATTTCTATTATTTTGTTAAGTAAAGAATAAGTTCCAATCAAAAGCATTTTTCTTATCTTGGCACATGAATTGCTCTATTTTAATGACAAGACAAAGTTAATATGAGTTCGGCAATCCACAAACAGGAGAAAAGGTTAAATGAGCAATATCATCCGCATTAAAATATTAATTGAAAATACCGCTCACGGCCATCACATACTGGCGGAACATGGAATTTCATTTTGGATCGATACAGGAGCACACCATTTGCTTTTTGATACCGGACAAGGGCTGCCGAATGTTCTTTCCGGAAATGCAAAAAGGCTTCAAGCGCGCTTGGATCAAACCGATGCCATTGCGCTTAGCCATGGCCACTATGATCATACCGGGGGATTGGAGTACGCTTTGGCTGCGGCCGATAACCCCAAAATCTATGTTCATCCATCAGCACTTCATCCCAAATACATACGCGAGGGTCAAGGAACAAGTCGTGACATCGGGATGCCGAATCTTGATGAAGAAAAAATCCGTCGCCAAGTCAAAAAATTGGTTTGGACGGAACAACCGACACAAATTTTCGAAAATATTTTTTTAACCGGCCAAATCCCGCGCGATACGGAATTTGAAGATACCGGCGGATCATTTTTTCTCGATAAAAAACTTCGGTACCCCGATCCTTTGCTCGACGATCAGGCATTGTTTTTTGAATCTTCTCAAGGCACGGTGGTTCTCATGGGCTGCGCCCATGCCGGGGTCATCAATACCCTGAGATATATCAAGCAATTGACGGAGGGTGTACCGATTTATGCGGTCATAGGAGGTATGCATCTTGAATCGGCATCCCCGGAGCGGATGAGTCGGACAATCAATGCCCTTCGTCAGCTTAAGGTTGAGCGTCTGGCGCCGGCTCACTGCACCGGCCTGCCGGCCACGGTTGATCTGTGGTCAGCCTTCCCCGGCCGGTGTCTCCCATGTCAGGTGGGTACAAGTTTTACATTTGAAGTTGGATGAGCAATGATGATTTCAAAATAGGATGGAAATTTTTTGTGTTGAGGGTGCTTGTGAAATGTGCCAAACCGATTGATATTAATAAGAGGTCAAAGCAATGGAGATCCTCTCTATCTTTAAGCATGCGGTAATGATCAGCTTTTTCGTATTTGTGATGATGCTTTTGGTAGATTTTGTAGATATGGCCACGCAAAGACGGATCTCAGCCATTATGCAAGGTAATCGGTGGCGTCAGTATACGCTTGCCTCCTTTTTGGGTTCTACACCGGGCTGCCTGGGAGCTTTCATGAACATAACGCTTTATGTCCATGGAATGATCTCTTTTGGTGCCGTCGTAGGTGGAATGATCGCCACTTCCGGAGATGAGGCGTTTGTAATGCTTTCGCAGTTCCCGGGTACAGCCGTTGCGCTGTTCGGACTGCTATTTGTATGTGGGATCATTTTTGCCTGGGTAAGCGATAAGCTTATTGAATTTCTCGGCATTGTTCCATGTGAATCCTGCCGTGAAGCCGTCTGTGAACTTTGTTTATTCGACGCAAATAGCACGGAGGAAGTCCGCCGGATTTTCGGACTCAGGAATTTTTCAAAAAATTTTCAGCAACTTTCTTTCACACGCTTTCTTTTACTCGCGCTTATCGGCTCCTATTTGATGCTGCTGGTACTTGGAACAATCGGCCCAACCGATTGGAACTGGAAACGTCTCACATTTGCAATCCTGTCTGTGTGCTCCTTATATATTGCAGCGATTGCCTCTGAACAATACTTGCTGGTCCATATCTGGGATCACATCATCAAGAGGCATCTTTTTCGGGTCTTCCTGTGGACATTCGGCGCCTTGCTTTTTGTGCATTTGGGTTTGGCTTTTTGGAATTTGGAATCCTTTATCCGAGAGCACCTGATGTGGGTGCTTTTGATTGGAGCTTTTATCGGAATCATTCCGGAATCAGGACCGCATCTAATATTTGTGATGTTGTATGCACAGGGATTAGTACCTTTTTCCGTGCTTTTCACCACCTCTTTTGTTCAAGACGGCCACGGCATGCTTCCGTTGCTCTCCTATAGCATCAAAGATTCCGTGCTCATTAAAGCTTTTAATCTTGTCTTCGGGCTTATGGTGGGTTTTGCATTTTTTACCCTTGGGCTATGATGACTACTGTATAGTTGCATTTATGCTACTCATTTCGCACAATGAATATTCTTCCTGCAATCCTGATTAGTTCTTAAGTCTTTAGTATCATAGCAGTTGCGGCTTAAACAAAATAACCTTTCTTATTTGGCACACAAATTGCGTAGAGTTAGATTGATTAGAGAAGTAGCTAATTTAACTTTAAACACCAAGAAAGGAGGTTACCATGCCGGGTGGAGATGGAACAGGTCCCGCAGGGATGGGATCGATGACAGGACGAGGCGCAGGGTATTGTGCCGGACATTCAACACCGGGGTTTGCGAACCCGGCCTTCGGTCGTGCATACGGCGGATTTGGTTTCGGCCGAGGTTTCGGCCGAGGTTTCGGATACGGATTCCGAGGATGTCGTCGAGGACGCTGGGCCGTACCCTATGGGGGGTATGGTGGACCGTATGCAGCACCATATCCGGCCGTACCGACACGACAACAAGAAATGGAGGCACTCCAGGACGAGGCCAAATATCTTGCAGATGATCTTGAAGGAATAAAGAGGCGGATTGCGGAACTTGAAAGTGAAAAGACAAAGTAATAACCGCCTTGTAGGCAGGCTAACGGCACAGGATAAGCCACCGGATCAACTGATGGCTTATCCTGCATTAGCGGGAAAATTATAATGGAAAAGTATCACTATTTGTTCGGTCCGGTACCCTCTCGTCGCTTTGGCCGTTCTATGGGGGTCGACCTGACCCCTTACAAAACATGCAGCTTCGATTGCGTTTTCTGTCAGTTGGGTCGAACCCCGCAAAAAACGATAGTCCGCAAAGAATATGTTCCGACGGCGGATGTGCTTGCTGAACTCGAACATTGGCTGAAAACAGGCGGCAAGGCGGACTATATAACCCTTTCCGGTTCCGGTGAACCCACACTCCATTCCCGGTTCGGGGAAATTCTCGAGTTTATACACACAAACAGCACAATTCCTGCCGCGCTGTTAACCAACGCTACGATGCTGTATCTTCCGGAAGTACGCGATGCCGCCGCTTATGCCGACGTCGTCAAGGTTTCCCTAAGTGCCTGGAACCAGGCTTCTTACGAGTTGGTGAATCGTCCCCATCCTCAATTAAGGTTTGATCGGTTGGTCGAAGGGCAAAAGACGTTTCGCTCTCAATTTAAGGGCCGGCTATGGATGGAGGTTTTCCTGATAGCAGGGATTAACTCAATACCTGCCGATGTCCGGAAAATTGCCGCCTTGGCAAAGGAAATCGGCCCGGACCGCATTCAAATCAATACGGTTGTTCGTCCACCGGCCGAGGATTATGCCACGGCCCTATCCAAAGAACAGATGATAGCATTAACCCATTTGTTTCATCCGACCGCGGAAATCATTGCAGAATTCAGCACGAACCATACCAAAGATGTTCGAGCGAACCAAGACACGATTTTTTTCATGTTGCAGCGCCGTCCGTGCACGGCACAACAGATTGCCGACGGACTAGGTATGCACCTCAATGAGGTGTCCAAATACCTCGGAAAACTGTTAAGAACCGATCAAATCCGCATGCAACGCAAAAATACCGCGATATATTACTCAGCCGTCAATAGAGAGAAGGAGAAAAAAACATGATAATAGCAGTTACAGCCACAGGACCTACGCTGGATGATTCAGTGGAAATACGTTTTGGACGTTGCGCTTATTTCTTGGTCATTGATCCGGATACCATGGAATTTGAAGCCGTTCCAAACCCCAATATTTCACTAGGAGGTGGTGCGGGTATTCAGTCGGCGCAGCTTATGGCCGAAAAAAACGTATCGGTCGTGCTGACCGGCAATTGCGGTCCGAACGCTTTTAAAACTTTTGGCGCCGCCGGAATTCAGGTGATAACCGGTGTCGGAGGAAAGGTCCACGAGGCGGTCCGGCAATATAAAACCGGGACACTTTCCGGCTCATCAGCACCCAATGTGCAAAGCCGTTTCGGTACGGGAATGGGTGGTGGAAGAGGCATGGGAATGGGAAAAGGTATGGGGAGAGGCATGGGGATGGGCGCCGGTCGGATGGTTACCGAAAGCCCACCTATGCCGCCGATTAAACAGCATTCTGAAGAACAAGAAATCAAGGATCTGAAAGCGCTGGCAAAACAAATGGAACAGCAGCTTAATGCCATCCGTCAACGGATTGCTGAATTTGAGGGAAAGCATCCCTCGGTTTCTAATGAAAAAAAGTGAACAATTAAAGCGTTAAATTCAGGCCGGAGACAAACCTGATGCCGTCATCGGGATAGCCGTAGTGGATCTGATAATCGGTGTCAAACAGATTTTCAACGCTCACAAACCACTCAGCGGCCATTGTTTTGAGCTTAAACGGTTGGACCGCTTTAAGATCCACGGTAATATAGTCGTCAATCCGCTCGGATTTACGGTTTTCCACCTCGCTATACTGTTTTGAGCAATACCTTATCGTCGTTTCCAGCCGAGTGCCGGGCTCCGGCAAGGTATATTGAAGCGACCCTTTCAATTTGACGCGAGGCGTATAGGGTAGTTCCTTTTCGGTATCGCAAATTTCCGAGTCCTGAACAATGGCGTTGATATCGGCAATCAGCCCGAAATCAAAACCGTGTTTAAAGCTAACCTCAAAACCGTGCCGCCACGAGCGATCCGTGTTTACCGGCCGATAGATCAGATCGATGCCCCGTTGATATACAATGGGATCTTGGGTATCCGACCGAAACAGAGACACCTGGAACAGGTGGGTTTTGTCCCGGCGGTATTCAATCCCGGCATCGTATGACCAGATTTTTTCTTTGTCCAGATCCGGATTGCCGCGCACTTGGTCAATGCTGCCGTGGCTGGGCTGGTAAAGCTGGCCGAAGGTAGGAATATTCATCGTGTAACCGGCATTTACCTTAGCCGTCCAGTGTTTGGCCGCACTGAAGCTCAGGCCGCTGGAAAATCCGGGAATAAAGTCAAAATCGCTGGTGTGATCCCCACGAAGTCCTACCGTGCCGGTAAGGGATTGCCAGCGCCGGTCAACTTGGGCCCCGAGCCCGGCAGTGACCCGGTGGTGTTGACCTGAAAGAGTGTGATCCACATCGTCGCGTTCAACAAGACCGTTGAGACGAAGTTCCCAGGCATTATCTTCATCGCACCAGTTGCTTTCCCCTTTTAACCCCCATTTGACGCTGTCAAGGGTGGAGGTTGACCCGAACTGGGATTCGTCCGTTAGATCGACCGTATCACCGTATAGGTTGATTGCATAGTCCCACGCACTGTCGACAATGCCGCCGATACGGCCGTCGACGGAAAACTTTTTGTATTCCTGCCGGGCATCCGGTGTTGGGTTGTCCACCGGACCTGTTGAGCCGTATTCCGATTCATAGTACCGGCCGTCGATTTCCATCTGCCGCTCACTCGCCGATTCCCGGTCCCAGTGCAGGCAAACGGTACCGCTGTCCCTGTCGCCGTTCGTTCGTTTGCCGTCCCGGTGTGTACCGGCCGCCGTGGCCATGATCGTTCCTAAGTCCAAGCTGTTGCGATGGGTCAAACTCCCCTCGATCAGTCCGTAAGAACCGCCGGCACCTCTGATTTGAGTCGAATGGCGCTTTTTTTCCTTTTTACCGATCGGATCGCGGGTGACGATATTGATTGCCCCGTCGCTGCCCCCGGGCCCCAGCCATACAGGGACGGGCGGTTTGAAAACAATGATGGACTGAACAATGTCGATGGGGATGGTGGACAGATCCGTCCCACCATACTGGCTGCTGTTTAAAGGGCGACCGTTGAGAAGCACCAGGACGCCACCGGATTTTCCCGAACCCCGAATGGAAATTCGGGAACCGATTCCCGAACTTCTCTTTACGTCCACCCCGGGCATTGATCTCATCGCTTCCTCCACGCTAAGCATATTGCGCCGAGCAATATCTTCCTTACTCAGCATCACGACCTGGTTAGGATAATTTTCTATGTATTCATCAATACGGTCGGCCGTCACGACAATGTTTTCCATAACCGTGGAATCAACCGAATGACCGTGTGAGTGGTTTTGTTGTCCGTAAACCGTGGCATGCGTAATCATCAGGATTAAAAACACCACCGGCAGAATTGCTGATACAAGCTGTTTCAAAAATACGGATCGATTCCGAGAATAAGTCACGGGACAAGAAAAAAACTGAGCATATGGGACGAATGTGCGCATGATGAAAACCTTTAGTAGTTATTGCATTGGAAGAAAGGAAACCCCTGTAAAAATTGCATTCAGTGCCATCGATAGCGGCCTGGGCAAAACATCGTTTGAAAAATGGGTGTTTATTTTTGCCACCTTTTTACCGGCAATCCGACCCGCCACGTCAAGGCACCATGTTTCGTAAAAGGAAATATCATTTATTGTTTCCCGCCCGACACCATCACTCAGGCTCATGGCCGCTTCCAGAAATCCGGCATAGGCAGGATCCAACAGCACCTGTTCCACCCGGCCTGAAAAAGTTTTTTTATATCCCTGCAAGTTGCATAAGCTACAGGAAACATCCGCAATCAGTTGAGAAATGCTCAGGTGACGGTCGGCTAAACGTTGAAAAATATCCCGCTTGCCGACGATCCCGTTTTGCTTGAAAATGGCCTCGCGAACACCGGCGTAAGCCGCGCGGGCGATGAGCTCACCCATTTTGCAATGCCCGCCGGCATTGTCGATAGCCGATCCATCCCCCTGAACCACTAGGATATTATCCGTACCGGTACCGGTGGCGGCGGCCGTCAACGGCTGATACGTGCTACGGATGTCCAAGTCTTGCAAGGCGGCGGTTTTGCCTTCGGTGGCCGAAATAATGGCCCGGGTCATGGCCCGTGGACTCAGTTTCATGTTGGTGAGAAAGATCATGTTGATGGTGCCCGGCTCATAGTAATTGCCGGTATCGGTTCCCATGCGCACGGCATTACCGCGAACTCCGGCGGTAACCAAGGCATAGACCGTCATTTCCTTAAAGGTTTCCTTTTTAACGGCCAAATTGTCCATATTGGCACCGGTGAATAAAAAAGAGGCGTTTTCTGCAGTTTTTCCGATCACGGAATAAAGATTCGCACGAAGTTCCTTTATGCTGCAAGAATGGTTCAAAGCCCAGCAAGGGGGTGGAGAGTAATGATTGCCCACCGTAAGTACACCTTGCCGTTGCCCTTCGAGGGTGGAGACCACGGCCATGGGGGATCGAAAATTGATGATGAGGCTCTTGCTTTCAAAATCGTGGAGAATACTGGTGGCAATTTCCGCGTCTTGGACATAATCCAGTAAAATACGGATCGGCCGGGTATGAATGACCTTTCGGGAAAGCAGTTCATGGTCGGCATCTGAGAATTCATCGGTGTAAATCATCGAAGATAGCCAGGAGACGAAATCTCCCAAGTGAATACCGGCCCGGCAGGTCAGATCACAGGGAAAGGAGTGGATCCGATGGTTCTTTACTGCAGCTACGGAACACCAACCCTCTTGTGAAAAAAAGGAATCCGCCGCTTTTGCGTCGTCACCGCATCCATAGATAATTTGTGGATTAAACCGTATAAATTCTTCCCGTGTCACCGGCACCACACTTCCGGATTTTCCAAAATCCGGAGCAATGCCGCCGGCAGCTCGGATGATCTCGTTTTGAAACGAGTCGTTTCCCGGCGTCATGATTTGTTCTCGGCCCATCAGACGCATGACGCGTTTTCGTTTTTCTTCGGGAATTTCAGCCACCTTTCGGGCAATTAGGTCCAGTTGCCGCTGGATTTTCTTCATTAATTCCGAGGCTTCCAGCTCCCGGTGAAAAAGATCGCCGATCAATTGGATATGATGAAATGCATCGTTCATTTTTAGGGTGTTTATCACCAAAATCGGGACTCCGGCAGGTAGCTGCTCGACAAACTTATCGTGAAATGAAGAAACAATGATAAGATCGGGTTTAAGCGACATGACGTGATCTGCCGAGGGGGAAAAAAAACCGCCGACAATGGTTTTATCTGCAGCGCCGGCAATAGCGGTACTGTGATAGGTGATTCCCGCCAGGGCATCACCGGCACCAACGGCAAAAATGATTTCAGTGGCCGATGGCATGAGTGAAACTACCTGCCGGGGCGGCTCGTCGAGGCGTATTGGGTTTCCAACGTCATCGGTTATGTTGATGGGCTCAGCCCAGCCGACCGTAGCGAGGCTAATCCAGAAAACAACGAAAACTACCTGCAATCGTTTATAAATCGACATTTTTTTCATTTATTTTCTACTCCTTTTCATCCGGAACATACACCATGGATCCGTCTTCCAACCGATAGGCCACGCCGAGCCGGTTACCCATACCTTTGGCCGCTTCCCGGGTCACTTTCGTGGCCTTGATTTTTGTGCCTTTCTTGATAATGATCTCCATCTCACCGGAATTTTGCTGTTTCATGATGGTCATTTCCGATTTTTGATCAAACAGATCTTGGAGACGATAGGCACTAAAAATGGTCATAAGCAGCCCCACGATAAAGACCAAACCGATGTCAAACAGGTTGGCGACACCGGTCATGGGATCATCATCCCTGAAGGCGGGATTGCCGAAGGCTCTGACGGTTTTGTTAATTCTCCGTCGTTGAAAGTATCTCATCTTCCATCCTTTCTGCGTCGTACATTGCCATTTCAGTCGCTATTTCCATGTTCTTAACGTCCTCTTCGATCCAGCGCCGCTTGACCGTATAAAAGAAAAAAGCTAACGTACCGACGGCAAGGCCCACTACCGTGGTCGTAAAGGCAATGACCAAATTCGTGGTAAGCTGAGTCATATCCCCCTGTCCCAAGGCTGCCAATCCGGTGCCCATAGGGATCAGCGTACCGATCAAACCAAGGGACGGCGCTACCCGCACCAAAATTCTGAGCCGGTCCATGGATTTCCACATCTTCAGAGTCATTTCCTGAAGCAGATTTTCAATGGCAACCTCACCTGAATTATTACCGTCTTTGGCTTGATGCATCATTTGGATATATTGGTTCACCCGGTGGGAAAAAACTGTTGATGGTTCGCCGTTTTTCATCATGGCCGGTAGCTCTTGAGGCGGACATTTTTGCATCCGAAAACGTTCCAACCATTCGGCCAAAAACGATCCGGCATAGACGATGATCAGCAAGGTCAAAATCACCAACAGAAACAAAACGGGATATAGTAGAACAGAAGAGATGAAGTAAATAAAGGCTTTCAGTAATGCACCAATTTCAATCATGTTAGGCTCCTTATTTCTTTGTTCTTGAAACCAAAGCCGGCTGCAAAGGCCGTTGCCGTAAAGATTATAGGAAAAATGGGAAATGCTTTTTGGGCTTTTGTATCGCTATGATATCGGGCCATTTGATAAACGCTTTCCAGATCATCGAATAACGGCATAACAGCCACTGAGATAAAAAAGCAGACGGCCATTACAAACATGGACTTGGCCAAAAATGATTTCGGCAGTGTGACGGCCGATTTTCGATAAAACCATAAAAACAACCCGATCAACAAAAGGACAAAAAGCGGTACAATCCATTTGACGCTGGATGAACTAAAATCCGTGATCTTATCCTGATTCTTGATATCCTCCATCTTATAGCCTTCGACATTTTCTAAATTTTCAGTATCAGCAATTTTTTGCGGTTCCATAGGCTTTTCCGATGTCTTTTGGGCATCCTGTGGCACGTCTTGATCCATCTTTCCCAAATCGGTTTTAAGTTCTGCCAGCAATTTATGTCTTTCAGCGACCTGCTCATCAAGGGTTTTGGCTGCCATATTTTCCAAAGCCAATTTAAATTTCGCAACCATCTCCGGTGAGAGTCCGCCGGGCAGGGAGATAATGTCGATCACCATGTGGTTGAGCATGGGATTGTTACAGCTGTGACTGCAGCAGGCCACCCCTTTTTCCACCACATTCAACGCATATTCGGCGGCCAGCTTTTTCGTGACCTTTTCTTCGGCCTTCCAATACTCCTTGCGCACAGCCTCCAGCATTCGGGCCGTCATGGACTGATAGGCCCAAGGGTTATTTTTACTAAAAAATTCGGATAACTCCATCCCGTATTTGTCCTCCACATAAACCTCAAATATTTGCTGCCACTTGTCCGCATCCACGGCATCGCGTACCGTGACCTGCCAGCCCCATAGGTTTTCCGTAAAATCGGCCATTTGCCTGGCACCGGCGTAGTTGTCGCGCTTCATCCCCTCAATCCATTGGGGATTGAGATAGCGAGTACGCATTTCCCGGCCGATGGTCTTGGTTACATCTTCCACCATTAGTTCGTCTTTCCGGCGGTGCATGGTCACCATGGTATCCGGCGCTTTCCCTTTGATGTTTTTTACGGCTAGCGACATGCCCCCCAGATACATGAAAAAATCATCGGTATCGATGATCCCGATTACATTACTGGAACGGGAGTGCACTGCGATATCCACACCGCGTAGATTTTCTTTAAATGCGGCTTTGACTGGAACCGCCCATTTTCCCTGACCCACGGCAAACTGTACCCGGTTCAAGTATACATCGCTGACGGCCTCATCGGATTCCCACAATCCTGAATCAACCGCCATTTCCGCCACGCCGTTGCCGTAGGAGCCGGTTTTTTCAGTAAATATTCGAAAGCGCGACTGCACCTCAGCATCTGCTTCATTCATGCCTGAAGCTAACAGAGCCGTTTTAATGACCGCTTTATTTTTGGCGAGAAAATTTTCGATATCGGTCTGAGCCATAGCTTTTTGCACTGCATTATCCAGGAAAATGAGCTTATCGGGAAACATATCCCGATACAGACCGGAGGGATTAATCAGCACATCGATACGAGGTCTTCCCAATTGCGGTCCCGGAATGACTCGGCTGCCCGTCACCCGCTCAGTGGCATCCCAGATCGGCTCCACTCCCATTAGATAAAGAATGGTACTTTCGTGAACGCCCTCATTGCGCGTGGTTTCCGTGGCCCAGAGAACCACCCCGACTTTTACCGGATATTTTCCTTCTTTTTTAAGCTTTTCTTCAATCATCTGCACGGCAGCACGTTTGCCGATCTCCCAGGCGGCTTTTGAAGGAACCTTGGCCGGTGAGAATCCGTAAAAGTTCTTTCCGGTCGGAATTGCTGCAAGATTCCGCAAAGGATCGTTGCCCTCCCCGGCCGGTACATACTCACCGTTGAGGGCACGAATAAAATTGTCCATCTCTCGCACAGAAGAGGCATCCAAATCACGGCGCACCTGTTTTTTATCCGCTTTTGGATTCTGTTTCATAATCAGTTGAATCGTCTCGGCGGCCGCATCCGGGTCGTAGGGTTTGCCGTAGGTGTGCAATCCATAGGGCAGAGAATTGGTGTCAATCTCGTGAAGGTAAAGATGAATCTTTTCCATGGCCTCTTCATTCATCTCATTTATTGAGAGGTCATTGGCAATTCCGGTTTCCTCAACCATCTTAAGCACTTCCCGCTTGTATTCGGATGCTGTCTCGCTGCCGTTGGCTTTGGCGATTTCCCATTTATGAAACAACTCATGAATTTTGCGGTACTCATTGTATAGGTCAGCCTCTTTCATCGGGGGTGTCAGGTGATCGAGGATTACCCCCCGGCCCCGGCGCTTGGCCTCGATCCCTTCGCCCACATCATCCACGATATAGGGATAGATATTGGGAATACTGCCGGTCATGATCTCCGGCGGGTCGGAAGGACAAAGCCCGGCCTGCTTGCCCGGAAGCCATTCATAGGTCGCATGGGTTCCCAAATGCACCATGGCATCGGCCTGAAATTTTTTAGAGAGCCAGAGGTAGGCTGCGATATACTGATGATGGGGATAAAGAGTGGTGTCATGATAGAGTTTCATGGGATCGTCCGACCACCCCCGGGCCGGTTCCGGCAACAATACCAGATTTCCTAATTTAACCATCGGAAAAACCAGCCGGCCGTCTTTGGTCATGATCGTACAGTCTTCCGGTGTGCCCCATTGGGCGATCACCGGTTTTTTAAAATCCTCAGGCAGGCTGTCAAACCATGATTTATATTCCGCCAGGGAAACCTGCTCTGCTTCACCGGACGCCAACAGGACATCCAGTTCTCCGGGCGCCCAGGAACCGATGTTGCGTCCGCTGGTTAGAATCATATCTTTAATCCCCTCTTCCGTGAGCCTATCCGCCTGATCGATGGTGTAGCCTTCCTGTTTCATACGGTTCAAAATGTTCTGAAGGCTTCGGAAAATGTTCAGATAGGCCGCAGCAATATTTTGTTTGCCCTGGCTGTGATTGTAGTAGATTATGGCCACCTTCTTTTCCGCATTGGGTTTGCGCTGCAGTGCCGCCCATTTTTTCAGACGCGGAATGAGAAAATCGATGGTCTCCTCGATAGTTTCATATACATACAGACGCCGGCCGGTTTCAGGATCGATGATTTCCTTTTTGCCGATCAGCACGGTCGGTTCAACGGCACCGGAAAACTCGGGGGTAGCCACCGCCCAGACCGTTTCCATGGGCCCAAGCCCCACCTCGCTTTGCCGCCACTGTTCTATGGTTTCACCGTAGGGTCGGATCACATTAAAGACCGGAACATTCAAGTTAACCAGTGCCGAACGAATTTCATCGTTGATACCGGAAGAAAACTTCATGGTAAATGCCAGCACCATATCCACCGGCGATTTTCCGGCAACGGGTTTTAAATATTGCGTCAATACCATTTGGACCGGACCGAAACAGGGAAGTACATTGAATCCGGAAGACTCCAGTTTTCCAATCAGTGCGCAAGCCGCTTCCACCTGCCCTTCCTTTAAGGTGGTATTGTAAAATAGGATACCCACCCATGGATTTTCAGGTCTGTATTCGGCACGACCGGCATACCACTTTTTATATGCCGTCAATTCCTGAAATTTTTCCGGTGCATCCGGATGATAGATACATCCTTCCGGCAACTTTTCCAGCGCTTCGAAGGTGACCGTGGGATCCATATGCCAATTAACGGCCATGCGCACCATATTGACCATATTTGCAGCAGTCAGGTTGTGGTAGTAGTCCATGATCATCGGGTCGAACAAATACCCCTTTTTGGCCAACGCTTCCGGATCGCCGGCCTGGTTCAGCGCATAGACGGCACGGCCGTTCATCAATTTTTCATTGACCATAAAATCGGCCAGTTCGGGCATCATGACATTGACGAAGACGACGGACGAATCGGAAATGAATGCTTTGGCCGTCTCATTCTTTTTCAGGTCTTCAAAAGTGAAAAACCGTGTATCAATTGATTCGGGAAGATTCAGTTGCTTTACGGCCTTATGGACCTGATAGCTATTGATATCTACCTCCAAAATAGCCACATTTTCAGCCGAAACCTCAAAGGGTAGCAGTATCAAAACCATACATCCTATTAAAAATAGAGTTGCTGCCGACTTAAACTCAAGACGATAATTCCTCATATCTTCACCCCATAAAAAAACCCCGGACCGATTTTAATTTCGATCCGGGGATTTCCCTTTTTTATCCGAATAGATCTGAAATGCCGGGCACCATCCCTGTGCGGTCGGCTCAGTGATCAGGCAGGTCTTCTGACTCACGGTTCATTCTACCGGTCGCACCTTCCCAATGAAAATGTCTTCATCAGTGGTATTTTGCGACCTTCGTCCCCGATTACAGCGGTGGGCCCGTCCCCGATTTTCACGAGGGTTCCCTTTTCAGCTCATTATGAGCACCTGATCCAAAATATGAATCACCCTATATCTCATATAAAAATTCTGTCAAGTAATTTTTCAACAGCAATTTTTCAAGGTAACCGCCTTTTTACCCTCCCCGGCTTTTGCAACGTTGGGGTAAATATCGATTTGAATAACTTACGGAACTATCGCCACTACACGTGCCGGATCCGCACTTCCCACTTTGATCTTCAACGGGAAACAGGCAACTTTGAAGCTGGTTACCGGCACTTCACCTAAGTTGATCAAGCGCTCAATGTGTGCATAAGGCAAATTGACCTGATGCGCAGCCCAGAATATTTCTTTTTGGCCTCTGACCAAAATACCCTAAGCAGATTGTTGCGATCTCATAACGTGTCGTGATGTTTGGATATTAAATTTTTATACTATCATAAGACCAATTTAATAATGCCTGTCTTTGTTTGGGCCGGCAAATCAGATTCGCCTTTTCGCAGTGCTTCTTGATTTGTGCCATATGCCTCTTTATCGCTTTCCATCTTTTGATCTGACGTTCATCATCGGGGCATCTTCTGCCCATGTAGTATCTGCAATACCATTGAAACCATCCTCTAGGATCTTCATGATAAATCCAACCTTTTTTACGCCAAACCGATAGCGGCTGAGAAGCATTGACTCCAAAGTAATTCAATGCAGGATCATGGCGCTCATGACAAAGCTTTGCGGAAATAAACCAGTCTTTGGGAAACTCATCTCTGCAATCGGTCATATATTTGCCTCCAAAAACGCCCATTTCCAGCATTTGCTTGGGTGTTAAATCCGGCGAAAATTCTTGATGAAAATTTTTTCCCATCGGTTCAGTAAGATAATAAACATAATCCTTCTGCATGAGGTCATTTATGATTACTCTGTGTTTCTTCATTATATTTCCGCTCCGCATTTAATGTATCGGGTAACCCAATACTTACCTCTTGAACAGTTTTTTCAATTCTTTCCAGCTTTTCGTATTAAGCACGTCATCTGACTCGAGCCATCCCCTTCGGGCTTGCCAGACGCCGAAACGCATATGATTTAGGTCATCGATCCGGAATGGATTGGCTCCTTGGATTTCCAGAATATCGGCCAACCGGTTAAATATTTCTGCTATGTCGGTATTGTGGATAGGCATTTTTTCTATACCTTCTCAGAAATATTTGGACTTAAATTCAGCTGGGTTGATCAAAAACAGCTATTCGCGTATCATTGCAGTACCACACTTGGGGCATTTCTGCTCATAACAGGGTCTGCCTATTTCATGGGTTGACTTTTCACCGCAATTCGGGCACACGCAAAAGCCTTCCGGCCCTTTACCATAACCACCTCTTCGTCCACGTCCGCCTTGTTCTCTTCCTCCCATCTTTCTACCCGTTTCCGGTCCCTGGCCTTTTGGTCCTGTTCTATCTCCTCTCGGCATTTTTTACCTCCCTTCGTTTGGTTTATCCTCTTTTTTCTCATCCTTCCTTTTTTCATTTCCATGTCATTTTCCAAATATTTTATAAGCCTGACCGAAGACCAGCGGCACAAGACTCATTACAACAATCAACAACCAGCCTTCTACTCCCGGCCCAACAATCCGAAGTGCCTTTATTAAACCAGGCACGAAAGTTGTAGCTATCAATAAAACCGTACATAATACCACTTTTCCGCGAACAATGCCGGTAATCGCCACCCATGTAGCGACAGCAAGGGTCAGCCGGATAAGCTTATGACCAATGCGGTCAAGTCTTTTTTAAGTGGCGTTATTTCTTCTTTTGCGTCTTCGACCAGCGCGGAAATACGACCCAATTCGGTGTTCATGCCGGTGGCGATTACCACCCCGGCACCGGATCCCCGTGTAATAGCCGTGCCTTTAAAAAGGAACGTACGGCTTTAATTTCAGTGAAAAATCCTATGGCAACTGTCAGAATAATGACAATGATAATGGAAAACCCTTCCATAGATTGTCCAAAGGCAAAAAACAAAATAGCGGCAACAGCAAGCAATGCCATGATAGGGCTCTTAAACTGTTGAATAAAGATGGATGGTTTAGTCCGGCCATCCCGGAAAAGACCTCTTTGGCTCCCTTCATTCTTTAGTATTAAACCGGCCTTAAAACAGAAAACCTGCTACTGTGCCGTGTATCCACCATCAATAACCAGTTCACTGCCGGTCACAAATTTTGACTCCGCAGAGGCCAGATACAAGGCTCCGTAAGCAATATCCATGGGTTCGCCAATATGTCCGATCGGATGAAGATCGTCCAACTTCCTCCGAAATCCTTCTACCCCTTCCGGAGACTCCTTGGCGAGAGCCTCCACCAAGGGCGTCCATATGTAACCGGGATGAATGGAATTCACCCTGATTTTATCCTTCGCATAAAGTAGGGCATCCGTCTTGGTCATTAAGCGCACCGCTCCTTTCGAAGCATGGTATGCTGGGACATCCGGTGCGCTGATAATTCCGTAGATGGATGAAAGATTGATGATACTCCCCCCCTTTCCCTGCTTCATATAGGGAATCACGTGTTTGGTGCAAAGAAAAACACCGTTCAAATTGATATCGATCAAATTCTGCCATTCATCCAGCGCTATTTCATGGGTCGGCTTGTTGGGACCCGATATTCCAGCGTTGTTGACAAGAACATGGATGCCTCCGAACTTTTCGTTGACCTGAGCCAGAACCTCTTTCACCTGCTTTTCCACACTCGTATCGAGATGAAAGAATTCCGCCTCTGCCCCCTTGTTTTTGATCTCTTCGGCGGATTTCCGGCCTTCTTCGTCCAGGATGTCCGTAACTACGGTCTTTGCACCGTGGTCGGCAAAGAGTTCGCAGATGGCTTTACCGATACCTCTGGCTCCACCGGTAATCACAGCCACATATCCTTCCAATCTTTTCATGGGATTCTCCTTTTTCTATTTTGGTTTCTTCCTCATCCGAATTCCGGATGTCGTTTAGGGTTTGCCGATTCTCACCATTACATACCCGATTCACGATAAAAGAGTAATGCCAAGAAAATAGTCAAAATATTTAGAGTGAAAACATCTGTAAATGTGAAAAAAGTGTCGGAGGTTTTATGGCCGTTGGTGTTTCAGTATCATATGGTTATCAATTCAAGTTGAAGTCTATGGTTTTAGCTTATCTATTCCATATCTTTTAAATAGGTTAAAGTTAGCTGCATTTAATGTCAATCCCTAATTTTGTAAGCTCTAATACCAACTTTGTATTTTCGGACTAATATAATACATATTTCTTTCCCATTTGATTGACTCATGATAAATATAAAAAAATAAAGACTTCTTGGAAAATTTCGAAAGATCGAAGGAGACGATGTATGTTCAGGAAAAACATACATCGCCCATGAATTTGCACATTCCTTCGTGGCAAAAAAATACGACATACCTATAAAAGGCATCACCTTATTTATTTTTGGCGGCGTTATGGATACTGTGAATCAATTGAGGTGGAATCACTTTAAATAAGAAAAATCTCATGGCAGACCGAAAGAATGTTCACATTGGGACTTCCGGATGGCATTATGAAGACTGGATGGGCAAGCGCCTTCTCTACTTGGACTAATCAGAGAAAAGAAGTATTTTGTTATTTCGACAACGACGAAGCAGGTTATGCCGCTCAAAATGCACTAAGGTTGCAAGCCATGATGGTAAAGTAGCATAGGCGGAACCAAAAAAGAAACAAGAAATCAGCCCAAAATCCGAATGACGCGTCATCATACATGAGTGATCACTATTTTTTTATGACAAGCCCCTTTTCAATGGCATAAACGGTAAGTTCCGAAGCGTTGTGGAGGTTCAGCTTCCGCATAATGTTTGCCCTGTGTTTCTCCACGGTCTTTGGACTGATATAGAGATATTCGGCGATTTCTTTGTTCTGATATCCTTCCCCCACTAGTTTTAATACCTCTTTTTCGCGTTTGGTAAGAATCTCAAATGAAGATTTTTTCTTTATTTTTCTGCTCTCCAGGTACCCTTCTAATACTATCTCCGATATTTCCGGGCTGATATAATATTTACCGGATAACACGGTTTTTATGCCCATCATCAGGTCTTCCCGGCCGGAGGATTTAAGACAATATCCATCTCCCCCGGAGTTGAAGACCTCAAGGATATAGTCCTCTTGACTGTACATGGTGAGGGCCAATATTTTCGTCTCGGGAAACTGTTGCTTGATTTGCTTGATCACCGCTATACCGTTCATTTTCGGCATATTGAGATCCAAAAGGACAAGATCAGGATGGGTCTCATTAATAGTCCGGATGGCACTCATTCCGTCTCCCGCCTCTCCGACCACTTCAAATTCGTCACACATAGTCAAGAGAGAACATAACCCTTGCCTGAGAATTTTGTGATCCTCAGCGATAACAATCCGCTTTTTCTTCATGCCGATCTCCCCTCTTATCCTCCGTTAATCACACCATCTCCTGCGTCCTAATATCCGATGGGCATTTTTTATCTTTTTTACAGCGACCGGTACCTAACATGGTGAGGGATAATGTTTTTATCTTACCCCAAAAATAAATTATATTTCAACTCTTTATACATGGTTTAACCCATATCCCATCCTTAAAAAGCCAAGTAAAATATCAAAAGAAATGTTCTGATTGTCTATCAAGCTTTGTCTATGATCGGGCTATTTTATATTTAGGATTTATATGAGATGGCAACGGAATTAGGAGACAATAATGGCTGACATTTTGATCGTGGATGACAATACTATATTTCGGAAAATGTTGAAACGCATTTTACTCTCAAGATTCCCATCTATGCATATCAGGGAGGCACAAGATGCAAATAGTGCCTTCAAAAAGACCGAAAAACAAGTCCCTGATCTCATTTTTATCGACCTGCGATTACCCGACGAAAATGGTTTCCAGTTAACGAGAAAAATAAAAACAGCCTACCCTGAGATCATCATTATCATGATTACGAGCTGTGACTTTCCCGAGTATCGTGAAGCTGCCTTCGAAGCCGGGGCTGATTTTTTTGTATCCAAAAATACATCGACAACCGAGGATGTAATGGAAAGTGTGGAGTCTATATTTTCTCCAAATTGACAGCCAAATTGACAGTAAGTTAAATCCTCACGTAATCATTAATTATTATTAACTATTTCGTGAGGAGTAACCTATGGACAAAAAGACAAAACAACTACTTGG
This sequence comes from Desulfobacterales bacterium, assembly GCA_016931455.1. GTDB lineage: Bacteria > Desulfobacterota > Desulfobacteria > Desulfobacterales > JAHDSC01 > JAFGES01. The sequence goes on along the minus strand of JAFGES010000065.1, from coordinate 20,146 downwards.
AAAAAGCACTTTTACTCTTATCGGCGGGAGGCCTTATAAGTGTTGGGCGCAATTTTTTCTATGATCATAGTTACATATGTTGAATGTCGATAATTAGAGGCTACGACCACCCTTTGGTCCTCAGCGGCCACGTCCTTGTCCGCCTCTACCACTGCCTTGTCCGCCTCGACCACTGCCTTGTCCGCCTCTACCGCCGCCTTGTCCACTTCTACTACCGCCTTGTCCGCCTCTACCACCGCCTTGCCCGCCTCGACCGCCGCTGTATCCGCCTCTACCACCGCGACTTTCGGCACGGGGCTGAGCTTCATTGACGTTAAGCGCTCTTCCTTTCAGCTCTTTGCCGTTTAGGCCATCGATTGCAGCCTGCCCTTCAGCCTTGGAAGCCATCTCCACGAATCCAAATCCTTTTGATTGGCCACTATACTTATCTTTTATAATGGTAACGGATTCAACCTGTCCGAATTGTTCTAAAGCTATCCGCAAGTCTTCTTCGGTAACCTCGTACGATAAATTTCCAACATAAATCTTCATTCTAATCTCCTTTTGTATTAAATTGAATCTCATTGAAATCGACCAAACTCATTTGTTTAATTTTGTTTGATAGTCAGCATATAGTTCTCTGTCTAAATACCATCGCCGATAATACTTAACAAGCTACATTTGAATTTTTTATAGATTTTCTGTTTGGATAAGCATACAATTAAAAACCTGACCATTAAAGTGGCCGAAAGTCCGCTCAATTTCTAATATAAATTGGAATGAAGCAAGAGATCTTTTTGCGTGAAACTGAAAAAACTTGAAATAACCGGTTTTAAATCCTTTCCTGAAAAAACCGCGATTCAATTTCCACCCGGAATTTCCGCCATTGTCGGGCCCAACGGCTGCGGTAAAAGCAATATTGTCGATGCGCTCCGCTGGGCCATGGGAGAACAAAGCGTCAAACAACTTCGCGGCAAGTCCATGGAAGATATAATCTTTGCAGGCACCAATGGAAAAGCGCCCTTAAATATGGCGGAAGTTTCCTTGACGCTGGCAAATGACGATGGAAGCGTTCCGGAGCATTTAACCGATTTTACCGAAATCATGATCACACGGCGAATTTACCGCTCCGGTGAAACCGCTTATCTGGTCAACAAGCAGCCCTCGCGCCTGAAAGATATCTATAATATTTTCTTGGGCAGCGGGATGGGCGCCAAATCTTATTCCATTATCCAGCAAGGTAATATCGGGGCTATCACGGATGCCGGTCCGGATGAAAGAAGGTTTTTTATTGAAGAAGCAGCCGGAATTACAAGGTATAAAAACCGCAAAAACGAAACCCTGCGTAAGTTGGAAGCCACCAATCAAAACCTTCTGCGGGTCAACGACATTATTTCCGAAGTCAACCGACAGATGGCCGCCCTTAAACGCCAGGCCAGAAAAGCCGAAGCTTACAAAAAACATCAGGAGCACATTAAAAAACTCGATATTTGCCTGTCCCTTCATTATCACCAGGAGTATAGCAATCAAATCCATAAAACCGATTTTGCGTTGAAATCGCTCAGGGATACGGACATCGAACATTTATCGAAAATAAAAAAAATAGAGGCTGTTGTTGAAGCCGTCAAAATACAACAAGGAGAAAAAAACGAGCACATTTCAAAACAAAAATCTCAACGTTTTAAGCTCCAACGCAATATCGATCGAACGGAAAACGATCTGGGGCATTTCCGCAAAGAAACGCATCAGCTGGATCATGATCTGATAAAGGCTGAATCCGAACTCAAAGAACTCAAAGAAAAGAACGAGGCGATTGGAATTGAAATTAAGCAGGTTGAAAAACAGGCCGAGCATTTAAAAGCAAAAATAGAAACCGCCCATACAACCCTTGATCAGGAATCTTCGGCTTCTAAAGATATTAAAAATCAAATGAACCGATTGACTCAAGAACTCGACGCTAAAAAAGCCGACCTTATGGAATTGATGACGCAGGAAGCCCGCTTTAAAAATATGTATCAATCCGCCACTAAAAACAAAGAAAACATCACCCGACGCCTGAAAAGAATCGATGAAGAGGAAATCATCGCAAAAAAACAAGTCAAAGAACTTCAGAACCAAGAAATTCAAGCCAAAGAAGAATTTAATTTCAGCCAAACCGAAATCAATCAGCTGAACAAAGATATCGAGGCGATTCGCCGGCAGCTTCAAAATAAAAACAAGGCGCTTGTCACCCAGACCCGACTCGTACAGACCCTAGAGCTTCAGCGCAGCAAAACCCATTCAGAATATAAGACTTTAAAAAAAATGGAAGAAAATTTTGAGTGGTATAAAGATGGGGTCAAGGCCATCATGAAAAAATGCAAAAACGGCGAAAACCCGCAAGATTTAAACAGTGATTTTAAATTTGCGCAAAACGGCGGCGTTCTGGGGCTGATGGCCGATATCGTGGAACCGAAACCTTCATTTGAGACTGCCCTGGAAGCGGCCCTGGGCGAATCTTTGCAGTATATCTTGGTTAACGATCAGAAAATCGGCCTGAATTGCATCAACTATCTTCAAACCCATGGAGCCGGTCGTAGCGGTTTTATTCCGGTATCTTCGATCAAGCATATCGAAACGTATCAACAAAATCCATCGAGTCCGGCCGCAGCGCTTTTAAATCATGTCACGATTAAACCCGGTTATGAAAAAATCGCCGAAGCAATTCTAGGCCATGTGGTGGTGACGACAAATATTGAGGAAGCGGCTGAACTTTGCAACGGCAATAATGGATTCGGCACGATCGTTACCAAAGACGGGGATATGATCTCCCACCAATCCATCATGATCGGCGGCAGCAAAGAAAATTTATCCGATATTCTTAAAAAAAAGCAGGATCTGAAAAGACTGGAAAGCCAAATTCAAGCCTTGGATCAACAGTTGCAATCGGCCTATCAAGAGCAGGAAAGACTTGAATCCGAAGTAAAATGTATTAAAGGCGAACTCCAAAAAAAGATCGAGCAACAAAATAACGCTTCGCAAAATCTGGTCGAAGCGGAAAAATCCTTATATAAGGCCGAAGAAGACCTCAAACACGCGCTTCGTCATCTGGATGTGATATCGTTGGAACAGGAGCAACTGATAGGTGAAAAAACCGATATTGATGAAGAGGTCATCAAATACAATCAGGCATCGGCTGAAATTGAAAGCCGATCGAAAACAGCCCAGGAGGCTATCAGTGAAACGACCCGCAAAATCAGCTTCATTTCATCTGCAATTGATAACTTCAATCAAACGATTGTTGATTTAAAACTTGAACTGACCGCTTTAAAGGCTCAGTTGGAAAGCGACCATGCGACCTTAAAGCGCCTGAAACAATTTCAAGACGACGGCTTAAACCGACAGGAGCAATTGACCTCGGAAATCAGCCTAAAAAACCAAAAAACAACGATCTTGAAACAAAGGATAACCGATTCCGAGCAAACACTTGCATCAATGCATGCGGATCTGAAGCAACTGAAAAAAACACTTGAAATCGATGAAACACAATATCATAGCGTTAAAATGGAGCTGAAAAATAACGAGCAACGGATATCGGAAATTAAAATTGAAAGGGAAAAGACCCTGGAAAAAATTCGTTCCCTTGAAATTAAGCAGTCTGAAGCTAATCTTAAACGCGAAAATATCTTAAACAGAATAAAAGATCAGTATCAGCGTCCTCTGACCGAATTCAATCAAGAATTCGACAAAACAAGCGGTGATGGGGAAAGTTTATCAAAAATGTCCATCGAACAAATGGAAGATGAACTGTCCCGAAGCAGGAAAACGATCGCCGCGATTGAAAATGTCAACCTGGGAGCCATCAGAGAGTATGAAGAACTCAAAGACCGTTTTAATTTTCTTGAAACCCAGCGCAACGACTTGGTAAAAGCCGTTGAGGATCTGCATAAGGCCATCAATAAGATCAACAAAATAACAAAAAAGCAATTTATCGATACATTGGATCTGATCAATGAAAAAATGAATGAGGTCTTTCCGTGTCTTTTTGAAGGCGGCTCCGCCCGGCTGGTACTGACCGAGCCGGACAACCCCCTGGAAACCGGTGTGGAATTTATGATCCAGCCGCCGGGTAAAAAAGTCACTCGCATGAGTCTGCTTTCCGGCGGTGAAAAGGCACTGGCGGCTATTTCCTTTATTTTTTCCATATTTTTGATCAAACCTGCTTCTTTCTGCCTTTTGGATGAGATTGACGCCCCTCTTGACGATGCCAATGTTTTTCGGTTTAATAACTTGTTAAAAAAAATAGGGCAACAATCTCAAATTATCATGATCACGCACAATAAAAGAAGCATGGAATTTGCCGACATTTTGTTCGGCGTCACCATGGAAAAAAAAGGGATTTCCAAAATCGTCTCAGTTGATTTGCAGCGATAAATCGAAAGTTAATACGGAAGAAAGTCAAAATAAGGAATATATCATGGCATTTAAATGGTTTAAAAAAAATAAGGAAACAAAAAAAGAAAATACCCCACAAACACAGGAAATACCTGAAAGCACGGAGGCCGTTCAAGTAGAAGAAACAACAGTAGAAGAAGAAATGTTTGAAGAAGAAACCATCGATCAAGAAGATAAACCTGCTGAAGAGCCCGCTGACATTTTGCTTCAAGAGGCGGAAGAAGAGGAACCAACCCAACCGAATTCATCTTCATCAGAGCCGTTGCCGTCTGAATCATCAAAGTCACCGTATTTTTTCAAGCGCCTGAAAAATCGTTTATTTAAGACGCACAAAGCACTTACCGGTGGTGTCGATACGATTTTTGCAGGTAAAACAAAAATCGACGATGATTTATTGGAGGAATTGGAAGAGCTGTTGATCACCTCCGATATTGGTGTGCAGACATCGATGAATCTTATTGAACGTCTTTCGAAAAAATCATCCAAAATCAAGACTGCGGATCAACTGAAAAAGGCCTTGAAAGAAGAAATGATCGCCTTGCTTGATACGGAAACAACCATTGACACCGAAACGGTTGCTCTTGAAAAAGCTAAAGAAAAACCCCATGTGATTATGGTGTTAGGTGTTAACGGGGTCGGCAAAACCACGACGATCGGAAAGCTGGCGGCAAAATTTTCAGCAGAAGGCAAAACGGTTCTAATTGCCGCTGCAGATACTTTCCGGGCGGCTGCAATCGAGCAACTGGAAATATGGGCTGATAGAGCCGGTGCACAAATTGTTAAACACAGCGAAAACTCAGACCCTGCGGCAGTCGCCTATGACAGCATCGAGGCTGCAATTTCCCGTGGAATCGATATTGTTTTGGTCGATACGGCCGGAAGGCTGCATACAAAAGTCAATCTGATGGAAGAACTTAAAAAAATCAAGCGCACCCTTTCAAGAAAGCTGCCGAATGCACCGCATGAAATTCTACTGGTTCTGGATGCCACAACCGGCCAAAACGCAGTGTCACAGGCCAAAATTTTTAATGACGCCATCGGTGTCACCGGTATTGCGCTGACCAAACTGGACGGCACAGCCAAAGGCGGAGTTGTAATCAGTATATGCAGCGATCTGAAAATTCCCTTAAATTATATTGGAATCGGGGAAGCGATTGAAGATCTTCAGGATTTTGATCCCGTTAAATTTGTAAATGCGGTTTTTTAAATATCATCGAATTTTTCAGGATCATCAGCTTTTGCCGAGGATCCTTTGCAATATTATATTGACAATAAGGAAAAATCGATATTATATTTTTTTTACAATTATAACAAATCGATTAAATTCTTAAATTCAAGTAGATTTGATATCTTTTCTAAGTAACTGAAAAAAACAGTTTCGGCGGACTCTTCCGGCACTTTTCATTTCTATGGGTATTTTCGGTCTCGAAAACTATGGACCGGAAAGCCGCAAAAAAATATAATTTGATGGCATAGGCCATTCAACTGTTTTAATCGGAAGATGTTTCCGTCTGTCTCTTCAAGGCAAAAAGACCATGGTCTATACACAAGACAACAGGCTGATTGCCATCGACACTCCGCTTGGCAGGGATGTACTGCTTCTTGCCGGATTTAAAGGCGCGGAAGCCATCTCCGGTCTTTTCAGCTTTAATCTCAACCTTCTTTCAGAGAATCACAACGTAAAATTTGAAGATATTATCGGAGAAAATGTTACCATCTCCATTATCCTGACAGATGGAGACAAACGTTTTTTTAATGGTATAATCTCCAGGTTTTCACAGCTTAGAGGTAATGTTGCAGCCGGTAAATATACTCACTTTTCACATTATGCAGCCACCATGGTTCCCTGGCCCTGGCTGCTCAAAAGAACAATCGATTCAAGAATATTTCAAAACCTTTCCGTACCGGATATCGTTGAAAAAATATTTACCGAGAAAGGTTTTTTGGATTACAAGCTCCTTCTAAACGACACTTACGATAAAAGAGACTACTGCGTGCAGTACAGGGAAACGGACTTTAATTTTGTTTCCCGGCTTTTAGAAGAAGAAGGAATATGTTATTTTTTTGAACATGAAGAAAAAAAGCATACATTAATTCTGGCAGATGCTTCCGACAAATTCAAGCCCTGTCCGAAACAGGAATCAGCACGATATCAAATCAGTGCTTGCGGGCTGCCGGAAGAAGACCTGATCGCCAGCATGGAAAAAATGCAGGAAATCCGGCCTGCCAAATATACCATTAATGATTTTAATTTTGAGATACCCAATACCGACTTGAAGGTGGATGTCTCCACAAAACAGATGCTGGGGCCCGGAGAACGGGAAATATACGATTATCCCGGGCTTTACACAAAAAAAACCCAAGGAGAACGTTTATCCAACATACGCATAGAGGAAGAAGAAACAAAGATTACAACTATCTCCGGTTCAAGTAATTGCAGGGCATTTACAAGCGGGTACCGATTTAATCTTTTGGATTATTATCGCGAAGATATGGACAAAAAAGATTATGTGTTAACCCATATCGAACATGAAGTATTCGATGTGTCGGATTATCCCGGGGCTTTTAATCGGAGCACTGAGTCTGAATTACCTTATATTAATCGTTTTAAATGCATTCCTTATGATGTTCCCTATCGCCCGTCACGTGATACTGCAAAACCAGTAGTTCGAGGCACCCAGACCGCTATTGTAGTCGGTCCCGCCGGGGAAGAAATCTATCCGGATGAGCACGGTCGCGTCAAGGTTCAGTTCCACTGGGACCGTGAGGGAAAAAAGGATGAAAACAGCTCCTGCTGGATACGTGTTAGTCAAGTATGGGCAGGGGCGGGATGGGGAGCCATGCACATACCCCGTATCGGGCAGGAAGTGATTGTTGATTTTCTTGAAGGCGATCCCGACAGACCGATTATAATAGGTCGTGTTTACCACGGCACCAACTCTCCACCCTACCCTCTTCCTGATGAAAAAACAAAAAGCACCCTAAAATCGGATTCTTCCCTTGGAGGCGGCGGATCGAATGAGATTCGGTTTGAGGATAAGAAGGGAAAAGAAGAGATTTATTTGCATGGGCAAAAAGATTGGACCATTGTTATTGAAAATGATAAAAATCAGACAGTGGGACATGATGAGACTCTATCAGTGGGGAATAATCGAACGAAGGAAGTAGGCGTTGACCAGAGTGAGACGATCGGTTCCAATAAAACCATCCAGGTAGGTGCAAATCATACGGAATCTATTGGGGCAAATATGAGCCTCAAAGTTGGCAGTAATAAGACCGAAACAGTTACGATTAATACAGCAGAAACGATTGGAGCGGCAAAAGAGCTGACTATCGGTGGGCTGTATCAAATCACTGTGGGCGCCGCGATGAATGAGACTGTGGGAGCAGCAAAAGCTGAAGAGATCGGTGCAGTAAAATCAGTAAATGTCGGGGCAAACAGTAGTGAAAATGTTGGAAAAAATAAATCCGTTGATGCCGGGGGGAATATTTCTCAAAGTGCAGGAAAAGATGTCAGCATTCTATCCGGCAAAAAAATGTCCTTAAGTGCAGGGGATGATTTCGCAATTATAGGGAAAAAGAAGGGAGTTATTGATATTAAGGATGAACTGCTTATAAAGTGCGGAAAAGCCTCGATAGTTCTAAAAAACGGCGGAGAAATATTAATAAAGGGTACGGACATATCTATTAAAGGGAGCAAAGTGGACATCAAGTCTTCCGGGGATATCAAGATAAAAGGCTCAAAAATTGGAGAAAACTAAATGGATAATAAAATTGTCTCATTTTTTTCTGTGCAGGAAAATCTTGATCGCATGGAAATCATGCGCGGTAGAATTTCAGCTATTAGGCCTAACGGCGAAATAATTGTCGAGTATAAAGAGAATAGCTCAAGTTTGGTCTGTGATTTTCTCAGGACAAGCGCTGGCTCCATACCTTTACTGACTAAGGGAGATCCGGTTCTATTCGTATTAGAGAAGAGTGGGGTTCGAGGGTGCGTAATAGGTGTTGTCCAGAAATACATTACCGGAGAGGAATCTTCGTATCAACTTGACTTCGTCGCCCAAAATAAGATTGAGCTGCGTTGCGGTGGAAGCTCCTTAACTATGAGCAAGGAAGGAAAAGTAATTTTGAAAGGTTCCCAAGTAGTGACGAAAGCTAGTGGAGTTAACAAGATCAAAGGTGCGTCAGTAAAAATAAACTGATTAGGGATTGTCGATGCTACAGCTGGACAACAGAACCCCATATAAAGCTGAGAGAGCTGTTTTTCTTGATATTGATGGTTCTGAGATATGGGTAGTCGCAGTGAAAGCCTCTTTTGAAATAAAGAAGGGGCAACTATTTCTGGCAGATAAACAAGAACCAATCTGTATTGCGGATGAATACTATGGTGAGCCAGGGAACTCAAGTATGAAATACGAAAACGAGTTAGTTTTTAAAAAACCTGGTACTGATGTTGTCATCAACGGTCATGCATATACACCTAGGGAAAAGCCAGTTTCGAAATTAGACGTCGACATAAAAGTGGCCGGAAGACATAAGAGAATTCGGGTTTACGGAGATCGAACATGGCGTGGATCACTAATCGGTTTGGCGATGACGGCACCCAAGCCGTTTGTAAAGATGCCCTTGATCTATGAACGGGCTTTTGGTGGCGCTGATATTTCTAATAATGATCCTAAAAAGCAAGGAGCTGAATTTCGGAATCCTATAGGCACCGGATTTGGTCTATCGTCTTCTTTTCTGAAAAACAAACCCTTGCCAAATCTTGAAGATCCAAAAAACAAAATAAAGAGTTGGAAGAGCCGACCAAACCCGGTCGGTGTCGGATTTATATGCAAGCACTGGGAGCCTAGACGTCGTTATGCAGGTACTTGCGATCAGGAATATATTGAAAACCGATTGCCACTGTATCCTTTGGACTTTGATTTTCGTTTTTTTCTGGGGGCAAATCCGGATTTTGTGTTTTCACCACACCTGTTGGGTGGTGAATATATCGAATTGCACCATTTAACACCAGATGGATACTTGGGATTCCCCTTGCCGGAAATCTTGTTGGAATTCAAAACCCTTCTGGGAGGTCAATGGGTCGATCATCAGACCAAGCTCGGTTCAGTTGTCATCGAACCGGATATTTCTCGCGTGATGTTGACTTGGCAAACTTATCTTCCATGTCATCGTAAGACATTTGAGCTGGAAAAAACGCGAATATCCGATAAAAGCATATTTAGGTGGAATTGTGGCTTTAGGTTCAGCTAAATACAATATTTTTTCTCAAAATATTTGTATTCTTGGTTGTGGTGCACTAACAGCCATCGGTTGCAACTCCTCTATGACTGCGGCTTCGGTTCGCACGAATTTATCTAGGTTCAAAGAAAGCTACATGATAGATAGAGTTGGGGAGCCAATTTTGCTCTCGATGGCTGAATTCATCGGAGAGGAACTGCGGGGATTGGACCGGCTCATGGCGTTGGCCATCCCAGCTGCACGAGAGGCTATAGATGCATTGCTAAAGGACAGCTCTCTTCGGAGTTTGCTTCCTGCAATAGGTATATCTCTTGGTGTCCCTTCCTCACGCCCTGGGTTAGAGAATAACATCGGGGAATCTATTTTGTCGCATTTGAAAAGCAAACTTAGTATTTCATTCTTAGGAAAAAAACAATGCGTTATCCCAACAGGCCATGCCTCCACTTTGTCTGGCATTGGGAAAGCAATTGATTGGATTAGTTCCGGCGACCAAGAACTGGTTCTTGTCGGGGGTGTTGACTCTTATTATGACGCCGACACCCTGGATTGGATAGACAGAACCAAACGCCTTCATTCAGAGGCAAATAAAGATGGATTCATTCCTGGTGAAGGTGCTGGATTTTGTCTTTTGGCGTCGTTGGATTTTGCCATGCGATATCGTTTAAAGCCACTTGCTATAATCCTATCCGTTGGCTTAGGTGAAGAGCCACATCCCTTGACTTCGAATGGTATCTGCATAGGCCAGGGGATGACTAGCTGCTTACGCCGTGCCTTGTCTATTTTCAAGACCAGAGACGAGGTGGCCGATTGGACGATCTGCGATATGAACGGCGAGAGTTTTAGGAGCATGGAGTGGGTTTACGCTTATCTCCGCACAGGCTTCAATCACAAAGATCCGCTGGAAATCTGGCATCCGGCAGACTGCTACGGAGATATCGGAGCTGCTTCGGGCGCTGTCCTTGTATATATAGCTATTGCTGCGTGGCAAAGGGGTTACGCTCGTGGAGATAACGCTTTGATCTGGACAGCATCGAATGGAAAAGAGAGATCAGCTGTGTTGCTGAAAAAACCTTAAGTTAACTAAAAACAAAAGACTTTTATGGGTGCAACTATTATTGTAAACGGTCGAACCGTTGTTCATAAGGATAGCGGTGGCAAGGCCCCATCAGTACCAGACTTTTGTAAGACACCTACCCCCCCGGGGCCACCTGTTCCGATCCCATACGTAAATATTGCCCAATCCACCGATACCGCTGACGGCAGCAGTAAGGTAAAAATGGATGGCAATCCCATTATGCTGAAAACTTCAAAGTTCAGTACAAGCAAGGGAGATGAAGCAGGAACAGCAAAGGGAGTTGTATCAAGTACTACCTCAGGCATCGCTAAGTTTGTTAATTATAGCTTTGATGTTAAAGTCGAAGACAAGAATGTGCCTCGATTGGGCGATCCAATGACTAATAATGGTAATGCTCCAAATGCTAATACTATCAAAGAATTACAGATAAAATTTGATGTAACAGAAGAAGAGATCCAATTTTTGTGTCACATCTTTTGTGAGGCATTAAAAGAGGGGGAACAAGCAAGACAAGATGCAGGAAGGTGGCGTAGTTTTACAAGGCGACTAAGAAGATATATCGAGAAACTACGTCAGGATTATCCCTATTTCTCGAATGTAACTTTGGAAAAATATTTTCCTGTGATGTTTGGTGGCGTACAGAGAAGAGCCTTCCCCGATATCCTTCTTTATGACACCACTGGTCGTCTTAAACAAATAGGAGATTTCAAATTTCCTGGAGACACTTTTTCAGACGACCAACGTGGGCGCTACGAACAGGTGGCTCAGGATCATAAGGCAACCAAAGAAATTATGATAATTGACTGCGCCGTATGTGAGTGTGAGCAATGCCCATAGCAGAAAAAAATTAAACCATAAAAATATAATAGTAATAATGAATTTCAACCACATGCAATCACATAAATTCCGCCTTTTCATATTGCTATTATCACACTCAACTTTAAAATGTCTCTAATCATCCGGATCTTTTGTATTTGTGAGATGGAAAATCGTGCCATCTTAGAGATCTATCAATAGGACCATGAAATTGATGAATTGGCTTTTCTTTACATTCTCTTTGATCTAGTATGGGTTACTTTAGCCCATGGGTTGTTGATTTTCAGATTAAATTTACATGTATTTCCTGATTATTTTGACCATTAATATGGCTTTCCACATTCATTTAAATGAACCCTTTTTAACGAAAAGTCTTAAAAAAGGTCGCTACGCGAACTGATTTTATGGGTTTTTTTAGGCATAGGAGGAATCTGGTTCATACAATAAAGTTGGTCGTTTCAGGTAATTGCAAATATATAAAACACCCTAAAATTTATATTCGCTATAATATCAACACACTATATTTAACATATTGAAAATATAATATTAAAAACTATCCATTTTCCCCGAGAACGGCACCTAAACGTGTTGCATTCTCATATACATTTTAATAATTAAATAACATAATCTTAAATATATCAGTCATATATAGAATAATATCTGACCATTTAATTTGAAAAATTATTACGATATTTTAACTTAATCTGAGAAAAAAGACCAATTTCAGCTCCATTTATTCTGGTTATCTACATGGGTGCTCCCAACATAATAAGTTCAATTCGATTGATTAGTTACAATTCTAATATGATTTCCTCGCCTAACAAAAAATATGGGGTATATAATGCTGGAAAATCTAATCTACCGACAAGATAAAGATGTTTTGATCACACCGAGCATAGCGATAACACTTTTCACAAAAAGCTCTTTCTTTGATCTCAGAGAGGAAATAATAAATTTTTATGCTCAATGTTTTAAGTTGATCGGTGACAAACTATCATGGTTTCGTACCGAAACAATGAGGGAATTCGAGCCGATAACAACAAGAACTTTAAAAATGGTTCCCTTCTGGTTTGAACCGCATGCAAGAAGACGAGGTTTCTACGTGATGATTTTAAAAGGCGGCAAATCACCGAGAGACATATCCCCTGAAGGAATTACTCTCGCTTTCTTGAATAATTCAGGGGGTCACCTGTGTCTGACCCTTCCCTGCAGCTATATACAAAAATCAGCAGAGCCTTTACTGATCTTAACAAAAAATTTGGTCCAAAAGATCCCTTTTGGCACCGGTACGGCGGGCTACGCCCTCATTGCTGATACAGTGAATGCGAATGCTGAAGTAACAAAACGTCTTATTTCACTCACCCGGAGATATTCAGGATTCGACATTCCAGATAGGCTTGGTTCAGTCCATTATGAGAAAGATGGAATTAAGTGCATAAATTGGTTAACTTTATTGGATAATAACTATTATCAAGTACTACGAAAAAAAGCGATAGAATTAACAAATCAAAATGATCGAGTTGTGATACATAACTTGGAACAGGGTGTTATCATTCAAGCTGGCAATAAACCAGAATTTGGAGACATAAATAAGGGTGAATTATTAAAAAGCTACCATGATGTTGGCAAGATAGTGAAATCCATTCGTATTAAAGAATATAGAGTATTATTCGAAACAGAGGACGAAACGCTTGAGTGGTTATCTCGTTTTGATCAGTAATGAGGAAAAAAAGAAATGGATAGCATAAATAAGTTACCTTTCGGATGCGAAATTAAAGTTGCTTCTTCCATCAAGGAACAAGATCTAATCATTAGATTTTACCGAAAATCGGGCCTTGATTTTCAAACACAAAATAAATTAGATCAAACATTACTCTACTTAACAGATGGAGCCAATTTAGGTATGTTTTGTGGTGAAAAATTTTCTCCATCTATATCCGAAATGCGGTTAATTAAAAGTGATAAGAAAAATTCTGATGTTCAATATCATTATATTATAAAAAATATTGACAAAGGAATCTATCTAGTTTTGTTAGGAATGCTAATACATTCCTTCCCCGAAAAACTATCGTTCGACGGTGTAAGTATTATTACTCAAAAAAACAGTAATCATTTCTATTACATTTCAGATTTTTTGGAAGAAGAACCACCATTTCCGAAGGTGTACTCGAATTTGCCATTTGGCATTACCTATGAAGAAGTGCCTTTTTTCCACCTTCATCGAGATCGTCTTATTCGAGTCGAGTTTAAAAGAAAGCTTTTTTGGCCTGAAGTTGATATCTTGGTTTCGTATCTTGAAGCTTGGCACAAAATAGTCGAGACTGGAGGCTTTTCTGACTTCATAGAAGAGGCAAAGGAAAGCACAATGCACTCGGGAGAAATCTATATGTTTGATCCGTGGACATTAGAGCATACTATAGATATTTTTCTATCAGCTGAGGAGGCATTTGATGCACTTGTAAACATGTTTGGCAGACTTCATAAAACCTTTTGCCCAGTTGAATCAATAGTAATTAGATGAGTATCCGTTCATCGTTCATTAATATTTAAGGTGCAGTCTGCACCCAACCATAAAACAACTATACTCAAAATGACGCAATCAATTTCAGATTTTGAACGAGAACTATACAAAGAACATCTTGAAGAAGCCTCCTTCCTTTACGAACAGCGTCTAACCCTATTCGATGATCTCGAAATAACATGGTTGGATATCGCAGACTTTGAAGAACGCTTTGAAGCACATATTGATGCCTTGGTAGTCGGCGAAGAGCTGGCATTGAAAGTATGTAAAACTCAAGCAATAGAAGGCGACTTTGGAGAACTCCATGCTGCAGTAAGAGTTTTTTGTCGACAAAACGGACTTGATTTTGTTCTGGAGTGTTTGGAAGCCCTTGATCCAAAGGATGGAGAAAGAGTTCAAGCCATAAGCGACGCCCTCAACCCTGAGCTGCCGTTGGAATGGGAAGATGAATTTATTCGTATTCTATCAGAAGGGGATCAAAGGCTAATTCCGGTTGCTGCGAAACTTATAGGGTATCGACGGTTACCTTCAGGGAAAGAACTTCTCCATGCGCTGCAGCAAAACAATACACAAGCAGCGTCTTTCATTATTTGGTCTATTGGCCGCATTCGCGAACAATATGCCCGCACACTCCTTTTCAATAAGTATCTTAAATATGAAGACGAATCAGTCTGTTCTGCAGCGGCCTTGGCGCTCTTGCGTATTGGCGATCCGCAAACTTTAGATTATTGTCTAAGCTCCGTTCATTCAGAGAATTGGCCGCTTCTGCCGCTTGGACTCGGGGGCAGCCGATCAACGGCGGTGATTTTGATGAAAAGTGTCATTAACAACAAAGCAAACGCTGATTCTTTTATCGCATTGGGTTTGCTCGGGAATATATCGACTGTTGAGATACTTCTTGCAAGTCTTTGTAATGCTGATCTTGCCGAATCTGCGGCAATGGGATTAAATCTCATTACCGGAGCGGAAATTTACGAAGAAGTTTTTATTTCCGAAGAAATAGATGAAGACGAATTGTTTGAAGAAGAGATTGAAAAGCTGAAACAAGGGGAAAGTCTTTATCTCCCCGGCGAAGAACCAGGCATAACCATAACCCGCATCTCACAAAAACCGGAAGACTGGCAAAAGTGGTGGGCTGAAAATAAATCACGCTTTAACCCCAAAATCCGTTATCGTAATGGCAAACCATACTCGCCCGCTTGTCTGTTGGAAAACTTGGAATCCGAAAAAAGCCCTAATAAAGTTCGTTGGCTGGCCTATGAAGAGTTAGTAATTCGTTACGGAATTGACTTCCCGTTTGAGACCGACATGTTTGTAGTAGAGCAAAAGAAAGCGATAGCCCAATATAAGGATTGGATCAAAACGAATGAACATCGCTTTCGCGAAGGTGAATGGTATTTTGCAGGAAAGTTGATGTCATAAAAGAAAAAAGCAGGCCACATTCTTAACTTGGAAAAGGGTAATATGCGTAATATGGGACGTTCGTAATATGGGACGTTCGTGCAGAACATTCACAACTATAAATTAAAATTGATTTCAGCGATTTTCTGTTTTGTCTCTACTATTATTATTCGAGTCATCCATTGCAGTGCAGTAATTTCCAGTTAATTTTTTAAGCACTTTCTGCATGAACCTTAATATTAAACAAGTGTATCAAGAGAAAGAATCTGAATGGATGGAATGTCAGGTAATCTGATATCATTGGTAAAAAAATGAGTCGCCCCTGCGTCTAACGCCGCACTGATCTGGATGGCATCGGGTGTGCAGTATTTTCCTCAATAAAGTATATCAGTGGCGCAGTATCGAGGCCCACCGTTTTTCCTTGAAAATCCTTTATCCATTCCACGATGTTCTTTCCTCATCAATATAGGCTTTTACATTAAGTCCCTTCCAGATATCCTTACCTTTCCCTTTTAACTCTAAAATGCTGCGGGGCTTTGTTTTGCTTGCCTTTTTCCGAATCAGCGTTGCCATTTCTTCCAAAAGACGAAGCTGGTCTGATAAATTTAATGTTTTTATTTCGGCCATAACTTGATTGCAGTTTGCCGCCGGCATGATACGTCTCCTGTTTTTAAGCATGTTCATGCTTTTCCGTTAAAAGGATGAGCATTTTCTTTTTTGTAAGCGCTGATATAGCTGGTAGCGCAATCGATTTTTCCGTCGATATCCGCTGAAGCCACCTCTTTTCTTGCCTTTTGTATCTTATCACCAAGTGTCATATAGTTTCTTGATATTTTAATCAAAACAGTAGAATGTACTTTTAAATATTGGATTATCGGCACTAAAAAAGCAATAACTTTGTTTTTGGATGACTTTGACTTGATCATGGCCTCGTGTGCTTTAGCCCATAATTTAACTCTTGTCACCAATAACTTGAAACATTTCCAAAGAATCGAGGGCCTCAAACCAACCAATTGGACATAGAATCATCTGCAAATTTGTAAATAGGGTTTTTAAATATCCCCTGCTTTACATTTTACATATAGGTAAAGTATCTCCATTAAAACAATTGCCGGAATGATGATGGTGCTTTCACCTTTATCAGCACGGGCCAAGTCGTAGGGTGTCACAGCCCTGCGTATAAACCGCAATAGACGGAAGAAAAGCACTTCATTCCACCGAAAATTTAAGCCCTCCAACTTTCAACTGATAATAATTTAATTATAGCGCACTGACCGGAATAACGCTCGTTTTTTCCGTTAAAGGGAGGCAGTGCTCGGACAGGCAGATCACACCGCCGTAACCAATGGGCATTTTTAATTTTTCGAGAATGGAAAAATGTTTTACCGCATCCTTTTTTGGAGAAGCCGTCTTTTTAAATTCCAATGGGTAAATCATCCCATCCTGGACAATGAGAAGATCTACCTCTTTCTTGTCTTTATCGCGATAATAATAGATGGGAGCCCTTCGACCATTATGCTGGTAACTTTTCAGTATTTCGATAACGATCCATGTTTCCAGGATGGCGCCCGTCATGGCTCCCGCCTCCAGGGTTTCAGGGCTTGACCATTCCGTCAGATAAGCACACAGGCCTGTATCAAGAAAATAGAGTTTTGGGGCTTTTACCAATCGCTTGGTAATGTTTGAATGATAGGGTTCCAAAAGATAGATAACACCGGATGCCTGCAATATGGACAACCAGCTTTTTGCGGTATTGGGAGAAATATCCGCATCTCTTGCCATATCGGACATATTCAATAACTGCCCTGTTCTTGCGGCGGCAGCACGTAAAAAACGAAGAAATGCCATTTCATCACCGACTCTTGCAAGATCACGAACGTCTCTTTGAAGGTATGTTTGGACATAAGAACCGTAGAACAGATCTCTGTCCATCTCCATTGAAAGGGCTATTGCGGGAAATGAACCCCGCCAGATAAGCTGAAACAAGGCTTTGAGGGGTAATGGCCCGTTTTCCCGGATACGGTGCTGCATTTCTTCCGGATTTGGAAAAAATGGCCTGGCATATTCACTTTTCCCTAATGTTTCCATCCTTGAAAAACCAAGGAGATTAACTATCCCCACCCGGCCGGCCAGCGATTCGGAAACCCCATCCATCAATTGAAATTTTTGCGAGCCGGTAAGCCAGTACATTCCCGGTTTTCGCCCTTTGTCAACAGCCATCTTGATATAAGGCAGGAGTTGAGGCGCATACTGAATTTCATCAATGAAAACCGGGGCAGGAAATCTCTGCATAAAAAGAGCCGGATCTTCCCGGGCCAGATTTAAAATCATGGGATCGTCCAGAGTCACATACGTCCGCTTATTGTTACTTAAATGCTGAAGAAAGGTCGTTTTTCCGACCTGTCTGGCGCCGGTAACCAGTAAGACTGGAAATTGCTCCGTTACTTTTGTCACAAAACTTTCAAGGCTTCGTCTTATATACATAGTTGTTCCATTTTTCGTCCATTTTTTATTGATACTGCAAAATAGACGATAAATCTGGGGTCGTCAAATGTAAAATGAGAAACCGACTTGACGTTGCGCGTTTCAACTCCTATGCTGAGATCTCCCCTTCCGGATCTTCGATTCGTCCGTAATAGGGGTTCGTGCAGAACATTCACAGCTATAAATTGAATTAGAATCCCTTCAAGTTTGACTATTTTTTTTCACCCAATTTTTTCTTATGCCTCATAAAATCTATAAAATTGGAAATATCACTTAAATCCTGCTCGGAGAAACCGACCAGCTTGTTGTAAATCTCATGTTTGGTGATAGCTGCCTTATTCATTGTTATTCACTTTTCAAAATATTATGGGTTAAATAAATTTGAGGAATCGTCTGCCTCCGCGTGTCGAGATGCCTTATAAGGTTTTCCGTCCAGTGAGCTCTCATTTTTTCAGCCCATTTTTTTTGCGCACTTCTTTTACATCAACCGTCCGTCCTTCAACGCTGCCTTTCATGCCTGATTCAATTGTCTGGCACAGATAGGTTTGGTACCTCAAATCATCCCATGTTGCTTTATCGAGCAATTACCAAAATACGGTTTCAGTGAGGAGTAGGGGCTTATTTCCTGTTTACCAGATAGTAGCAACTTTTTTTGATTGTCTTAATTTCTTGTCAGCAGTAACCAGTTTAGCATTTTCGATGATTGAAGTTGCAGCGATGATTCTGTCGGCGGGATCCTTGTTATTGTCCGAAAGCAAATCCGTGGAAAGCGCTGCTATCTCCGGCGTGATTCCCTGAAAAACGTATTCGTTGGATTCTAATATCAGTTTTATGAATTCCATGTATTCGATATCTATACTGAGTCTTCCTTTGTGCATCAGCATTGCTATTTCCCACAACGAAATTTCACAAAATATTATTCCATCCGAATTATTGGCTGCTGAAATGGCTTTTTCTGCTTTTTCGGAGAGCATCTCTGGCTTCAAAGCATTCCAAATGATTATGTGAGTATCAACAACAATCATTTCATAGCCTCCCACTCTTCATCAATTGGGGATAGTATATCACCGATATCAGCATTCCTGCCCAATTTTCGCAAAAATTCTCTTGATTTCTCCCTCTTATCTTCCACAGGGACAAGTCTCGCCATTTCATGACCGCGTGAAGTAATTGTAATAACCTGCCCTTTCTGAACCTTTTTCAGAAATATTGACAGATTTTCTCTTAGCTCACTGATACCTACTTTTTCCATATTTTTTGTCACCTCCCTCTTTTGTACAAATCAATCGTACAACTCAACCCGGAAAAAATCAATGTTTTTTAGGGAATTTTGAACAGAACAGATCCTAATTATTACCTATTGAAACCACAATAAAATTATTCTATCTTGATATTGAATTCAATGTCGGACAAATAAGAAATAAATAACGACGGCAAATTGATTGTTGATTTTTAAAGGTAGCCGGCTTCGGGTTGAATATTTCCGCACTTTCCACCACACCATCAACCGTGGCCCTGATATGAATCAGTCTTGACATATTCATGCATTTGTATTATTTTTTCATGAAAATAGGGCGGAGGAATAAAAATGGCAAATTTACAGATTAAAGGGATTGAAGATGCCCTGTACGACCAGATCAAAGATATCGCTGCTGCAGAAAACCGGTCAATCAGTCAACAGGTACTCTTCTTGTTGAAAGCATATATCGCCAACAAAAAACAATTTCTGACCGCGAAAACACCGGCACAGGTGTTACTTGAACTTTCCGGTTCATGGGAGGATTCAAAAGGGCCGGAAGAAATTGTTGCGCAAATAAAAAGCGCCAGGAAGAACTCACGAAAACTGATGGAAGGATTTTAATGTTTCTGCTTGATACGGATACGATAATCTACAGTCTGAAAGGAAACATTGCAGTAAAAAAAAATTTACAACGTCATCTTAACGATCCTATAAAAATAAGTGTTATCACCTTGATGGAGCTTTATTACGGTGCAAATAAATCTCAAAAGGTTTCCAGCAACATGGCAAAGATAAGAACTATAGAACAATCGCTTGAGATCATCCCGGTCGGCGTGGAGTCCGTTTCAATATTCGGAATGCTCAAAACACAACTCGAAATAAATGGTACACGTTTGGATGACTTTAATTTGATCATCGCCTCGTGTGCTTTAGCCCATAATTTAACTCTTGT